>JAKMEB010000023.1 GCA_022426185.1 Schleiferiaceae bacterium
TAGAAGGAACCTCTAAGAAAAGTGAGGCACAATTGTTTGGGCGAACAGATGCCAATAGTGTGGTTGTCTTTGATCGCCACGATTTTAAACCCGGTGACTTCGTTCATGTGAAGATAAACAGTTGTACTACTGCAACCTTATTGGGAACCGTAGTAGCGAATCCAGAGGCTTAAATTATTTGGACCTATGTCAGATATTAAGAGCATTAAACAGCGTTTTGGAATTATTGGGGTCAGTCCATTGTTGGATCGCGCCTTAGAGAAGGCCGTTCAAGTCGCACCGACCGATATCAGCGTGCTCGTTACCGGCGAGAGTGGTGTGGGTAAAGAGAGTATTCCAAAGATTATTCATGCGTTAAGCCATAGAAAACACAACCCGTATATCGCTGTAAACTGCGGTGCCATACCAGAGGGAACTATAGATTCTGAGCTTTTCGGGCATGAAAAAGGAGCCTTCACCGGAGCAACTGGAGCGCGTAAAGGCTATTTTGAAGAATCGGATGCAGGGACTATTTTTTTAGATGAGGTAGGCGAATTGCCTATGCCTTCTCAGGTGCGTTTGCTGCGAGTTTTAGAGACTGGCGAGTTCATTCGCGTGGGAGCCTCCCGTGCAAATAAAATTGATGTTCGCGTCGTTGGCGCCACCAACGTTGGAATGCTTAACGCCATCAAAAATCACAAATTCCGTGAGGATTTGTATTACCGATTGAATACCGTTGAAATTAATTTGCCGCCGCTGCGGGAAAGGCCTTCAGATATTCATTTGTTGTTCCGAAAATTTGCTTCGGATTTTGCAAATAAATACCATCTTCCACCGCTGCGCCTTGACGATGAGGCTGTACGGTTGTTAGAACACTATCGTTGGCCTGGAAATATACGTCAGTTGCGTAATCTCGCGGAGCAGATGAGCGTGATTGAAACGACTCGAATGGTAGGTAAAGAAGTGCTTAAAGCCTATTTACCCGAAGTAGATGCACCCAATCTACCTGCATTGGCCAATTCTCGCATCAGTGATGGAGTAAGCAATGCAGATTTTGCAAAAGAGCGTGAAGCGCTTTACAAACTCTTGTTTGAGATGCGTTCAGAATTAAATGCATTAAAGAAGGCGGTACAGGACGGCGAAGGCTTTTATGAAGGTGTGCAGCGCGAATTCCCTCAGATTGGAGCGGAATATACCGAAGGTTCCTCCGTGACGCCGTATACTGCAAACCGATCGAACGACGTTTCCATTGTAAACCCAGACGACTACGACGCGTATGAAAACGATGCGCATACGATCGAAATTGAAAATCTGAGTCTGGTCGATAAAGAAATTGAATTGATCAAAAAGGCATTGGATAAGACACAAGGAAAACGCAAGGCTGCCGCGAAAGAATTGGGCATTTCCGAGCGTACCTTGTACCGTAAGATTAAACAATACAACCTAGAGTGATGCGCCGATTTCGATTCATAACAACTGTGTTATTTCTCTTCGTCCTTTCGGGATGTAAAGGTGGATACAGCTTTACTGGAGGAAATGTAGGAGAGGCAAAGACATTGAATGTAGACTTCTTTGATAATACTGCAGCGATCGTGAATCCTGAAATGTCACAGATTTTTACGGAATCTCTTAAGGACATTTTTGTGCAGCAAACCTCGTTGAGTTTGGTCGACGGCCCCGCAGATATGGAGTTTTCAGGTGCCATCACAGATTACAGTTTACGTCCACAAGCGGCGAGGGGCCCTAGCGAAGTTGCTCAGATGCGCTTTACCATCTCCGTAAAGCTTTCTTTCGAGAACAGTATTGCTGAGGAAAACAGTTTTGAACAGCGTTTTAGTCGTTCTAGAGATTACGATGCAGATTTGAATTTTTCCGATATTGAAGCAGAATTGGCGGCTGAAATTATAAAAGAATTGACTGAAGATATTTTAAACCGGGCGATTGCCAATTGGTAGATGAACGCAAAGAAAATCCAAGAATTATATACCCACCCTGAGCGCTTAAACGCTACGGAGCTTGATATGCTCAAACAGGCGGTTTCCGATTTTCCCTATGCAGCACCATTGCATGCGCTCTATATGAAAGCGCTTCAGCAGCAAGAAAGTTATTTGCTCCCCGCGCAAGTAAAACGAACAGCGATCGCTGCGCCAAATCGCGAAGCTTTAAAAGTCTATTATGAAAGTCAGACGGAACAGGCTGTCCGTTCAAATGAGGTGAACACTAAAGAAAAGTCACCTAAATCAAAGACTCCCAAAAAACTAAAGGTTAAAACGACTCCGAAAAACGTAAAAGCTCCTGAGCCTGTTGCAGCTTCTCAAAAACCAGACGTCCCCGTTGTTTCCGAACCTAGTAAGCCGGCAGCTCCGGTGAATGTGACTGTAACTACTATTGAACCTAAAATAGAGCAACCTACGG
>JAKMEB010000051.1 GCA_022426185.1 Schleiferiaceae bacterium
AAGAAGAAAATATCATTACTGCACATCCTAAAAGTGAGTTGAGCTATTTATCGAATGATCCGCTGCCAAGAATTCAAATGGTCTTCCGTAAAACAAAAGGAGAACTTCGTTCACCGGAAGAAGTGGATCTGGCTTCGTTCATCTCAGTAAAAGGAATCAAAGCAAAAGGAAATCAACTGACTACGGAAACCTTGAATAAGATCGATCCATTGGAGTCTTTACCCGATTCTGAAGCACCTGCTATAGAAGTGGATAATGTCCCAGAAGTAACACCCATTGTTGAAGTCGAAGCAAGCCCTGAAAGTACTACTGCAGTTAATGAAGTTGTGGACAATCTCAACGACATGGATAAACCGGTAATGCCTTCTAAGTCAGATTCCGATGAACCAAAATCGGATAAAAATGGTTCTTATGATGCAGATGATCAAGCCCCTCAGATTACTTTAGATTTCTAATATGCGCTCTACGCTACTCGTTTTATTTGTTGCAGTTTCAATTGGTGTAACGGCACAGGTGAGCCTGAATATCACCCTTAAGGGTCAGGCGACTTACATGAATGATATGAATGATATTTGGGGATACACCTCTTCTACCGGAAGAGAGTTCGCCATAGCGGGTACCACCGCTGGAGTTAGTATTGTGGAGGTTTCAGACAGTATTATACCCTCAAAGCGGCAATTTATTCAAGGGCCGTACAGCATTTGGCGTGATTTAAAGACATGGGATCACTATGCGTATGTCACACATGATAATACGTTTGCATGGAATACCATTCCGGACCACGGTTTACTTATCATAGACCTAGATAGTGTAGACAATACAAGTCCTACATACAAAACTATAAATCCTGTTATTCAGACCCCATCAGGCAGCTCGGATACTTTAAAGACAGCGCATAACTTATACATCGACGAAAATGGCTATGCGTATTTATTTGGAGCAAATGTGGGTAACGGTGGCGCGCTCATTTTCGATCTAGCAACGGATCCATGGAATCCAACCTACGTGGGTATGTACGATGATTATTATTTTCACGACGGTATGGTTCGTGGCGATACCATTTGGGGTTCTGCAGTTTATCAAGGGAAATTTGTCGTAGTAGATGCCACCGTAAAAGACAGCACCATAGTACTGGCCACGCATGGTACGCCCAATGCTTTTACTCATAATACTTGGATTAGTGATGACAATACAGTGTTGTTTACTACTGATGAGATTGGGAACGCGTTTTTAACCGCTTATGATGTGAGCGACCTCACAAACATCACGGAACTAGATCGTATACAGACTTCTTTAGGTTCGAGTGTGATTCCTCATAATGCCCATGTTTATGGCCAATGGGTGGTAACCTCCTATTACACCGCAGGCGTTCAGATTATCGATGCTAAATATCCCGAATTACTCGTTGAAGTTGGTTATTATGATACATCACCATCCTTTTCTGGTAATGGCTTCTACGGGAATTGGGGTGCCTACCCTTATTTCGAGTCGGGACTCATTGTTTGCTCCGATATTGAAGAAGGATTATCCGTATTAGAACCTACTTATGTTGAGGCATCTCGTGTCCATATAGTGGTATACGACAGCATTACGCGAATGCCTTTAAGTAATGCTGAATTACTATTTGATCGCGTTAGTGATACCCTGCAAAGCAGCATTGATGGGTTAGCGGATGCAGGAACACATTTGGATGTATTAGATTCTATAAGCGTCAAACTTGCAGGGTATGTGCCGCATAAAGCTTCCTATAAGTGGCAGGCAGGAATTTTTGATACTCTGAAAATTGCGTTACTTAACGTAAACAACGTCAGTGTTCAAGATGCTGCTCATGCCGCAGTAATCCTTCAGCCCAATCCAAACCATGGAACCTTCCAATTGAGTGGGGTCGAAAATGGAACCTACCAACTCATAGATAGTAAAGGTAGATTGCTAGAGATGGGAGTTCTTTTTAACGAAAGAGTGGCGTTAAAAGAGAAGTATGCGCACGGTACCTATTACATCCGCGTTCAATGGGGAATGCACGCGAAAACATTCCCGGTGATGCTTTTACCATAAAAAGACCCGTCTTAAAAGTTCGTTGTAAACCCTTTAGTCTTATAAAAATCTTCAATGATTTCGACCACTTCGTTCTCGCTATTAGCGATGTGAATGAGGTCTGTGTCGTTTGGACTGATCTTTCCTGTGGCCTTGAGTGTATTTTCGATCCATTGCTTTAAACCTTCCCAAAAATCGCTGCCAAAGAGAATAATAGGGAATTGGTCAATTTTCTTTGTCTGTACCAAAGTGATTGCTTCAAAGAGCTCGTCAAGGGTTCCGAATCCACCGGGCATAACCACAAACGCTTGGCTGTATTTGACAAACATCACCTTCCTGGCAAAGAAATAGTCAAAATCTAAATTCTTATCGTGATCAATAAACGGGTTGCTGTTCTGCTCAAAGGGTAAATCGATATTTAGACCTACACTGGGCCCTTTGCCCAATTGTGCTCCTTTGTTTGCTGCTTCCATAATTCCTGGTCCACCGCCTGTAATGATGCCAAATCCTTTGCTCGTAAACTGGCGTGCAATTTCCGTAGCTGCATCTAAATAATGCTGTTCGGTAGTGTCCCGGGCTGAACCAAAAATGCTAATACAGGGGCCGATTCGACTTAGACTTTCATAGCCGTGCACGAATTCTGACATGATTTTAAATAATGCCCAACTGTCTTCTGATTTTATTTCGGTCCAGGTTTTTCTTGAATGAATCTTCATAGGTTTCCTATTAGTTCCCTATAAGATACACAAAAGCGCTGATGAATTATTTTAATTCGCTAGCTAAAAATTGTCCCGTAATACTCGCTTCGACTTTAACAATCTCTTCAGGTTTTCCTTCCGCAACAATGAAACCGCCACCAGATCCCCCTTCGGGACCTAAATCTACTATATGATCTGCTTGCTTAATAACATCCATATTGTGCTCAATGATAAGGACTGTATTTCCGTGATCGACCAATCTTTGAATTACTTCCAACAGCACTTTAACGTCTTCAAAATGTAACCCGGTAGTAGGCTCATCCAAAATATACATGGTATTACCAGTATCTTTTTTGCTGAGCTCTGTGGCCAGTTTTACACGCTGCGCTTCGCCGCCACTCAATGTTGTAGACGGCTGTCCCAGTCGTATATAGCCTAAACCTACATCTTGAAGGGTTCGTAATTTTTGGTTGATTTTAGGTACGTGCTCGAAGAACGGCAAAGCATCTTCGATACTCAGGTCAAGAACATCCGAAATACTTTTTCCCTTGTAGCGAATCTCCAATGTTTCGCGATTAAATCGCTTTCCCTGGCACGTTTCACAATGCACATAAACATCGGGTAAGAAGTTCATTTCAATAACTCGTAAACCTCCACCTTGACAAGTTTCACATCGGCCGCCTTTTACATTGAAAGAGAATCGTCCAGGTTTGTATCCACGAACCTTACTCTCTGGTAATCCCGCGAAAAGCTGACGTATTTCTGACCATACCCCAGTGTATGTGGCAGGATTTGAACGCGGTGTGCGACCAATGGGACTTTGGTCAATATCTATAACCTTATCTATCTTCTCAAATCCTTCGATGGACTTGTAGGGCTGAGGTTTGCCAACGGCCCGGAAAATCATATGGTTTAAAATGGGGTAGAGCGTACCGTTAATTAAAGTAGATTTCCCACTACCACTTACACCAGTCACACATGTTAAAATACCCAGTGGTATTCTTAAATCAACATTTTGAAGATTATTTCCCGTTGCTCCATATAAACCCATCCAGCCTTTAGGTTTGCGGCGTTTCTTTGGCACCTCAATACTACGTTGTCCATTCAGGTACTGTGCGGTGATACTATTGCTAGCGAGAATATCAGGTAATTTTCCCTGGGCTACAATTGCACCGCCGTGGACTCCTGCACGGGGACCAATATCTAGAATGTGGTCCGCAGTTTCTATCATTTCTTTGTCATGCTCCACGACTAAAACACTGTTGCCAATATCCCTTAATTGCTCCAAGGAATTGATAAGTCTTGCATTATCTCGTTGATGTAAACCAATAGATGGTTCATCTAGGATGTATAGAACATTGACTAGTTGAGATCCTATTTGTGTTGCCAATCGTATTCGCTGCGCTTCACCACCGCTCAAACTTCGTGCACTACGATTTAGGTTCAAATAACCTAATCCTACATTCAGTAAAAACGAACATCTCGCTCGCAGTTCTTTCACAATCTCTTCGGCAATTTTCCACTCTTTCGCGTTCAAATTGTGCTCTAAAGAATCGATCCACTCACCAAAGTGAATTAAGCTCTGTGTACTGATTTCTGAAATACTTTGATCAGCAATCTTAAAGTGGAGACTTTCCTTTTTTAAACGCGCTCCATGACATTTCGTACAGGTCACATTTTCCATATATTCATCTGCCCAACGCTGTATGCTTCTGCTTTTTGCGTCTTTCCCCTGGGATTCAATGAAATTGATGATGCCTTCAAAATTTAATTTGTATTCCTTCGTAACTCCAATGGCCTTATGCTCAATTGTAATGACTTCGCTACTACCGTGGAGAATTATATCTAAAGCAGCAGGTGGAATGGCCTCCACTGCCGTATCCATAGTGAAGTTGTGCTTCAGCCCAATGATTTCAAGCTGATTGAACATCCAATTTTTCTTGTATTCGCCTACTGGAGCAATACCGCCTTTTCTGATGGTTTGCTTTGGGTCCGGAAATAACTTTCTTTGGTTTACCTGTTTCGTAGTTCCCAAGCCATCGCACCTAGGACAAGCACCCTTAGGGCTGTTGAAAGAAAAGGTATTTGGCTCAGGTTCTTGGTATGCAATCCCGCTCGTTGGGCACATCAAATGTCTTGAGAAATAGGCCAATTCATCACGTTCTATATCCAATACTGCTATGGTTCCATTCCCATGACTCATGGCAGTTTCAACACTTTGGGCGATTCGAGCCTCGGCAGTTGCCGCCACAATAATACGGTCTATGACAATCTCGATGTCATGGGTCTTGTATCGATCCAATCGATATCCGCTACTCACCTCAACTACTTTACCGTCTACACGAGCTCTTATAAAACCCATGCGTGTAATCTGCTCAAACAATTCCCTGTAATGTCCCTTTCGTGCACGCACTACCGGGGCCAATACAGCAATCTTTCTTCCTACATATCGTTCGGCGATCAATTCTACAATCTGTGCATCAGAATAAGAAATCATCTGTGCTCCAGTATTGTAGCTGTAGGCTGTGGATGCACGGGCAAATAATAAACGCAAGAAATCACTCAATTCGGTTACGGTTCCAACCGTAGAACGAGGGTTACGCGAGGTTGTCTTTTGCTCTATAGAAATTACCGGTGAGAGCCCTTCGATTTTATCTACCTCTGGACGCTCCATATTCCCTAAGAATTGACGGGCGTATGCACTAAAAGTCTCCATATAGCGTCGCTGACCTTCGGCATAAATGGTATTGAAAGCTAATGAGCTCTTACCTGACCCACTTAGACCAGTAATGACAACCAATTTATTTCTAGGTACGACTACGTCTATGTTGCGCAGATTATGCGCTCTTGCGCCAAAGACTTCTATGTTTTCGTTCATTTAGAAGGAACCCAAATAGGGTATGCTTTGTTTGAAGAATTCGATAAATGCTGACTTTGAATCCATGGATTGTAGGTTCTCAAAGTTTGGTAGGTAATTCCTTGCGTTTGAGCCCAGTTGATCCAGTTTGTGATTTCTGTATCAACAATGATGGTATCCATCTCAGGAAAGAAATAGCCCTGGTCCTGATGATAGACATAGCCGTATTCCGAAAGATGCGCATGTATTTGCTTTACCGCAGCAATGCGATAAACATAACGGGCCGTTTCAGTATTTAGTAGCAAGTCATAATAGCTGGTAACCCCTTGTTCGTTTAATCGACGAGCAGTTCCTGCCATTCCCATGTTGTAGGAAGCTGCAGCTAAAGTCCAATTCCCAAAACGATTATGGGCTTCGTTTAGATAATCACACGCCACTTGGGTAGATTTTTCAATATGGTAGCGTTCATCTACCTCGCTATTAATCTCTAAGCCATTTTCGCGACCGGTACTTTTCATGATCTGCCAGTAGCCAGCTGCACCGGCGGGGCTGACCACATTTTGCAGTCCACTTTCGATGAGGGCTAAATATTTAAAATCATTGGGAATACCATTTTTTGCGAGTATCGGTTCGATGATGGGGAAGTATTTTGTACTTCGTTTCAGCATTAAAATATTGTTACTCTGCCAATAGCTGTTTACGAGAATTTCACGGTCTAATTTTTCTCTGACATCCACTACGGTCAAGGGCAGTCCTTCTCCAGCAAAGTCTAATTCTTGCGGAATCTCAAATGGTTTTACAGTGCTCGGGCGTACTTCTACAGGATGAGGCGCTTCATTAGATTGCGCACTTCGCAAGCCTACGTAGGCCAAAGCAATTGCCACAGCTCCAATTAGGACTGATTTATTATTCATAAGAAAAAGGAGAATTAAGGTCGGTAAATGCCGGACCTACCTGATCTTTCGCGCTCAAAATAGGACGGTCAATTTTCCAGTCAATAGCTAGTGTTGCATCATCCCATAAAATGCTTCCTTCGTGCTCAGGGCTGTACGAATCTGTGCATTTATATAAGAATACAGTTCCATCTTCAAGTGTCGCAAAGCCGTGGGCGAACCCCGGGGGAATCCACAGCATGCGTTTGTTTTCGCCGCTCAGTTCGGCACCGTAGTGCTTGCCATAGGTAGGAGAGCCTCTGCGAATATCAACAGCAACATCCCAGACCTTTCCGCGCTGCACGCGAACCAGTTTACCTTGGTCTTTAGGTGGTACCTGGAAATGAAGTCCACGCACAACTCCGCGGTCAGATAAACTCTCATTGTCTTGTACAAAATCGCCTGTAATGCCTTGATTAGCCAATACATCACGATTATAACTTTCAAAGAAATAGCCACGATCGTCCCCAAAGACGCGCGGTTCGATAAGCAGTAACCCTGCTAATGGTGTCTCAATGATTTGCATACCCCAAAAATAGCAGGATAAGCTTACGAAAGCATCGGGTCGACCTTTTCTTTCAAAAGAGTCGAAATTTCTTTTGCGTGGGTTAGGAAACTCAAATGAGTAGCGCGATTAAGCGTCCAACAGCGATCTAAGTCATGAACTTTAGGGAAAACAACATCGGAATCACTCTTCACACTATCTACAGGACACAGCGGTACTGGACGACTCCAGTTTACGACCGCCTTAAGAACCCAGCGGTAATAGTCACAAGGGAATTGTTCCATCATTTCAATAATGCCTTCGAAGTGGGTCGTAGGACGACTGTTGAGTCGAGCCATGAAAAAAACAATCCTCCTAATGCTACCTTCTGGTGCCCAATCCAATACCCTTGTCGCGGCAATACGGGTAAAAAGTGGACGCAGCGGGGTATTATGGTGCAGTGAGTTTAATAAGACGACACGTTGTACCCGATGACGACTGGCCCAGTCTTGGGCGATGATTCCACCAAAATTATATCCAAAAAGTAAATCGTGTGATTGAATATCGTGAGGGGCCATTAAGCGATCAGCATAAGAAGACAACGACTCCCTAGCTTCAGGTAAAATCCATTCTAAGTAAGTCGCGGACCACGGGAATTCAAGATTTCGAAAAATCCTTGAATCGGCACCTACTCCAGGTAATACCCATACTCTAGCTTCACGCATTGCCCATGTTTTTACGAACTACATTGAAAACGCTTGGGTAGAGTCTTTTGTTCGTTGCGACAATACTTTTTGATGCTATGGCCTCAGGACCACCACTAAAATCGGAAACTAATCCTCCTGCTTCCCGCACCAGCACTATTCCAGCCGCTACATCCCATGGGCTTAAGCCATATTCAAAGTATCCGTCGAAGCGACCACAAGCAGTATAAGCCAGATCAACAGCTGCTGTACCTATACGACGTAAGCCCCGGGTCGATTTATAAAAAGTTGCAAGCGTATGCTGAAAACCCTCGATGTGCTCAAAGTCGTAATAAGGAAATCCAGTCGCCAACAGACTATTATCGAGGGTACTTGTTGTGGTCACTTGGATGGGTTGACCGTTTAATCGAGCACCGCCTCCAGCATAGGCAGAGAAGCATTCGTCCATACCCACTTCGTAGACTACACCTATAACTAACGAATCTTTGTGTTTCAAGGCTATCGATACACTGTAAATGGGCAGTCCATGTACAAAGTTTGTAGTGCCATCGAGCGGGTCAATGATCCAAACCCATTCCTTTTCCGCTGCTTGTATCGTGGTTCCTTCTTCTGTTAAAAAACCAGCTTCGGGCAGAAGTTCAGAGAGTCGATCAACCAGTAGTCGTTCTGTATTTTCGTCAACATCACTGACTAAAGCATTAAGGCTTTTTAGACTTACACGTTCTTGCGAGAACGTAGTTTGCTGACTTTTCAGGAAGGCACCTGCTTCCTTTGCGATGGATTCGACGGCGCGGGCAAGAGGGGAGAGGTTCATTCGCTATTTTCGAAGGGCGGCGTATTTAAAGTGGATGCTCTTGCAAATGGTTTGCATTCCACTCTGTACTTTATGATGGTCTGTGTAAAGAGTGAGCACTTCTTCTCTGTGGTCCGGGTTGAAATCAATCATACCAAGGAACATTCCTTCTCTTATTTTATACAATTCGGTATTCAATACTAATGCGTCTTTCATGTGCAAGGCTCGGCATTGCTGCCAATGCTTTATGAAGGCATCTTCACCCACGAGGGGCTTATATTCGATGAAAATCTGTGGCATTAATGGCGTTCTTAGGTAGGTCTAAGGTAACAATTCCATCGTTGCTAATGGTTGATAATGAGAAAGTTTTGATTTTGTTGGCCCATTCTGGATTCCAAAAAGCCTTTACTCTAACATAATTATCTGTGTATCC
The DNA here is from genome assembly GCA_022426185.1 of Schleiferiaceae bacterium. GTDB lineage: Bacteria > Bacteroidota > Bacteroidia > Flavobacteriales > Schleiferiaceae > UBA10364. The sequence goes on from JAKMEB010000051.1 coordinate 8,936, forward strand.
GTACATATAGCCTTTCCTATTTTCTCCTTCGAATAGAATGGGACGTGACTTTCCTAACTGACTTTCGTAAAAGTTTCTAGTTTTCTTTTCACTCAAGATTCGGAGCATTTTATTTCTGCGTTTCCGTTCCGGAATAGGTACTGTACCGTTCAGTTCTGCGGCAATTGTGTTATTGCGCTCACTGTAAGTAAAAACGTGTAAATAACTAATGTCTAAGCTGTTAATGAAGTCATAGGTTTTCAGAAAATGTTCCTCAGTTTCTCCAGGAAAACCTACGATAACATCGACCCCTATACCAGCATCTGGATGCGCTTCACGAATAGCAGCTACCCGCTGACGATACAGTGCAGTCATGTAACGCCGTTTCATCTTTTTGAGAATTTCATCCGAACCGCTCTGCAATGGGATGTGAAAATGTGGAACAAACTTTTTACTTGCCCCCGTAAAGGCAATGATTTCATCACGTAGAAGATTAGGTTCAATGGAAGAAATACGCATTCGTTCCACTGGTACATCCTTATCAAGAGCTTGTACCAATTCTAAAAAGGTGTTTTCATGTCGTTTATTACCAAACTCACCTTTACCATAATCCCCAACGTTTACGCCGGTCAATACAATTTCGGGTATGCCTTTAGCGGCAATATCTTGGGCGTTTTTGACTACATTCTCTAAAGTGTCGGAGCGTGAAATTCCTCGAGCAAGCGGAATGGTGCAGTAGGTACATTTATAATCGCAGCCGTCTTGAACTTTCAAAAAAGCACGGGTTCGCTCTCCTGCACTATAAGAGCTCACGAAAGAATTGGCTTCACTTATTTCACAACTGTGAATTTCTGCTGGACCTTGTTGCTTCTCAAGGGCTCCAAGAAATTGGGTCACATTGAATTTTTCGGTCGCACCTAAAACAAGGTCTACACCGGGCATTTCCATGATTTGCTTGGGTTTTAATTGGGCATAACAACCAACAATCACTATAAATCCATCGGGATTGACTTTCAGTGCTCTACCTACTATATTTCGACACTCGCGATCCGCATTTTCAGTGACGCTGCAAGTGTTTATGACATAAACATCTGCCTTTTCGGAATAAGGTACAGTGTCGAAACCGGCAGCGTCAAAATCCTTTGCGATGGTAGAAGTCTCCGCAAAATTTAACTTGCAACCTAGGGTGTGAAATGCGACGGACTTACTCATATTAAATTCACTTCTGCTTGCAGTAGGATGCCGTATTTCTTGTGAACGTCATTGATTATTTCGTGTGCCAAATTCAGCACTTCAGCCCCAGTAGCATCGCTGTAATTAACCAGTACCAATGCCTGATTTTTGTGCACACCGACATCTCCATCTTTAAACCCTTTCCAGCCCGCTTTTTCAATGAGCCAGCCCGCTGCAATCTTAATGCCTCCCTCAACGGTGTAGGTGGGCATGTCTGTATAAGTTTCTTGCAGTGTATTTGCCAGTTCTTCAGGCACAATAGGGTTTTTAAAAAAGGATCCGCTGTTACCTATTTCCGCAGGATCGGGTAATTTCCGTTTACGGATTGCGACTACTGCATTGCTTATGGCTTTTGGTGTATGTTCGGAAATATCTTTATTGGCCAATTCCTCTTTAATTGCACCGTAGTCGAGACGAAGCTTATGATTCCTTTTAGATAAACGCAAAGTGATCCTCGTAATGATGGCTTTGTTTTTCCAGGTGTTCTTGAAAATACTGTCTCGATAGCCAAATTCACAGCCGTCTAGATCCAATTCAAAGAAACATTTATCTTCAATATGAACTCCCTCACAGGAAATGAAGCAGTCTTTAAGTTCCACACCATATGCACCGATATTCTGTACTGGTGCAGTACCACAATTTCCGGGTATGAGACTCAGGTTTTCCAATCCTCCAAGCCCTTGAGCTAAAGTCCATAATACAATCTCATGCCAGTTTTCTCCGGCACCAAATCTAATGTGCACCTCATCGTCATTCTCGAAAACTACTTTTCTTCCGTGGATATCTACTTTCAGTACGTCACCGGAGATGTCTTGAGTCAAAAGCATGTTCGACCCTCCTCCGAGCACAAGGGAAGGCGCACCGTGATGATTCACGTAATTCAAGATTTCTTCAGCACTGTGTGCCCAAATCAAGCGCTCGGCCTTTTGGTCAATGCCGAAGGTGTTGAGTTTCTTTAGGCTCTTATTGATTTGTACAATCAAAGGACTCTTATTTTAGGGTTCCAGGATAGACCTGTAACGCGTGACGTACGATTTCGATACACTCCTTAAGATCATCAACATTCAAGACATATGCAAGTCGTGCTTGTTGCCTGCCTAGTTCGGGTTTTGCATAGAAACCAGCAGCAGGAGCCATCATCAATGTCTTTCCGTTATGATCAAATTCACTAAGCAGCCATTCTGCAAAGTGTTCAGCGCTTTCTACAGGGAAAGAAGCCACGGCATAAAAAGCTCCTTTTGGCTTAGGACAGAAAACTCCTTCTATACTGTTTAAACCATCAACAAGCACATTTCTGCGTTCTACGTATTCTGCATTGACGGTTTCAAAATAGGTCTGTGGAGTACTTAATGCAGCTTCACTAGCAATTTGAGCATAGGTTGGAGGAGAGAGACGCGCTTGTGCAAATTTCATCGCAGTTGCCATGAAGGACTTGTTTTTACTGACCAAACAGCCAATTCGAGCGCCGCACATACTGTATCGTTTCGAAAAGCTGTCTACCACTATGGCATGTTCTTCTAATCCCTCCATGCCCAAGACAGAGTGGTGCTGCGCACCGTCGTAAGTGAATTCACGGTAAACCTCATCTGCAATGAGAAAGAGGTCGTGCTTTAGCACAATTTCCCGAAGTTGTTCCAATTCTTCTCTACTGTACAAGTACCCTGTTGGGTTCCCTGGATTACAGATCAGTATTCCCTTTGTTTTTGGGGTAATCGCTGCTTCGAAGGCGCTGACGGGAGGTAAGGCAAAACCGTTTTCTATAGTGGCCTCTACGGGAACAACATTCACGCCACTCGCCGTTGCAAACCCGTTGTAATTTGCGTAAAAAGGCTCAGGAATAATCACCTCATCACCCTCATCCATTGCTGATCCGAAAGTAAACAGAAGGGCCTCAGAGCCGCCTGTAGTCACAATGATTTCTTCACTTGAGACCGGAAGTTTTTTCCCGTGATAATAGGCGGAAAGACCTGTTCTAAGACTAGCGAATCCAGCGCTGTGACTGTATGCGAGGACCGGAATGTCCGCTTGTTTAATAGCTTGTTGTGCTGCTTCAGGTGTATGGATGTCCGGCTGACCAATATTCAAGTAGAATACTTTCTTCCCGGCACGTTCAGCAGTTTCAGCGAATGGAACCAATTTGCGAATAGGGCTCGATGGCATCGCATCACCTTTTCTAGATACAGTCGGCATAATGTGTAGATTTTAAATGCAAAAAGCCCCGCAAAAATACGGGGCTTTCTTTAAACTTTGAAGGTGCATTTTGCCGCACCATAAACTTAATTTGCAATGACGCTACCGCCTTTCTTAGTAGGGGTAGAAGGCTTCGATTCAGGATTCATTACCTGGCCTTTGATCGTTAGTACCACAGTTTTGTTACTGGCATTGGACTGAACAGTGACCGTTTTGTGGAAATTACCCATTCTATTGGTGTCGTATTTTACAGTGATTTCACCTTCTGCACCTGGAGCTATTGGCTCTCTAGTCCATTTTGGTGTGGTACAGCCGCAAGAAGCGCGAACTGAATTAAGAACCAACGGTTCGGTACCTTCATTCTTAAATTTGAAAACGCGTGTTCCGTTTCCTCC
>JAKMEB010000055.1 GCA_022426185.1 Schleiferiaceae bacterium
TGCTGGAGCAGATTATTCCCACTTTTCCTCAGCATGACTTCCATTTGTTGCTTGACCGCGGCGTCGCTACGGACCAATTCTCTTTGAACTTTCCAAATGTTCACTTTCATGTGGTCGCTCCACAGGCCCGGCACCCTTTGCTTTGGACTTTATGGAATGACTATGCCGTGCCTCGCGCTCTGAAAAAACTCAACATCGACTTGTATTGGTCGCCGGATGGACTTCCTGCAAATACCAAAATCACCCAATGGCTCACCATTCACGATTTGAACTTTGAACACCATCCAGAATGGGTGCCTGAAAAAGTCGCGAACTATTACCGTAAACAAATTCGTAAAGGCGCCAATCAAGCCCAGCAACTGTTTACCGTCAGCCAATGGAGCGCTGAGGACATTGCTAATACCTACGGCATACCGCCTGAAAAAATTGCACTAACGTATAATGCGCCACAACAGCAGATGGAAGTGGGCCAAATAGATATCGAAGCGCCCTATTTCTGTGCAGTAGGAGCGCTTACACCAAGAAAAAATCTTCGCACACTTTTGCTCGCATTTGATCATTGGATCAGCGAGCATCCTACTGCCGTGCACCGCCTGAAAATTGCCGGTGCAGCACACTTTAAAGAACCTGCCTTTGAAGCCGTACGCAACTCCTTAAAACATGCAGACCGAATAGATTGGCTTGGCAGACTTTCTGGACCGGCATTAGAAAAACTCTACGGCGGTGCAACTGCCTATTGCATGCCCAGTGCCATGGAAGGCTTTGGCATTCCATTAGTTGAAGCTATGCAATGCGGTACTGCGGTCATCGCTTCAAAAAACAGTGCATTAACTGAAGTAGTGGGGAATGCGGGATTACTCGTTTCTACCTACGATGTGGAAAAATGGAGCGCGGCATTACAACAAATCACCACAGAAAATTCGATCTGGCGTGAGCGAGCACTGCAGCGCGGTCAATTCTTTGATTGGGAACAGAGTGCTGCAGCATTCATCGAAGCATTGCCCGAATGAAACGTCAGCATTCACCCAGAACTGTTGTTGAAGCCGGAACGGATGAGGCAGGCCGCGGGTGTTTAGCCGGTCCGGTAACAGCTGCCGCAGTGATTTTACCACCCGACTTTAAAAACGAGCTCCTCAACGACTCCAAACAACTTACAGAAAAACAGCGCAGCCTATTACGGCCTATTATCGAAAAGGAGGCCATTGCTTGGGCTGTTGCACATGTAGGTCCGGAAGAGATTGATGCGATGAACATCTTGAACGCCAGTATTGAAGCGATGCACAGAAGCATTGCGCAATTGGACCCACAACCCCACTTTATCGCGGTCGATGGGAACCGATTTCATCCCTATCAAAACATCCCCCACCACTGCCAAGTCAAAGGGGACGCTACCTACCAGAACATTGCAGCCGCTTCAGTGCTTGCAAAAACTTACCGCGACGAGCTCATGCGCGAGCTCGCACTGTCACATCCACATTACGGTTGGGAGCGCAACGCGGGCTATCCAACGAAAGCACATCGCGAAGGAATAAAAACACACGGTGCTACGGAACAGCACCGCAAAAGCTTTCAACTCTTACCCAGTCAATTGAACCTTTTCGATTTGTGAAAAACTGTGCGATTTACACACTGAAGTAGTACGTACGAGAGCGTAGCTTTAGGTATAAATTCGCCACAAATGAAATTGGTCAAATTCAGTGCAATATTTCTTTTAGCCGTCACCTTTACACAATGTAGTAAGAATGCCGCGCCTGTCTCCGCTCCCGCCATGTTACCAGTGGATGCACCACTCATTGTCCGCATTAATGATACTGAACAATTTACCGCCTTTTCTGATTCCATTGCCCTACCCTATGTGCAAGCCATTGATGTCGCTGCGCTAAATACATACAGCAAGGGACCTTGGACAGGAGCTCTAGTCACCTCCGGTGCAGATAAATATGATTGGATATGGACCTTCAAGGACACCTTAGGACAGGGCGGTTCTATGACTGAAAATGAAACCATTTATTCCATTGACAGTCTCTATGGATTCAAAGTGGGAGCCACGTGGACCATCAGTAAAAAATCGGCACTTCTACAAGATCTGCTGAACCAGCGTGCCAATGGATTCAGTCTTGCAAAAGATGCACAATTCACTTCACTGTGGAACAGTGCTTCTAAAGCCGATGTCATGAATCTCTTCATTCAGCATAGCGAGATAGAAGCGGTAGGACAACAATTTTTCCAACAAGATTGGAGTTGGATGACACACATTGCTGCCTGGAGTGAGATTGATCTGGCGTTGCGAAAAGACAAACTCATGGGGACCTCAGTGTCGCTTTGTCCTGACAGCGCACAAGTCTTTCTAAATAGCTTCACGGGAAATGTTAGATCTGCGAAACTTAGTAAGTATGTCGCTTCCTCGTCGACTTATGCTCTTGGAATGAAAACGGATAGAATGGATGTATGGCTGCGCGCATTCAATACGTACAGAGCTCATAAACAGCGATTAAAACCCGCGCAACGAATTACTTCCGAAGCGAATGTAGACCCTATCCTTTTCAGTACGGTAAATATGGCAGGGGACTTTATACGAGTTGGCTATGGCGATGCAACCATATGCCTACTACCGCTCAAGATTGATGGTTCAACGGAAGTCGGCGAAGTGCTCGCAGAACTTTCGTCAACTACCGGTACGGTTAATGGTCGAACAAGCGGTACACTTAAAGAGCAACACAAATTTTTATTTAGTGCGTTATACGGATGGTTCTTTTCTGACCTAGGAACCCCGTCATGGACCGTTAATGATGATGTCTTGGCTATTGCCCCAAATGCAAAAATACTTGAGGTCTATATGAGTGAAATAGGCTTAGGTAAAACTTGGGATGCCCTGGAAACTTTTGATCCACTTTCAGATGCATTAAACAAAGCGGACCATCTAACTTTTGCTACCCGTTTAAAAGGGTTCACGAAAACCAAATTTTGCCCAGATGAGCAATGGCCGGGTCTTTTTGGCAATGCTTTATTGGCTGGATCTATAGAAGTCAAAGATGCCCTTGCATTTGGCTCGCTGACGATACAAAACCAAAAAGAGCAAGCCGTTAGTAGCTCGTACTTGTGGTCTACTCCCTTGGAAGCACCGGTCGTTGCAGGTCCGTTCCTTGTTAAAAATCATAGATCTGGAGTGAATAATGTGGTCGTTCAAGACGAGACTAACACACTTTACTGGTTGAATGAAGCCGGCGAAGTGCAATGGTCTAAGAAATTGGACCAGCCTGTTGTGGGTCCTATCCAGCAAGTTGATTTATTCAAAAATGCCAAATACCAATTGGTCTTTACTACTTCCAACCAACTCCATTGTATCGATCTATTGGGTAGAACTGTCGAAAACTATCCAATCTCACTTCCGTCGACTACCTCGTTAGGACTGTCAGTACTGGATTACGATAAAAACAGAAACTACAGGTTCCTCATTCCTTGTGGTGATCAACTGTACAACTTTACTAGTGATGGAAAAATGGTTGAAGGCTGGAAAACGGATGCATCCAATGGAGTCCTCACGCAACGTCCATTTTTATACCAACGTGGCGGAAAAGATTACATCATCACCTCTACTCTAGAACAGGCGTTTATTTTGAATAGACGCGGTGAACGCAGAATTAATACCAATGCACTCCCAGCAACTGCAAATCCATGGACGCTTTCTTTGGGCAGTATGCCTAGCATTATACGTGTCGGCGATGCAGGAGCGCTTCAGGAACAACGGTGGGATGGAACGATCGAGGTTTTAGAGCACGATCTAGAAGATGTAATAGGTCTGGAACAACAGAACTATGGAAGAATTTACTGGTCTAATGAAACCGTTACGGTTCAAAGTGAAAATAACAGATCCAACCTATCCATGGATAACAGAAACATCGTATCCGTAGAATCCTATCCTGGCGGGACGGGCATTATTAGGAGCGACGACAATACCATTCACGTTACCCTGCTCAACGATCCTGTTTCAAACATTACTCAATTCGACGGAACGAGCGCAAAAGCTGGACGCTTGACTACTACCGGCCCACCCGTTATAGTGATTGCGCAAGGCAATGCAGTCATTGCGTATCAGCTGTAATTATTTCTGACGGAAAAATATTTCGATTGGGGCACCGTGGAAGTCAAACTCCTTTCGCATCTTATTTTCTAAGAAACGCTTGTAGGGCTCTTTTACATATTGCGGTAGGTTGGCAAAAAAGGCAAACTGAGGCGTCCTTGTTGGCAACTGCGTACAGAATTTAATTTTGACATATTTCCCCTTAACGGCCGGTGGCGGAAATCCTTTAATGATCTCCAGCATGGTGTCATTCAGCTTGCTGGTGGATATCTTTTGCTTTCTACGATCATATACTTTTACCCCTTCCTCAAAGGCTTTCAATACACGTTGCTTTGTAAGGGCACTTGTAAAGATGATAGGGAAATCAGTGAATGGTTCTAATTTCTTGCGGATGTGAGCTTCTGCATCGCGAATAGTATTGGTCGATTTTTCTACCAAATCCCACTTATTCACAACAACAACTAAACCCTTTTTATTCTTTTCTACTAAGGAAACGATAGAGAGATCTTGCGCTTCAAATCCGCGGGTTGCATCTACAATCATCATACATACATCTGCATGTTCGATGGCGCGAATGGAACGCATGTTAGAATAGAACTCTAAATTTTCATGCACCTTGCCCTTCTTACGGAGACCTGCCGTGTCTAGCAACATGAAATCAAAACCAAACTTATTAAAGCGGGTATTTACTGTATCTCTGGTCGTACCTGCAACTTCCGTAACAATGTTGCGCTCCTCATCGAACAACGCATTCACTATGGATGACTTACCTGCATTTGGACGTCCGACGATGGCCATTTTGGGTAAGTCGTCGAAATCATCCACTGGATTTTCATCCATGTAAGAGACCAATTCATCTAACAAGTCACCTGTTCCAGACCCGTTAACTGCACTGATCGTGTGGTACTTTTCTATGCCTAAACCGTAGAATTCTGTAGCATCTAATTCTAGCATGCTGTTATCCACTTTATTTACACAGAACACCACTGGCTTTTCAGTTTTCCGAAGCAATTCAGAAATGATTTTATCAAATTCTGTCAAACCCGCTTGTAGATCTAACACAAATAATACGACTGTTGCTTCTTCAAGCGCCAATTCCACCTGACGGCGAATTTCCGCTTCGAAAACATCTTCCGAGCCTTCGATATAACCGCCAGTATCAATGACAGAAAATTCCTTTCCATTCCAATCACTCTTGCCGTAGTGGCGGTCACGTGTGACACCGGCAACACTATCAACGATAGCATCACGGCGCTGGATTAGACGGTTAAATAGTGTGCTTTTCCCAACATTTGGGCGTCCCACAATGGCAACGATGTTACTCATAATTACTGCTTATATCCAAAACGCTTCAACTGTAAATCATTGTCGCGCCAATTCTTCTTCACCTTTACAAAGGTCTCTACGTGCACCTTCTTTGCGAAAAATGCTTCCAACTGCTTACGTGCACCTATTCCTACTGCCTTTAGTCGACTTCCCTTGTGGCCAATTATAATGCCCTTTTGAGAATCGCGGGCAACATAGATGATGCATCGCATGCGTATAATATCCTCATCTTCCTTGAACTCCTCAACATCTACCTCAACACTGTAAGGGATCTCTTTCTTGTAATTCAGAAGGATTTGTTCTCTAATAATCTCACTAACAAAAAAGCGTTCCGTTTTATCCGTGAGCGCATCCTTATCGAAATATGGGGGACTTATAGGAACCAATTCTTTAAGTCGGCTCAATAAGTAATCTGTATTTGCTTGCTCAAGCGCACTAATGGGAATAATCTCTGCATTAGGCAAACTGCTCTGCCAGTAACCTACTTCCTCCTCTAAAGCTTCCTGAGTGGTGGTATCAATCTTGTTTACGATCAATAGTACAGGAAGTAAAGTAGTAGCTAATTTTTGAAAGAAACCCTCATCCTTCAAGGCACGATCTCCTGGTTCTACGAGATACAAGAATACATCTGCATCTTCAAAAGCATCAGAAACAAATTTCATCATGTGCTCTTGCATCTTGTACGCGGGTTGAATAACCCCTGGCGTATCTGAAAAGACAATTTGATATTCAGGTTCGTTCAGGATTCCAAAGATGCGGTGACGCGTCGTTTGAGCCTTGGGGGTGATGATGCTCAAGCGTTCACCGACCATAGCATTCATAAGGGTGCTCTTCCCTACGTTAGGGTTCCCTATGATATTGACAAAACCGCTTTTGTGTTCCATGCGGCAAAGATGCAACTAAATCGCGCAGTTACGAGTACAATTGGTCTTCTTAAAACTTCAGTTGCTCATCTTTGTCCCAAAGTCCCCAAGAGGCACCTACATCGCCTTCTTTTTCAATCTTCCAACTTTCATCAAATGAAGAGAAATAGAACATAGGAATAGCTTCACTGGCCGACCAACGCTGAGCGCTGATAAAATACTTTAAGCTGTTTTCAAAAGAAGCATTGGCGCCTCCAATACTCTGACCACTGCTGGGCCACCCCGTCTCAGTAATCAAAACGGGCTTTCCTTTGCCCGCAACTTTTGCCTCCAGATACATTTGTTTCATATACATAAGGGAATACTCTAACGAGCAGCCTTCCCAGTACGGATAACAATTGGCCAGGATAATATCGCACGCATCCGCTACTTCGGGGTGATCTGTAAACTCGTAATAGGCGTCTACATAACCCACAGGCACTGCTGTTATCTCAGCTTTGACACGCTCAATGTACTGCACTAGAGCAGCAGCTTCGAGATCTTCACGGTATAAAACTTCGTTACCAACCGCAGCGACATCCACGACTCCTTCGTTACATAATGCAATCAATCCTGCAATTTCTGCTTCGTTCTTTTCTAAATCGTCGCCCAACCAAGCACCTACCAGGGTTTGTATCCCCATCTCATGCGCAATGCGCGCAATAAATTCATTGCCTTCCGTACAAGAAAACGTACGCACCCATGAAACATGGGGTTTAAGGATGCTAAGTTTTCTGCGCACCTGCGCTTCTGTAAGTTGATCGCCGGGCTGCTGTCCTTCATCATAGGCGCTAAAGCAAATACCGTGGATTCCTGTATTTAGTAAACTACGACTAATGCTTTTCAGCTCTTCCAATGGATGTTCAACAGCAGTAATACCAGCCAATGACATGAATTTTTCCTTGCGAAACGACATGATTCTATACTTAAGATTTAGCTAATGGTTTGATTACGTTGGTCCAATTTCGCCCGGACTTCGCGCGCAGACGTTTCATCTAAACTATAATTCCACATCACGCCAATAGCAATGAGTGTACAGAGAATAGGCAACCCAGAGAAGACTATTCTTAATTGGTCTACAGCGCCCTCTGGCTGACTTACTGCGCCACTTTGATAATTCACAAGGGTTAAAATCAATCCACTTAAGGCGCCGGCAAATGCAAAACCAAGTTTCACCATCCACCAATAGATTGCTCCAAAAACCCCTTCACGTCGTTTTCCAGTTTCAAGCTCGTCGATGTCTAGAACATCTGATGTCATCGACATCATGATGGTAAACAATCCGCCAATACCAAAGGAATGGAACGGCAGTGCGAACAAAAACAGATACGGTTTTCCTGGAACCATTAAGAACCAGAGCATGATATAACCAACGATGGAAATGCTTTGAGAAATGATAAAAGCACGTTTTTTACCCAATTGTTTTGACATACGGGCAACAATTGGAATCACTAAAAAAGTAGTGACCAGTGCCCCTACGCTGCCGAATAAGGTCGGCCACACGCCAACAGCTCCCGCATCGTCATTGAACAAATGACTTTTAATGATGAAAAAGGTGAAGCTCGCGATGGTGTTGAAACCGTTAAAGATCAAGAATGTCGTGATACACAATTTACGGAATGAAGGCAATGCAAATGCCTCAACGAAACTCCTGCGAATGCTTCCTAAGCTGCGAATGATGTTTCCAATGCTAAGGGACTCATAATCGGTCCGATCTAAAGTGGATTCTCCTTTAATAAAAATAGCAGGTACCATAGCACAGATGGTAAATACAATCCCTACCCATACCGCTAAGGTTCGTGTAGCAACATCTCCTGATGGAAACCAGTCGGGATCGTACATAATGACCCAAAACCATGGTGCAATGACCCATGCCCATTGACCAATCCATTGCGAAATTGCCATAACCGTAGTACGCTCATGAAAATCATTACTCATCTCGTAGCCCATACTGACGTACGGCACACCGAAAATGGTGAGGCCTAAATAGAACACAAACGACCAGAGCATGAAGTAGGTGAAGTTGTAAGAAAGCGTGTTTTCACGGTAGACCTGCCATAACAGAATGAAGGAAACCCCCATTAACAAAGCACCTAAAAACACGTATTTTCTGCGGCGTCCCCAGCGTGAACGTGTATTATCTGAAATGAAACCCATGATGGGGTCTAAGATGGCATCAAAGGCGCGTGGCGCGAAGAAAATCACCCCCCACATCCATCCAGGAAAACCTAAATCTTGGACTAGTACTACCATGAAAATACTCATGGCCGCTGGGAACATCTGATTCGCTAACATTCCAACTCCAAAAGCAATCTTTTGGCCCATAGGAACTTTTGATGTTGCTACTTCACTCATAAGACTAGTGTTTAGGTTCTATTACTATGGTTTGAAGGGCTTGTGCATCAATCGCAATCAATCGCTCTGTTCCATCGATATTCAAATCAAAACTCCGCGGCTGCTCATCCTCGTTAAAGACCACTACGACGATGGAGCCATTTTCATTTTCAGCCGCCGTTACCATGAGTGCAGCATCCGTATGGCTTACTTCGAGTACCTCAGCTCCTGGGCGTATGTGCTTGCTGAAATGCTTCATCACATAATACAGCGGTGTATAGTAGATCTCATCTTTCGCTGGATCTACGATGATTGGTGCTATGCACCAGTTTTTAGCCCAGTTAGGACCACCTTGGGTATCCAATACCATATTCCAATCTACCCAACCTTGAACCCAGTGGTTTAAACACCCTATGATATCGCGAGCATAGCGGTTCACTGGTGCATACTTTGGATGCAGGTGGCGGTTTTCTTCCTCTCGCCAGTAGTAGCCCCAATCGGTCGCTTCTTTTTTCCAATACCAAGCATCATCGCGCCAAACCGGAACTTGATTATCGATGCAGGCCTCTGTTTGAAGTAAAATCTTCTCAGGTGCTGCATTTCGGGCATAATCCAGCATAGCTGGAAAATAATCATAAGTGCTTTCGTACCAATGCACAGCCATCCCATCGTAATAGCGTTTTGTTGTATCGTCGCGGTACATAACATCTGCCCATTCCGGAACACCCTGACGGTTCTGGTCGTATCCCATTATAATGAGATCACCTTTGCCGTCCGCTTCTAACTGGGGACCTAGATGATTCACAACAAAATCGGTCATTTCCTCAGGCGAATAGTGCATACTTTCCCAATTATTACCGTTGCCGTGCGGCTCATTCTCCACAGTAAAACCCCATATATCAATACCTTCGGCACGATAGGCATCTACGTATTTACTAAAAAATAAGGCCCAAGTTGGGTAATACTCTTTTTTGAGTTTTCCTCCAACGTAGCTGTTGTTATCCTTCATCCACGGTGCTGCTGACCACGGGGAACCGAATATTTTAAATCCTTCTTTTGAAACCGCCTGTGCATCTTTAATCATAGGAAGGATATCTGCGCGATCAGGTTCGATGGAGAAGTGCTCCAACGCTGTATCTCCATCGACAGGTGAATAGGAATAATTTGCGACCGAAAAATCACATGAATTCATGTGCGTACGGGTCAATGAATAAGCTGCCCCTTCCTCACCAAAATAGGCATCGATGATTTCTGTTCTGTTTTCAGGGCTCAGTAAGTTGATATTATGGGCTGTGGATTCGGTAAACGCACCACCAAAGCCAATAATGGTTTGTTTTCTTTTTTTCGTGTCTATCGAAACCGCTGAATGCTCTTCCGATTTTTGAAAATCATTCTTAACCGCATGTAAATTGCCATTGGCGG
>JAKMEB010000066.1 GCA_022426185.1 Schleiferiaceae bacterium
TTATTCGCGCCATCGTATAAATCCTACCACACTCATTACAGAATAAATTACCATGAGTCCTGCATAGACCCAAAGTCCTTTTGCGCCATATAAAATAACTGAAGCAATATTTAATGGTATCCAGTAATGAAAGGCAGTGCGAATTCTTTTGGCCTCTTGCCAAGTTGCCCACAATCCAAAAACGGTAGTGAACGCATCAAAATAAGCGAAAGACACGCCAGGCAGCGTGTTCAGAGCATAGCCCAGTCCAAGCGCTGTAGGAATCCCAAGCAAAGCTAGGTATTGAAATTTGCGAGGAAGCGAAACTAACGCAACGCGTTCGCTGGAGGATCTTGCATACCATTGGTGCCAACCATAAAACCCCATCAACACGTACACAAAATAAAGTCCACTTTCCGCGTACAAGCCAGATCTAAAAAATAACGCCACAGAAAGTGCGGAGGATAGGGTTCCAAATGGCCACGCCCAAACTTTTCGTTCGATTAAACCATATAGGAATAGTAATCCTAGAAGCGTCGCGCTCCACTCTAAAAGTATATCTGTAGACATAAAAAAACCCCGAGCGTTTCACTCGGGGCTAATTTAAAAGGAATCTTTGAGGATTAGACCAACTCTTGCACTAAGTCCGCAGCTTCTTGCAAAGCGATTGCACTGTGGACCTCCAGTCCACTCTCGTCTATTAATCTCTTTGCTTCTACGGCATTGGTCCCTTGGAGACGAACAATGATAGGAACATTGATATTACCCATGTTTTTATAGGCATCTACAACACCTTGAGCGACACGATCACAACGAACGATACCACCAAAGATGTTGACCAATATTGCTTTTACATTCTCATCGCGAAGAATAATACGGAATGCTTGCTCTACACGGGCCGCATCTGCTGTACCGCCTACGTCAAGGAAGTTAGCAGGATTACCACCTGCCATTTTTATAATGTCCATGGTAGCCATAGCTAGACCTGCACCATTTACCATACAACCAACATTACCGTCAAGCTTTACAAAGTTGAGACCCGCTTCGCCTGCCTCCACTTCTATAGCTTCTTCTTCACGTGTGTCGCGCATTTCGGTGATGTCCTTATGACGATATAATGCGTTATCATCGATAGTTACTTTGGCATCTACAGCCAAGATTTTATCATCCGATGTCTTTAATACTGGATTGATCTCAAATAAAGAAGCATCTGCGCCCTCGTACGCGCGGTAGAGCGCCGTTACGAATTTAGTCATGTCTTTAAAAGCAGCACCACTTAGTCCTAGATTAAAGGCAATCTTGCGCGCTTGGAATCCGGTTAAACCAACCTTAGGGTCAATCTCTTCCGTGAAAATCAAATGCGGTGTCTCCTCTGCTACAGTCTCAATGTCCATACCACCCTCCGTGGAGTACATGATCATATTGCGTCCAGTAGAACGGTTGAGTAAGACCGACATATAGAATTCTGAAGTTTCACTTTCCCCAGGATAATATACATCTTCAGCCACCAACACTTGATGAACTTTCTTTCCTTCCGCTGAAGTTTGAGGGGTAACCAATTGCATCCCTACAATGCTAGCAGCTACTTCTTCCACCTTATCAATACCCTTGGCAAGTTTCACACCACCGCCTTTTCCGCGACCGCCAGCGTGAACTTGGGCCTTAACGACGTACCAAGAGGTCCCGGTTTCTTCAGTGAGTTGTTTCGCTACTTCAACAGCTTCTGCTGGCGTTTGAGCAACTTTTCCGCGTTGAATACGCACGCCGTAACCGGCTAAAATTTCTTTTCCTTGATATTCGTGGAGGTTCATAGTGTTCCTTGATTTGTCTACAAATTTAGGGTACAACGTTTGAACGATGAACCTTTTTAACCGCTAAAGTTGTTAAATCAATATATCCAATCGATTACCGATATTTGCGCATGCCCAAAACCTACCTACCACTCCTATTGGCTTTCCTATTCCTTGGCCTTGGTGCCCAGAATTTGCCAAAATCAGCATTTATACCGGCATTACCAGATGAAGGTATGCGCGTGGATGGTGCTTTGACAGAACCGCAATGGGATACGGCGGCGCAATTGGCTCCTTTGGAATGTTACTTCCCAGAGCCTATGATTACTCCTGAAGGTATTTCAGATGATGTCCGTTTATTCTACACTGAAAAAGGACTCTATATTTCTTTTGAGTTTACAGATCATACTGCACCCGTATTAAGTCAATTAACCCCGAGAGATCGTGTAAATGCGAATACGGATTGGGCACAAATTATCATCAACCCATTCAACGATGGTTCGAATGATTTCAATTTTTACCTCAGTGCTGCAGGAGTTCAAGGTGATTCTCGCGCTACAACGGGTGAGGATGAGGATGGCAGTTGGAATGCCGTTTGGTACAGTGCCGTTGTGAAAACGAAGCATTCCTGGAAGGCCGAGCTGTTTATTCCTTACCGAGTCTTGCGTATGCCCGAATCGAAATCAGATGAGAATCCAAAGTCTTGGGGTTTTAATATCAAAAGGTCTATAAGAAGTTCACGCTCTCTTTACAGTTGGAATCCTATTGATCGAAATTTTGATAATGAATCACTTCAAAGTGGTTTGTTACAAGGTATTCGGGTAACTAATCCGCCAAAGCGTATCAGCTTAAGACCCAATTTCACCGGTTCTGTTTTGCGAAACAGCGCTGGTAACGCTAGTAGTACAGGAGCGGCAGGAGCCGACATTAAGATTGGACTCAATAAGAGTTTTACGTTAGATATGACGCTGCTTCCTGACTTTTCTCAGGTAGCTTATGATGAGCAATTTGTGAACTTTGAAGCCTTTGAACAGCGGTTTGATGAAAACCGTCAATTTTTCACTGAGGGTGTCAACTTGTTCAATAAAGCGGGACTTTTCTACAGCAGGCGTATTGGTGGTAATCCCAAAAACTTCACCAATGCCAATCTAGGCGATCTTGAGAATACGACGCAGAGTTTTACTCGAATGCTAAATGCTACAAAAGTTTCCGGAACTACGGATAAGAACCTCAGTATTGGGTTACTCAATGCCTTGACTGCAAATAACTATGCTGTTGGCAAAGATTCAACAGGCGCCGCTGTCGAGGTACTTACAGAGCCAATGACCAATTATAATGTATTCGCTATTGACCAGCGTATTGGTTCCAATAACTCCATTGGGTTGATAAACACTTATGTGCTCCGCTCCAACGCTACTGGGTCTACCCGCGATGCACGCGTTTCTGCGGTAACAGCGAATCTCAACCTATTAAATAACAGCCATTTTTTCAACGCCACTGCCGCACAGAGCAGCGTATACGACATAGATAACCCCTACACCGGTGGCGCTGGTGGCTGGGAAATGGGAAAACAAACGGGAGCTTGGCGTTGGGAACACGAATTAGAAGTAGTCACCCCTAATTTTGACCCCAATGATTTAGGTTTTCAACGTCGGGGAAATAAGATCCATCAAGATTTTTCATTCAGCCATCAACTGCAGGCCCCAAACGAGCGACTATTGCGCAGAAGAAACCGTGTAACCTTGCAGTACCGCCAGTTGTTTGAGCCCCAAAGATTCGAGAGAATACATTTAGAATACAGCTATTTTGCACTAACCAAGAGCTTTTTAGCCTTTGGATACAACCTAGAGGCACGGCCTGAAGAATACGACTTTTACGACCCTCGTGTTTGGGGCAGATACCGCATCAATCCTGCTTCATTTTGGCATAACGCATGGGTAAGCTCCGATTTCAGAAAACCTTTTGCCTACGAATTACGAGGTGGGCAATGGCGTTGGGCAGATTGGGGTGCTCGAGGCTACTATGGCTCTTCCCTCTTGATATTCAGGGTAAATGACCAATTCAATTTTAGAACTGAAATATCCTTAGGCAACCACAGAAATGTAGGCTGGGCACAAACAGTCTCAACCGACAGTATCGGTATGGCGATGCGAGAGCGTAAAGAATTTACACAAAGTTTGGAAGGCCAATATTTATTTGGCCCAAATTCCTACCTCACTGTAAATGCGCGACATGCCTGGAATAGAATTGATTCCCAAGAACTTTTTCACCTGACTCCTGAGGGCGGCTTATCTCCTTCTTCCGCATACACGGATCAAGATTTGCGCATCAACATCTTTAATGTTGACTTTAAATACGTTTGGTGGATGGCACCTGGTCGTGAACTCAATCTGTTGTATCGAGCATCATTTGCCCGGGCAGACGACGCTATTGCATTGAATTATTGGAACAATATGAAAGACATCAGTCAAACGGGAATGGATCAGGTCTTCTCCATACGCTTGGTGTACTTTTTAGATTATGCTGAGTTACTGAAATAGCCTAATTTGCAGCTTATGATCGCGCTAAAAGGAATAAAGAAATCGTACGGCAGCACTGAAGTGCTTCGTGGAATAGATGCAACTATAAATGCTGGTGATTTCGTAAGTATTGTAGGTCCATCTGGGGCAGGCAAAAGCACATTACTTCACCTTATTGCAGGTTTGGATGCTGCCACAGAGGGCAACATAGATTTCGAAGGCAGCGCCATTCAAGATTTAGATAAATCAGCGCTCAATCAGATGCGCAATGAAAAGATTGGCTTAGTCTTTCAATTTCACAACCTACTCCCTGAGCTCACTGCATTAGAAAATGTACTGCTCCCAAGGTGGATCGGTAAAAAAATGGATGAAGCAGCTGAAAAAGATGCACTAGAAAAATTAGATTTTTTCGGTATTGCAGATCGCGCGCACCATTTACCCAATGAACTCAGTGGTGGCGAGCAGCAGCGAGTGGCTATAGCAAGAGCGCTTATTAATAATCCAAGTATTCTGCTCGCAGATGAGCCTACAGGAAATCTGGATAGTGCGAATGCGCATGCTGTACACCAACTACTGGTTCAGCTGAATGAAGAATTTGGACAAACGGTTGTAGTTGTAACTCATAATGACGATTTGGCTGCTTTGGGTAAAAAGCAATGGCTTATGTCCGACGGTCTACTGAAAGCCTAACTACGTCGATCCTGATGAAGAAATTATCGCGTGAAGAATTGGCACAATTTTTAAAAGAAAAGGCCGATCAATACGCCAAATACAGCTTCGTTCAAGATGATCCCATTCAAATCCCTCATTCCTTCTCTACCGCCGAGGATATTGAGATTAGTGGACTTATAGCCGCCACGCTTTCTTGGGGCAACAGAAAGACGATTATAGCGAAAAGCAACGACCTTATGGATCGTATGGACCGTTCGCCGGCTGAATTTATTCGTGGTGCAAGTGAGTCCGATCTTGAGACTTTTAATGGATTTGTGCACCGTACGTTCCAATCCGAAGACATTAAAGGTCTCGCTCGCAGCCTCAAAAAACTCTATCAAGAGCACGAAAGTTTAGGTGATTTTTTCAAAGCACATGTTTGCGAAGGAGATGCCCATTTGGGCCAGGCATTTCAAGGATTCAAAGGATATTTATTAGATAATGGACTGCCATTACGCGCAGGAAAACACTTTGGCGATCCCAGCAAGGGCAGCGCCTGTAAGCGATTAATCATGTTCACTCGTTGGATGGCACGAAGTAATAAAGAAGGTATAGACTTTGGCCTGTGGGATATAGATTCTGCCCTCTTATCCCTGCCTTTAGATGTGCATAGTGGTCGAGTAGCCAGGAGTTTAGGGCTATTAAAAAGGAAGCAAAACGACTGGAAAGCCGTTTTAGAATTGGACCATTCTATTCGTAAAATTGAACCCGTTGATCCAGCACGTTTAGATTATGCACTTTTTGGACTGGGTGTTTACGAAGGTTGGAAATGATCTAAAGTGCCATGAGGCCCTCAATCTTTGTCGCCTTTTTGTAGCGTTCAATGATACTATCTACATCGAGCATCATTTCTTTAGCGCTCACTGAAACGAATT
Organism: Schleiferiaceae bacterium; assembly: GCA_022426185.1. Lineage (GTDB taxonomy): Bacteria > Bacteroidota > Bacteroidia > Flavobacteriales > Schleiferiaceae > UBA10364. The sequence continues at coordinate 5,875 of JAKMEB010000066.1, forward strand.
TACCGGTCTTTGAAGGACGCAGTTCTATCTGAGCAATTTTAGTATCAAAAAGCGCCTCTACTTCTGCGATCTTCTTGTTATCTGCCGGAATAATAAACTTGAACAGAAATACCGCGGGCCAATTGCGATCTTCCAGCTGTGCACGTAATCCTTCATACGGGTCTTTACTCATGATATTCTCAGGTTAGAGCGACAAAAGTACAGCATCTTCCAGAGACCGTGTTCGTAAAAACTGTTGAGAAGCAATAAGGTCAGGATGCAAATACCGGTCTTCATTAATCACAGGAACCAACTCCTGAAAAGACGCAATAAAGCGCTGCATGGTTGGGCTGATATTGGCCTCACGTAAGTGCAGTGCCTGTGATGCATTCAGTAATTCAATGCCGAGAATTTGGTATAAATTGTCTACCACTTTGACCAATTTTGTAGCAGCGTTCGCTCCCATACTCACGTGGTCTTCTTGCCCGTTTGAACTCTCAATACTATCTGCAGAAGCTGGCGTACAGTATTGCTTGTTCTGGCTAACAATTCCAGCCGCTGTGTATTGTGCGATCATCAGACCGCTGTTCAGACCAGGGTTTGGGGTTAAGAAAGGCGGCAAACCTCTCCTACCCGATATTAATTGATAGGTACGACGTTCGGAGATTGAACCTAATTCGTGTAGTGCAAGTGCCATGTAATCCAGGACCAAAGCCAGAGGTTGACCATGGAAATTTCCTGCGCTTACTACGGCATCCTCATCTTCTAATACTACCGGATTGTCCGTTGCAGAATTCACTTCCGTTTCGATCACTTCCATCGCATGCCATAAAGCGTTTTTAGTAGCCCCGTGTACTTGCGGCATGCAACGAAAACTGTAAGGATCTTGCACGTGCACTTTCTTATTGTGCATTATTGGCGCCTCATTCAGCCATTGAAATAAACGCTTGGCAGTCAGCACCTGACCGCGTTGAGGTCGCGTGGCATGAACACCTTCAGAAAAGGCCTCTATTCTACCGTCGTGCGCTGCTGTGGATAGGGCACCAATAAAGTCGGAGAAATAATCTAATCTACGAGCATGTAGCGTAGCGTAGATCGCATGAGCAGACATAAATTGGGTACCGTTTAGAAGCGCCAAACCCTCTTTCGATACCAAGGTATGAGTGGCCCACGCCTTGGGGCCTAATTGGCCCAACACTTCTTTAGTTTCACAAATTTCTCCTTGAAACCAAAGACTTCCTTCTCCTAATAAAGGTAGGCTCATATGTGCGAGCGGAGCGAGATCCCCACTGGCTCCTAAGGAACCTTGCGCATAAATTACCGGTAGTGCGCCACTATTGTAGAGCTGGACTAAGCTTTCACATACCTCGAGGCGAACACCACTCACTCCTACTGCGAAACTTTTCAATTTTAAGGCAATGATTAACCGGACTATAGGTAGCATTACGTGATCTCCTGTACCACAAGCGTGCGAGCGTACTAAATTTGTTTGTAAGGTTCCTAAATCTTCGGCGCCCACTTCGATGGAACATAAACTTCCAAAGCCGGTATTTACTCCATAAATGGGGGCTACACTACGTGCCGATTTTTCTTCAAGAAATTTTCTTGATGCTGCAATACGCGATCGGGCTGTTTCAGATAGTGCGATTTCTACAGATCCGTCTGCAATAGACTGATAGTCAATATATGATAGAGGCGTTGTTCCTATTTCGAGTCGTTTCATGTGCTGTGATTAAGGAACCACAAAGTACGCCACATCGTCTTTAATACCGCACAACTGCGAACCTTGATGCCAAAATTGGGTTTAGAATCTTAGAAGAAGTAACTATGAAACACTAC
>JAKMEB010000084.1 GCA_022426185.1 Schleiferiaceae bacterium
GATATGGACCGGGTCATTGATTCCTTTTCCGGTGGTGAGGTAAAACGTTTGGCCTTAGCCCAGTTGTTTATTGAAGAGCCGGATCTCATCTTGATGGACGAACCCACCAACCATTTAGATCTCGATATTATCGAATGGTTAGAAGAGTACCTCATTCAATACCGTGGGGCATTACTCATGATCACGCACGACCGGTATTTCCTAGAACGCGTGTGTGGCACCATTTTCGAGCTTGAGAACAAGCAGTTCTACAAATACGAAGGGAACTACAGCTATTACCTCGAGCAGAAAGAGGTACGCGAGGCAAATGAGGCGGCAAATTTGCACAAAGCGAAGCAGTTGTTTAAAAAGGAATTGGACTGGATGCGTAAAACACCGAGCGCGCGAACGGGAAAGTCTAAAGACCGTATTGACCGATTCAAAGACATCAAAAAAGTCGCAAAACAACGCATCGATGATAGCGAAGTTTCGTTGGAAATCAATAGTCAGCGTCTAGGCGGTAAGATTTTAGAACTTCATAAATTGGGCAAAAGCTATCCAAACCGACTGCTTCTCGAAAACTTTAGCTACGTCTTTAAAAAAGGAGAACGTGCAGGTATTGTAGGACCAAACGGCTGCGGAAAGTCCACCCTTCTCAAAATGATTATGGGGCTTGAAACGCCTGACAAAGGAAAAATCATCAAAGGAGAAACGGTGGTTTTTGGACATTATACCCAAGACGGTATCATTGACAAAGGCGACCTTAAAGTGATTGAAGTCGTTCAAGAGATCGGAGAATACATTACCCTTAAAAAGGGGCAAAAGCTCACGGCTTCACAGCTCTGTGAGCGCTTCCTCTTTGACGGACATCAGCAATACAGTTACGTGAGTACACTCAGCGGTGGGGAAAAGAGAAGGCTGTTTCTGTTGACTATTTTGATGAAGAACCCCAACTTCCTCATTCTGGATGAGCCCACTAACGATCTTGATATTCTCACTTTGCAGGCGTTGGAGGAATTTTTGGACGACTTCCCAGGTTGCTTGCTCGTAGTGAGTCACGACCGTTACTTCCTGGATAAATTATGCGATCACCTGTTCGTTTTCGAAGGCGGTGGACGCATCAAAGATTTCAATGGTCATTATTATGAATGGCGCGAGGAACAAAAGCGTATCGATGCCATTCGTGTGGCGCAAGAGAAAGCGGTTGCAACAGCAGCAGAACAGGCGCCTAAAGAAAAAGTGAAACTTAGCTTCAAAGAACGTTTAGAGTGGGAAGCGCTGCCGGAAGAAATTGCGTCGTTAGAAACAGAACGCGATGCACTGAACGCGATCTTTGAAGGAACCGATCAAGACCCGGATGAGGTTGCGCGTGCCGCAGCTGAAATTAAAGTCGTTATTGAAACGTTAGATGAGAAAGAAATGCGCTGGTTGGAATTGGCTGAATTTGCTGATGAATAACTAACTTTAGAACCGTACCTAATCCACTAATAGCAGACCATTGAACGATTCAAACGCCATCCTTCAACTCCGCGGCATCACGCGAGACTTTAAAATGGGTGCACAAACTGTGCACGTCCTTAAGGGGATTGATCTCGATATATTTAAAAATCAATACGTCGCATTAATGGGTCCTTCAGGATCCGGAAAATCGACGTTGATGAACTTATTGGGCTGTTTAGATACGCCGACTGAAGGCTCCTATGAGTTGAATGGTTCCGACGTTAGCGCCCTTGACGACAATGCACTTGCTGAAATTCGAAACAATGAAATAGGATTTGTTTTCCAAACGTTTAACCTCTTACCGCGCTCTACTGCGCTTGAAAATGTAGCCCTCCCACTGGTTTATGCGGGCTGGGGAAAAGAAGAGCGTATTGCCAGAGCATCGGAAGTATTGATTCAAGTCGGTTTGGGCGATCGAATGGACCATAAACCCAATCAACTCTCTGGTGGTCAGCGCCAGCGTGTAGCCGTTGCGCGTGCATTGGTCAATAAGCCTGCCCTCATTCTAGCGGATGAACCTACAGGGAACCTCGATTCTAAAACGTCCGTTGAAATCATGAAACTTTTCGACGACATCCAAGCCGCGGGGAATACCGTCATTTTAGTTACCCATGAAGAAGATATCGCCCAATACGCCAAACGCGTCATTCGCTTGGTCGATGGAAATATAGATTCAGACCTTTCAAAATAACATACAATGAAAAGATTTGCAGTCCTTTTTATGTTGGTATTTGCGGCCGTCACAGGTTTTGCACAAACAACACTCACGCTCCAAGATGCCGTATTGAATGGTAGAAAATACTACCCTCAAGGGCTCATTATGCCGCAATGGGTTCCAGGAAGCGACAGCTATTCGCATGTAGTAGACAGCTACCAAGGCTTAGCCATTGTTGATGCGAAAAGCGGTGAAGAAACCGGCCGTGTATCTGCAGGTGAAATCAATGAAGCTTTGGCCGATTTCGAATCGAAAATTGGTGGTACTTGGATGCTCAACTGGTCCGAAGACGGACAAAATTTGCACTTCATTCAAAAGGGACACCTATTTACCTATAATGTGGATTCAAAAGAAGCCGCTTCGCTCTTTAGCATGGCGGAAGGCTCTGGAAATGTGCATCTCTCCTCTGCCTTAAATGCTGCCTATACCGTAGATAACAATGTTTACGTCAACTGGAGCGAAGACGGCAGTATGCAACAAGTGACCTACCATGAAGATCCCAATACCGTCGCAGGACAGGCAATCGCCCGCAGTGAATTTGGCATTACGGAAGGGTTGTTTTGGAACGAGAACGGAGATGCTGTTGCCTTTTACGAGAAAAATGAATCGGCTGTATCAAACTACCCACTTTTAGATATCGAAACTACGCCTGGATCGCTGCGCGAGGTTAAATACCCAATGGCGGGACAAGGTTCAGAATACGCAAAAGTGGGCGTTCTGCACAAAGGAAAGAAGAAAGCCGTGTATCTGGAGACCGACGGCATTGAGCACGACCAGTACCTGACCAACCTAAGCTGGTCGCCGGACGGTAAAACCATTCTTTTAGCCATCGTAAACCGTGCACAGAATCATTATGATGTAGTCTCTTTCAATGCAAAGAATGGAAAGCGCGGTTCAACACTCATCAGCGTTAGCAACGACAAATGGGCAGAACCGGAATTTCCAGCGTATTGGATAGGCAACAAGGAGTTCATCTGGATGACCGAACGCGACGGTTACATGAATCTTTACTTGTACAACGCCAAAGGCACTTTAATCCGTCAATTGACGGATAACGATTTTGTAGCCACAGGGATTGTTGGACGCAGCAAGAATGGCGATATTCTCTTTACGGCAACGGGGGAAGACCCAAGAGAATCACATCTGTTCAGCGTAAGCCTCAAAGGCAAACAAAAGCAACTCACCACAGAAGTCGGTGTACACAGCCCTACTGTTCAAAACGAGGGAAGCTACTTTATTACAAGTTACTCTTCCGTAAATACCCCTGCTACGACACTACTGTCTTCCGTTGCGGGTAAAGCCGTTAGGACTTTGGCAGAAGCTGCCGATCCCTTCGAGGGCACCACTATTCGCAAGCCGGAACTCGGGAGCATGGATGGGCCTGACGGATCTACGCTCTACACGAGAATGTACAAGCCGTTCGATTTTGATCCGGCAAAGAAATACCCCGTACTGGTTTACGTCTATGGCGGGCCGCATGCGCAGATGGTGACCAACCGATGGAACGGCGGCGGGCCGTTCTGGATGAACGAATTTGCGAACCGTGGTTATATCGTTTTTACGTTAGACAACCGTGGCTCAGCGCATCGTGGAACCGACTTTGAGCAGCAGATTCACCGCCAGCTTGGAACCGTTGAAATGGAGGACCAGTTGGCCGGTGTCGCCTACCTCAAATCTCTTCCGTACGTCGATGGCGATCGCATGGCTGTTCATGGCTGGAGCTATGGTGGGTTTATGACCACCTCTTTAATGCTTCGTCAGCCTGGGACCTTTAAAGCCGGCGTTGCAGGCGGACCTGTGACCGATTGGAAATACTACGAAGTGATGTACGGCGAACGCTACATGGACCGTCCGCAGGAAAATGTGGAGGGATATGCTGCGAACAGACTCCACAACCACGTAGAAAACTTAGAAGGCAACCTCTTGCTCATCCATGGAACCGTGGATGATGTGGTAGTAATGCAGCACAATCTAAGCTTGGTGAAAGCCTTCATCGATGCAGGTGTACAAATGGATTTCTTCCCCTACCCAATGCACCCACACAACGTGCGTGGAAAGGATAGATTACACTTAATGACGAAGGTGTTGAACTACGTTGAGTACGGTTTGAAAGAATAGCTTTTGATTTGTAGGTGTCATGGACATCTAACATAATCGTCTTCAGAATAGCCATCACAAGCAGCCATGCACGGATTTCCATAGCGGTAACGCACTCCATTTACCCTCACACAAACTGGATCATATTCCATAGTACAAATGCAATTGGGATCTGAGGGAACAGCATTCACAGTTTTTACTGCGCAGCCGGACAAGATGATTCCAAAAAGAAGAAGTGCGTATTTCATATTCTAAATATAAAACCCCCGCTCGCAATGCGACCGGGGGTTTGAAAATTTTTCTTCCCTTAAGTATTACTTGCGGCGCTTTCTGCGTTTCTTCTTTCCTTGTACCACAGTCATTTCATCGACTAAGTGGCCGGCGCCTGCGTACTTGTCAATGATAAACAGCGTATAACGAATGTCAACAGAAATACAACGTTGCAGCTGGTCTTCGAAGAAGATATCACCAGACATCGCCTCCCAGTTTCCATCGAACGCTGTTCCGATCAATTCACCGTCACCGTTAATTACGGGAGATCCTGAATTACCACCAGTGATGTCGTTGTTAGAGATGAAATTTACCACCAAATCACCATTTTCATCTGCATAACGACCGTAGTCTTTCGCGTTGTACAACTCCTTCAAACGTGCAGGCACGATGAATTCGTCGTTACTTGGGTCTTCCTTCTGCATGACTCCATCTAGCGTAGTAATATAGTCGTAATGAACAGCATCTTGTGGATCGTAAGAACCTACAACACCCCAAGTCATACGCGGCGTAGAATTCGCATCCGGCGCAAACGTTTTCTCAGGCATAGCTTGACGCAGCCCATCCGTAAATAGACGGTAGCCCTTTTCCATTTTTTCGCTTACCTCAGCATTGCCTTGTTGGTTACCAAAGTAGGTCATGATGAAGCTCGAAGCGACTTTACCTCCCATATCTGCTTTCAATGCATCAGCGTCCATAGTTTCCATCCAGGATTCTAGCGCATCCATTGATGCATAAATGGAGTTATCGTAAACCTCAGTAGCCAGTGCAGTAACGTCACCGCCCATACTATCGCGAACTTCAGTGAAGATGCTCGGCTGCTGATCAGCTGGTACGTTTTCCATCCACATGCCCCACACTTTAGCAGCTAAAGCACGGTCGACATCCGCTTGGTATTCCCCGAAGTGATCTTCAGCATAAGCCAGCGCTGCTGCTTTGTCTGCTTCAAGATCTTCTGAGCTCGAAAGTGCGCTCAACATACGTCCTAAGCGGAAGGCATACAGTGGCAAAGAAGCACCACGGATTCCGGCTTCCATTAGATAAACTCCGCCTTTTACAGTGGCATCCGTTGCAGCATAAGCTTCATTTAAAAGATCTAGAGCACCTGTATACGCTTCACGCGATGGGTCTGCTTTCGCCCACTCCATATAACGTGCCTCGATGGCTTCTTTCTTTGCTTTAACACCGTTTTTCTTGAGCTGCTCCGTTTGTCCAATAAAGTATTTCCAATAGTTCGCTGTAGACGCATAGTTTGATGCTAAAGCAATACGAACTGCATCATCTGCGTCCATAGCTTTTTTCATGATGGCCAATTTTTGCGCACGAATCTCAACCACTGTTGGGTTGTAAAGATTGATAGCTTGTTCAATACCTGTAGAAGTAAGGAATCTATCCGTAGAACCTGGAAAGCCAAATACCATACTGAAATCTCCTTCCTTCACACCATTCAAACTCACAGGTAAATGGTGCTTAGGAGTCAAGGCTACATTATCTGCACTTACATCAGAAGGGTTCCCGTCTGCATCTGCATAAATACGGAACATTGAAAAATCACCAGTGTGACGCGGCCACATCCAGTTGTCAGTATCGCCACCGTATTTTCCAACACTGCTTGGTGGTGCACCTACCAGACGTACATCTTTATAGGTGTTGTAGACGAAAAGGTAAAATTCGTTATTGTGAAAGAAGCTGCGCACATAACCGTTATGGACGGTACCGTCCGTTGCTTCTTTAGCTAATGCATCACCCACTTCCTTCGCTTTTGCAGCGCGCTCCGCTTCAGACATATCATCTGTGAGTTCGGCTAAAACTTTATCCGTTACGTCCTCCATGCGTACTAAAATAGCCGCAGTAAGTCCCGGATTCGTGCGTTCCTCTTCACGAGTCATCGCCCAAAAACCGTCCGTTAAATAGTCGTTTTCGACGGTAGAATGTGAACGGATTGCATCGTAACCACAGTGGTGGTTCGTAAGCATCAATCCCTGGTCAGAGATGATTTCAGCCGTACAAAAGCCGCCCAAAGAAACGATGGCGTCTTTTACAGAGGCGTTATTGATATCATACAATTCTTCCGCGGTTAAATTCAAACCGTTTGCTTGCATCTCCGCCATGTTTAGGCGCTTGATCAGCATGGGCAACCACATACCTTCGTGTGCCGTAGAAACTACAGAACTAAGGACCAAGGCTAGGGTTAAGAGGCCCGAAATAAATCTTTTCATGCGTTGTTATTTCTGTTTGTAAATCAAAAGGAGCGCTGCCCTTTCAGGCAGCGCTCCCAAATATAAGAATTTAAGGTCTCGTTATAAGCCCAAAGCTTTACGAACATTCCCTTCCATCAGTACTTCTGCCGGATTTTCAAGCGCTTCTTTAATAGCGACTAAAGTACCTACACTTTCACGGCCGTCAATGACACGGTGGTCGTAGCTTAATGCAACGTACATCATGGGACGAATCACAACCTCACCATCCACGGCAACTGGGCGTTGAATGATGTTGTGCATTCCTAGAATGGCACTTTGCGGAGGGTTGATGATTGGCGTAGAAAGCATGGATCCGAACACACCACCGTTGGTAATGGTAAATGTACCTCCTGTCATCTCATCGACCGTAATTTTACCGTCGCGTACTTTCGTTGCTAGGCGGCCAATTTCACTTTCTACTCCAGCAAAATCTAAAGTTTCTGCGTTGCGCACGACGGGCACCATCAATCCCTTGGGACCGCTTACTGCCACACTAACGTCCACATAATCAAAACTCACAAGCTCATTACCGTCAATCATGCTGTTCGTTGACGGGTACATTTTTAACGCGCGCGTTGTAGCGAGCGTAAAGAAGCTCATAAAGCCCAATTTCACACCGTGCTTCTCAAAGAACTCGTTTTTGTATTCGTTTCGTAGGTCAAAAATGGGTTTCATGTCCACCTCATTAAAGGTGGTTAACATGGCCGTTTCATTTTTCACTGTAACCAATCTACTGGCCAATTTGCGGCGAAGACTGCTCATCTTTTTACGTGTACGTGCACGCTCACCTTGATCTGATGAACCCATGGATGCTACGGCATCAATGACATCTGCCTTAGTAATACGTCCGTCTTTACCCGTTCCTTTCGCAACGGATGCGCCCGTTTCGGCCATCATTTTCTTCGCAGCAGGAGATGCAGTACCCGTAGCATAAGTGGTTGCTGCTGGAGCTGCTGGAGCTGCCACCGGCTCAGGGTTTGGTGCTGCCGCAGCCGGCGCTGCACTTCCTTCTGGACGTTCTGCATTTGTGTCGATCAAGCATACGACTTGACCCACCTCTACGGTGTCGCCTTCCTCTGCTTTCAAAGAGATGATCCCAGCTTCTTCGGCGGGCAATTCTAGCGTTGCCTTGTCGGAATCAACCTCCGCTATGGCTTGATCTTTTTCTACATAGTCGCCGTCACTAACCAACCAGGTTGCGATTTCAACTTCAGTAATGGATTCGCCTGGTGAAGGCACTTTCATTTCTAACATATCTGATAGACTTAAATGCTAAATACTCGTTCAATAGTTTCTCTTTGGCGCTGTAAAGCCACCTTATTTGATCCGCTCGCTGTTGCAGCACTTGGTGCAGGACTCACAAGCGTCAAAGGCTGGTGCATCTGCCACAACATGTAGGTCCATGCCCCCATGTTCGCTGGTTCTTCTTGCGCCCAAACATGCATCGCTGCATTCGGGTATTTTGCTACTTCCTGCTTGATGGCAAGATCATCGAGCGGGTACAATTGTTCAATTCTAATCAAGGCTACATGATCCGCACCCAATGTCTCACGTTCGTCCGCGAGTTCATAGTACAGTTTTCCAGAACAAAAGACGACTTTAGTGACCTTTTCAGGAGCAACTGTCGTATCCGAAAGAATCGGCTGGAATGTACCGTGGGCCAATTCCTCCATACTACTCTGTGCCTTAGGTAAACGCAATAAGGATTTTGGCGACATGACTACCAGCGGACGTCTAAAGTGACGTTTGTGCTGACGACGCAATAAATGATAGAAATTGGCCGGAGTTGTACAGTTTGCCACGGTCATGTTTTCCTGTGCACACATCTGTAAGAAACGCTCCAATCTAGCGGAACTGTGTTCAGCACCTTGTCCCTCATAACCGTGTGGAAGCAATAATACCAGTCCGTTCTGAACCTTCCATTTATCTTCTGCAGCAGAAAGGAATTGGTCAATCATGATCTGGGCGCCGTTGGCAAAATCACCAAATTGAGCCTCCCAGATGGTCAGCGTATCTGGAGACGCCATAGCGTAACCGTAATCAAATCCCATGACAGCATATTCGCTCAAGAGAGAGTTGTAGATGGCAAAACGACCTTCTTTTCCAGGGTATTGGTTGAGCAAATTCACTTCCTCACCACTGTCTTCCACCTTCAAAATAGCGTGACGGTGCGAGAAGGTTCCGCGCTCGACATCTTCTCCCGAAATTCTAATGTTGTAGTCCTCCGAAAGTAGTGATCCATAGGCAAGCAATTCACCCATACCCCAATCAATGGAGTTTCGATCAAATACTTGTGCGGCGCGATCGGCCATCAAGCGAACAGTTTTCTTTAAGAACTTTTTACCCTCTGGTAAGGTCGTAATATACTTCGCGATGTCCTTGAGCTTATCTAGATCGAAAGTGGTGTCCACCGGATGCAACATTTCACCAGGCTCCGCGCTCGGATAATCTACCCACTCCTTTTCCATGAAGGGAGTGATTACATTGTGCTTAATTTTCTTGGCTTCATCAAAGTCGAGCTCAAGCATAGATTTAAACTCTTGCTGCATCTCTTTAACCATAGCCTGTGTAGCAACGCCATCACTCATCAAACGCTGCGCATAAATCTCACGTGGGTTTGGATGCTTGGATATGGCCTTATATAATAAGGGCTGCGTAAACCTAGGCTCATCGCCTTCGTTATGACCGTATTTACGGTAACACAATAAGTCGATGAAAATATCACGTTCGAAACGCTGGCGGTATTCAATAGCCAAACGCATGGCGTGAACGAGCGCTTCCGGATCATCACCATTCACGTGAAGTACAGGTGCGAGAATAACCTTTGCCACATCTGTACAATACGTGGATGAGCGAGCGTCTAAATAATTCGTAGTGAAACCCACCTGATTATTAATGACGATATGTAAAGTTCCGCCGGTACCGTACCCCGCCAGTTTTTCCATCTGAACCGTCTCATAGACCACACCTTGTGCAGCTACAGCGGCATCTCCATGAATAAGAATGGGTAATACCTTACCCGATTCCATGCCGTAGTCGTTGTTGATTTTTGCACGTGCAATACCCTCTACAACCGGATCAACGGCCTCAAGGTGAGATGGATTAGGGGCAATATTCATGACTACTTCTTTACCATCGACTGTGGTATGGACAGTAGTGTGTCCTAAATGATACTTTACATCCCCATCAATAGTCACATCATCAAACGCCTTTCCCTCAAATTCTGAGAAAATTTGTCGACGCGGTTTTCCGAAAACGTTCGTCAAAACGTTTAATCGGCCGCGGTGTGCCATGCCCAAAACAAATTCTTTGACTCCATAACGTGCACCGTGGTTAACGGCTTCGTCCAATCCTGGAATTAATGCCTCCGCACCTTCAATGGAAAATCGCTTTTGTCCTACAAATTTTGTGTTCAAAAAGGACTCGAAGCTAACGGCCTGATTAAGTTTATGGAGAATTTGCTTTTTCTCTTCTATGGAGAGTTTAGGCTGATTATCGTCTTTATGAATCCAGTTTTTTATCCATGTGCGGCGCTCTGGATCGCGAATGTAGTTGTACTCTACCCCAGTGCTTTGGCAATAGATGGCCTCTAAATGCGAAATGATTTCACGCAACTTTGTTGCTCCCGGCAGTCCCAATTCCGTGGCTGCTTTGAATGGGGTGTCAAGGTCGTCTTTAGTTAATCCGAAGTTTTCGATCGCCAAAGTTGGCTCGTAACTGCGGCGCATACGAACGGGGTTCGTCTTAGTGAACAAATGCCCACGCGAACGATAGCCTTGAATTAAATTCAAAACGTGAAACTCTTTAATGACCTCTTCAGGTACACCCGCACCTTCAAGGTCTTCTTCAGAATAGATTTCTTTCGCGAAATCATATCCTTGGAAAAATGCGCGCCAGCTCGGCTCAAGGCCGTCTGGATTTTTAAGGTAGTGCTCGTATTGATCGTCGATCAATTGGGCGTGAACGCTTCCTAAAAATGAAAATCTATCCATGTGGAACTATTGGATTTACAGTCAAAAGTACAACAGAAAACGCGGTCTAAAGATTGGAATTTTGCAATATTCCTATTGACGTTAACATTTGTACCGTTGCGGAACAATGGGGCCAAAAAAAAGCCCCTATTTAAGGGGCTTATTTTTAATATTCTTCTTCGTTCCAAAGGAAATCTTCTTCAGACGGATAGTCCGGCCAGATTTCTTCGATACTCTCGTAAGTTTCTTCCTCTTCTTCCTCGATTGCCTGAAGATTCTCCACTACCTCCAGTGGTGCTCCAGTGCGGATAGCGTAATCAATAAGCTCATCGCGAGTGGCCGGCCATGGCGCGTCACTCAAATAAGATGCTAGTTCTAAGGTCCAGTACATAAGTCTTCAACAACTTTTAATGCATTATCAGTCGTGCAAAAGTAGTTTTTCTGCTGACTTATGCAACACCTTTATAAAAAATGTAAGTGCTTAATACTTAGGAGTCCAAATTCTGTCCGGTGCGCCATTGGAAAAATCAATCCAACGTGCCATAACAAATAAGAAATCTGAAAGTCGATTCACGAACGTTATGATTTCTGCTGCAACCTCAACTTCATTATTCAATGCTACTACCTTGCGTTCTGCTCGACGGCAAACGGTACGTGCAACATGGCAATGGGCACTTTGAGCATGGGCACCCGGCAAAACAAAACTCTTTAGTTCGGGAAGAATCTCATTCCATTGGTCTATTTGACGTTCCAATTGTCCCACTAAGTCTTCATTAAACTTAGGCATTGGAAATGCTGGTGTTCCCTCAACTGCGAGATGCGAGCCCATCGCAAAAAGTTCGCTCTGAATGGCCTGTGCATAGGGGAATTTATCCGAAGGAAGCGTTGCTGCCAAAACGCCTAATTGACTGTTTAACTCATCTAAAGTGCCGTAGGCTTCTAACCGCAAGTCTGACTTAGAGACACGGCTTCCGCTTAGTAAAGAGGTCTGGCCGTTGTCCCCGGTTTTGGTGTAAATTTTCATGTTTTAGTAGGCTCGTTCTGTACGGCCTTCAACATAATACATAAAGCTCTTGTTCACGACACGGTTTCCACCCGGGGTAGGATAGTCCCCTGTGAAGTACCAATCGCCAGGATGATCCGGGCAGCTCTTGTGAAGATCCTCTATAGTCTGATACAGCACCGTAACATCGGCTTTTACCTCAGCAGGGGTCAGGAGCTCAGCAATCTTATCGCTAATTTCTTGGGGCTTAAAAGGCTCGTAAATCTCTTTTACGAAATTCTGAACTTCATCATCGGCCAGATGCACTTGCGCTTTACATTTTTCATACACGGTTTGAATCAAACTTTCTTGACCCCGTTCTTTCAGCAAACTAATAGCTGCTCTGAAGGCAACAAAATCTCCCATACGCGCCATGTCAATGCCATAACAATCCGGATAGCGAATCTGTGGTGCAGAGGAGGCAATAAGGATGTGCTTTGGGTTCAAACGGTCGAATATGCGCAGAATGCTTTGCTTTAACGTCGTTCCACGAACAATACTGTCGTCAATGGCCACCAGATGATCTGTTGGCTTCACAGAACCGTGTGTAATGTCGTAAACATGACTGACCAGTTCATCTCTTGAACTGTCCTCAGTAATAAACGTACGAAGTTTTACATCTTTCCAAGCTACCTTTTCAACGCGCGGACGCAAATCTAAGATCGATTTAAGCTCGTCGCTAGTTGGATTTTTTATGGCAGAGATGCGGTCGTGTTTTAGAACATTAAAATGGTCCTCCATTCCCTTAACCATTCCATAAAAACTAACCTCAGCCGTATTTGGAATAAAGGAAAACACGGAGTCCTCTACTTCTCCATTTACGAGCTCAACAATTCTTGGAATCAACCTACGGCCCAATTCTAGACGCTCGTTGTAGATGTCTCTGTCGTTCCCACGCGAAAAATAAATACGTTCAAAAGAACAGGCTTTAAATTCCATTGGGGTTTTAATCTCGTCAATCGAAACTTCGCCGTGATGTTTTACTATTAATGCATTTCCTGGAGGCAGTTCGGTGATTTGATCAGATTTTAGATTCAGTGCAGTCTGTATCACCGGGCGTTCTGATGCAACTACAACGATCTCGTCGTCGTAATAATAATACGCTGGACGAATCCCTGAAGGATCGCGCAGTACAAATGAATCGCCGTGTCCGGTCATTCCAGCCATCGCATAACCACCGTCCCACTTTTTAGAAGCGCGGCGAAGAATGTCGGCAAGATCTAATCGGTTCGCAATCTCTGCAGTCGCTTCCTTTTTAGAATACCCTTCTGCTTTGAGCTGGTAATATAACTCATCGTTGGCCTCGTCTAAGAAATGACCAATTTTCTCCATGATGGTAACCGTATCCGCTTTCTCCTTGGGATGCTGGCCCAGTTCAACCAACTCATTGAAAAGCTCATCTACATTTGTCATGTTGAAGTTCCCTGCAACAATCAAATTTCGGGTTGGCCAGTTGTTCTGTCTTAAAAATGGGTGACACGCTTCAATGGTATTTCCTCCATAGGTGCCATAACGAAGGTGACCCAAAAACACCTCTCCCGTAAAGGGTAGGTTTTCTTTAAGCCAGGGCACGTCGGACAATCTTGATGCGTCTCCAGCGATACCCTCTGCAATACGTTTCTGTACTTTGCCGAAAATATCACCAATACTATTCGTGTCTACGGAACGGTACCTTGAAATATATCGGGTACCCGGGGCCATATCGAGTTTAATGTTTGCAAGACCTGCACCGTCTTGACCACGGTTGCGCTGCTTCTCCATGAGAAGATACATCTTGTTTAGGCCGTAAAATGCGGTTCCGTATTTTTCAACGTAGTATTCTAGTGGCTTTCTCAGGCGAACGAAGGCGATACCACATTCGTGTTTGATAGGATCACTCATAGGAGGTGTTAGTGTGTGTCAAAATTACCGAATTTCTCGCAGGTGTACCAAGGATTTTCTAGGGGAGTAAGTGAGATAAATCCATACCCAACCATTCTAAAGCAGCACCGTGCAATAACTTGCCTTTACGCTGCTCGCTCCAAGGCATTCCATGAATGAGTTTTCCAGGTTGTAATTCGCCGAGCGGGAAAGGATAATCGGTTCCTAGAGCAACTCTGTTTTCCCCCACAAGATCAACGATGTATTCCAGCATCTTTGGGTCGTGTACTAAAGAGTCCAGCCAAAATTTACCCATGTAGTCGCGTGGTGAGACCTTATTATCCACAGCACACAAATCTGGACGCACATCAAAGCCGTGCTGTACACGAGCAAGAGTCGCTGGGAAAGAGCCGCCGCCGTGCGCAAAAGCAACACGTAATTTTGGAAGGCGTTCAAACACACCACCAAAAATCATGGAACAGATCGCTAGTGAACTCTCAGCCGGCATTCCTACCAACCAAGGCAACCAATATTTGCTCATCTTCTCTTTGGCCATCATGTCCCAAGGATGCACGAAAACGGCCATATCTAAATCTTGACAGGCTTCAAAAACAGCGAACAGTTCGGGAGCATCAAGATTCCAATCGTTCACGTGACTGCCTATTTGAATTCCTTTAAGGCCAATTTCCTTGCAACGTTGAAGTTCTTCAATGGCCAATTCAGGTGCTTGCATAGGCAGTGTACCTAAACCTATAAAACGCGTCGGGTAACGATCGCAAATAGTAGCGATGTGGTCGTTCAAAAATTGGGCAACCTCCAAGGTGTCTTTCGGTTTCGCCCAATAGCTAAACATCACGGGAACGGTAGATAAAACCTGGACATCGACGTGGTGGTGACCGCATTCTTTCATGCGTGCTTCCGGGCTCCAACAATTGTCTTCCACTTCGCGAAAAAATTCGCCGTCTTTCATCATTCGAGCACTGCAGCTCTTGTGGTGGTCTAGACTAATAAACCCTCCATAGCCGAACTTCTCTCTAAAATTTGGAATGTGTTCGGGCAGGATGTGCGTATGGATGTCAACCGTAAAATTTCTAGATGTTATTTCACACATACCTTAAATAAATCGGGGGTCCGTCTCCATAATATGCCCACAACTCTTGCAGGTTCTATTAGATTCCGCTCCATAGTATTCCCTAAAATGCGGAATGAAGTCCTTCTCAACATCTTTCAATTCAAAATAAGTTTCGTGCAATTTGCTATTACACTGGTCGCAAAACCACAACAAACCGTCCGTAAAGCCTCTTCCTTCACGAATACGTTCCACCACAAGGCCGATACTTCCTTCATGGCGTATAGGACTGTGTGGAGTTTTTGCCGGAACGGTCATCATATCCCCGGGTCCTAAGTGCAACTCATGTGCTTCGCCGTCCACTTGAACTATAACCGTAATGTGGCCTTCAAGTTGGTAGAAAAACTCTTCCGTTTCATTGTAATGATAGTCCTTTCGTGCATTGGGTCCAGCAACGACCATAACAATGTAGTCGTCCGATTCTGGAGTTAAGTTCTTATTGGCCACCGGCGGCTTTAAAAGTGCTCTGTTTTCTTCCAGCCACTGCTGAAAATTGAAGGGTTTTGGTATTGCCATATGCATTTGCTTTGGGACCTCAATTTATGAAATTCAAAACCGATTTCATCCTGTCGCGCCCTGCCTTATATTCGTACGGACAGATCACAGCTATGGATTTACAAAACTACATTGGAGGAAAGTTCCTTGAACCCCTTCACCAACAATACCTTACCAATACCAATCCCGCTACGGGCCATGCCTATGGACGCATTCCCAGATCCGGAGAAGGGGATGTAGAACTAGCAACACAAGCAGCTAGAGCAGCTTTTCCTGGTTGGAGCGCTCTTCCCGCAGCGGAACGAAGCGCATGGATGCTGAAGGTTGCAGATGAAATCGAGCGCAGATTACCAGAATTGGCATTAGCAGAATCTGTAGATAACGGCAAACCGCTCTCGTTGGCTACCGCGGTCGATATTCCTAGAGCACGTGACAACTTTAAATTTTATGCTACGGCCATCCTACATGACGCGTACGAAACGCACGACATGGGCAGTAATGGCTTTAACTACACCTTGCGCCAGCCAATAGGGGTTGCCGGCTGTATTTCACCCTGGAATTTACCGCTGTACCTCTTTACTTGGAAAATAGCTCCAGCACTGGCTGCCGGAAATACCGTGGTTGCAAAGCCCTCAGAAGTCACCCCTGCAACCGCTTTTTTATTGTGTCAGATTTTAGACGATATCGACTTCCCATCGGGGGTTTTAAATATCGTTCATGGATTAGGTGCCGAAGTTGGCGCGGCCATTGTCGCCCATCAAGATGTTCCCATCATCTCCTTCACCGGCGGTACACAAACAGGTAAGGCCATAAGTGCAGTTGCGGCACCCATGTTTAAAAAACTGAGTCTGGAACTTGGCGGAAAAAATGCCAACATCATTTTTGAGGATTGTGATTTTGAAGAAGCGGTGAAAACTAGTGTTCGTGCTGCATTTGCCAATCAAGGTCAGATCTGTTTATGTGGATCACGCATTTACATACAACGCAGTATTTATGATAAATTCAAAGACGCTTTTGTGAAACGAGTCAACGGCCTCACGGTTGGTGATCCACTAGAAGAAGGAACAAGAACCGGAGCTGTAGTGAGCAAGGAACATTTTGAAAAAGTGCTTTCACACATTGCGGTCGCTGTAGAAGAAGGTGGCACCCTACTTACTGGCGGGAGTCCTGTACAATTAGATGGTCGCTGTAAAGACGGTTATTTTATTGAGCCAACTGTTTTCGAAAACCTCGATGCCGCCTGCCGCACCAATCAAGAAGAAATCTTTGGGCCTGTAGTAACCCTGACCCCTTTCGACACAGAAGATGAGGCGCTTACTTTAGCAAATAGTACTGCCTATGGATTGGCCGCGACGGTATGGACCACCAATCTACAAGTCGCACACCGCATGGCCGCTAGACTTCACGCGGGTATTGTTTGGGTAAATTGCTGGCTGCTTCGTGATCTTAGAACACCTTTTGGCGGTGTAAAGCAAAGCGGCGTTGGCCGTGAAGGCGGTTTTGAAGCACTCCGATTCTTTACTGAACCTAAAAACATCTGTATTAAATTATGATTCCACATCAACAGTGGGCTGAAGCCCTCCACCAGAGTGCGCGCACGCAACAACCCCGTAATCAATTCTCAAAAGAACATTCCTATACCCTGGGGGACGCCTATAAAATCCAACATGCACTTATTAAAGAACGTGTCGCTGAAGGTCACGCCATTGTTGGTGTAAAAATGGGATTTACTTCATTGGCAAAAATGAAACAGATGGGCGTCGAGGATATGATCATTGGCCAGTTGACCAGTGATATGCGGATCACTACTGAAGCTCCTCTTGAACATGCGCAATGCATCCACCCACGTGCTGAACCTGAAATCGCTTTCCGCCTTTCCCAAGACATTGCGGGTCCATTAACTACAGAGGAATTAATGGAGGTCGTTGATGGCGTCGCCGCAGCTGTTGAGGTTATTGATTCGCGCTATGACAATTTTAAGTTTTCGCTTGAAGATGTTGTAGCAGATAACTGCAGCTCATGCGGCTTCGCTTTAGGTCCTTGGTGTGCTGTTCCACTAGGTTTAAATGGTTTGGATATGGTGCAAACTTTTGATGGAAATGCAGTCGCATCAGGCACAAGTGACGCTATTCTAGACAATCCTTTTGAAGCTCTAGCAGCGGCAACTCGCTTAGCGAATCAGTACGATATTCCTCTTAAAAAAGGGATGGTTGTTTTAGCAGGCGCCTCCACCGCGGCACATTTTATTGGTACTACTCAAAAAGTGGAAGTTGCTGTTGACGGGCTGGGATGTGCTCAATTCAATGTGGTATAAAAAAAAACGAGCCACACCGGGGTACGGAGTGGCTCGCTGAACAAAACCATGTCGCGTCGTAATGAATAACTCGCTTACACTCAATGGGACGCGGTTGAATGTATTACAAAAGGTGTGCCAAATTTAAATATTTGAGACTTAAAGTTTAGCGGTTAGACCAATGAGCAATTGTGATCGATTGTAACTGAGCGGAATTCCATTCCAATCTCCGGTATGGTTTTGAAAATTGCTGTAATAGGTCATATCGATTCCTAGTTTCCACAGATCTACACCCAAGCCTATGTTGTATCCCGCTGAGGAGGGCGCAAATGTTGCTGTAAAAGCATTGTCTGAAAGGTGCTGCTGGTAATGCACTCCTGCCTCTCCACGCGCAAACTTCAAAAGACGAATCCCTGTACACAACTCTATCTGGATTAAATTATGATCGAAACTTTCATACATGAGCGTCGATCCATTCGAACCAGAAATGAACTTAGAGTTTTTAATATATAGAGCGGTAGAGCTGAAATACCACTGATCGCCTATAAATTGCCGTCCGTAAAAACCGATATGATAGCCATCGTCAGATGCAGCCCCTTCAAATATAGATTGCGTGGTAGCTACTGCTTCGTTTAAACCAATACCTGCCATGTCGAAATTTAATCCAGTGCGCAATCCCCAACGGTTCTGTGCATTTGATGCTAAGCTGGCCGTACTGAGCAAGACGACAAATAGGAGTTTGAAATTCATAGCACGTTTCTTTGGGTTGAAGATTACAGCAATCGTGCCAAAGCCGATTCTAATCTAGGGTTAAGATGGTATAGGATTTGACGCTTATCCTCTTCCGATCTAACTCGTAACAGCACCTCTGCGCCAAACTGCTGCAGGGCTAGGCTGTTCAAGCCTTTTATGAATTCACTGCGCTTCCTTCGTTGAACCTCCCATGAGGTATCAGTAAGCCCCAATACTTCATTAAAATCATAGGTCGTAAGTGGAGCAGCCGCACTTCTTTCAAGTACTTCCCATTGAACGGTGTCGAAAATTGCATTCCGTCTTTTTTGATAGCGACCCCTTAAAAAAACGGTTAGGAAGATGGCACATAATGTAAAAGCCACAAATGACAGGGTAAGAAGACTTTGATATCCTGCTGCCGATTCTGTATAAAGTCTAGTGAATTGAGCTTTTATCAAGTTATTATTTTTTACGAATTCAAAATAATAACCGGATCGCAATTTATCAGAATACTTTGGAAGCAAGAGCCCCTCGCTGGCGTCGTATGCGCACTGGAAGCCAAACGGACTGATACCGCTAGAAAGAATCGCTCCATTCTCCATGGTAACATTACTGACTCTATTTCTGTAAATGTCTAGAACAAGTGCTGTTCTTGTAGACATCAATAGCACAGTCGTGTCTGATGCAGGATGCACAATATACCTATCGCGCGCTGAATAATCCATTAATGTAGATCCTAACGAACGCCACTGCTTGGTAGAAAAATCATATTCCATGAGTTCATTATTATGAATAACATAAAATATATCGCGGACCCGATCATAGAATCTAATCTCAGAAGATCTTATATTAAAATCCGGAGCACTCATTTCAAATGGTGCGGTACCGTACAAATTCCACTCTTTCCTTACCTCAGAAAAATAAGTAAGTAAGTTGTTCTGAATCCAAAACCCATAGCCGCCAAATGAAAATACGGTATCATTACGCACGAATTGATAACTATCAAAATTATAACCGTGATGCACAGTTTCATCTATGCGCTTAATCTCTAATGAAGCGGTATCTAGTTGAAATACTTTACCCGTACCAGCAAAAAAGGCTTTTAGACCTGTATTGGTCTGAAATAAATGGCCGTTCAAATCTAATAATGACGGATCAATCTCATAGTTCAAACTATATTTGGGAAGTGTATCTATGTGATTTT
The DNA here is from genome assembly GCA_022426185.1 of Schleiferiaceae bacterium. Lineage (GTDB taxonomy): Bacteria > Bacteroidota > Bacteroidia > Flavobacteriales > Schleiferiaceae > UBA10364. The sequence continues at coordinate 19,528 of JAKMEB010000084.1, forward strand.
CATAAAACACAATATTTTCACCAGTAGCTATTGAGACCCGTTGTATTGCGCGAAAACCAGGCACTTTCCAGGTCACATAACCCGATGATATAACTGATTTACAAATAGTTAGAGACAAAATAAGCAGCACTCTGCTTAGGCCTGTAAATTGTTTTATATACATGTTACACATATGTTACTACACGAATATATCAAAGAAACGGCACACTTGAGACATATTTGTACAACCAATGAACCTAATCTACGACGAAGCGCGTAGACCAAACCAATGAAACTAAGCGAACCCGATCCAACCTGGATCGGGTTTTTTTATGCCCGTACCCAACTGTACCATTCTTGCCCTTTGATCATCTTCAAAGGGGCTAAACGTTATTAAATTACCTCTTTATCTAAAGACACCCCCTTGAAATAGGGGGTGTCAATCAATAACATCAAGAATATTTGAATTTTAGGCACAAATAGTAGGGGTATGTTGCGAAATGCGCATACTTTTGCATTGAAACACTCCTGAAATGAAAAAAATTGACGCCATTATTAGAAAATCGAAATTTCACGAAGTGCGACAGGCCCTTCATGATGTTGATGTTTATTTCTTTAGTTATTGGGATGTTACTGGCGTTGGACACGAAAAGAAAGAAAACTTGTACCGCGGGGTGGCTTACAGTTCCTCTGACATCCAAAGACGTTATTTAAGCATTGTTGTTAACGACGATTTTGTCGATAAGACGATCGAAGCGATACTCCACGCTGCAAAGACTGGAGAAGTAGGAGATGGTAAAATCTTTGTTACCCCAGTCGAAAATGCCTATCGAATCCGCACTAGCGAAAGCGGCGGTCTTACACTTAAATAACAGCATTTACTAGCAGCCTAATGGAACCCACCTTATCGCTTACCGTCAATAATTTATGGATGATGCTCTGCACTGCACTTGTATTCTTTATGCATCTAGGCTTTAGTCTCTTAGAAATAGGTCTTACCAGGCAAAAGAATACCGTAAACATCCTGTTTAAAAACTTCTTTATCATTTGTATTGGGTTGGTGCTCTATGCGCTTATAGGTTTCAATCTGATGTATCCCACTTCCTTTTGGCGCGGCATTATTCCCGATTATTTCTTCGCGCTTTTTGGCCTTGTAAGTCCATCTGTTGCAGAAGGATTAGATTTAACCTACAATACAGGATATACCTATTGGACCGATTTTCTTTTTCAAGGTATGTTCGCGGCAACCGCAGCCACGATCATTTCCGGCGCTGTAGCAGAACGTGCAAAGCTGGGCTCGTTCTTCGCGTTTTCAATGCTTTATGTGGGACTCGTCTATCCATTAGTAGGTTCATGGAAATGGGGCGGTGGCTTTCTGGATTCGTGGGGCTTCTATGACTTTGCTGGATCCACCTTGGTGCATTCTGTTGGTGGTTGGGCCGCGTTGGTGTACATCACGAAATTAGGTGCTCGAATTGGGAAGTTTTCTTCAGAAGGTAAACCGATGGCCATACCTGGACACAACCTTCCTTTTTCTGCTACCGGTGTTCTCATTCTGTGGTTGGGATGGTTCGGTTTTAATGGCGGTTCTGTGCTTAGTGCAGATCCCGCACTCACCTCACTTGTACTAACCACTACGTCACTTTCCGCTGCTGCAGGAGGGCTTGCCGCGGCTGGTTTTGTCCATCTGGTTTATAAAAACTTTGATCTTACCATGTTTATGAATGGGATTTTAGGTGGACTAGTTAGCATAACAGCAGGCGCAGATTTGATGAGCATTACGGATGCTATTTTCGTCGGTGCTATTGGCGGGGTGATTGTCGTCTTAGCCGTAGCGTTATTGGACCGATTAAAACTTGATGACCCCGTTGGTGCAGTAGCTGTTCATTTAGGAACAGGCATCTGGGGTACATTAGCTGTAGGTCTTTTTGGCAGTGCAGCCAGCCTACACCAATTCTTCATTCAATTTATAGGTATCGCCATCATCGCAGCATTTTGCATTGGCTTTAGCTGGATCGCGTTAAGCTTGATCGCCAAATTTTTTGGGTTGCGCGTAAATCGTGAAGAAGAACTGAACGGACTGGATCAGGCAGAACATGGAGGAATGAATGCCTATGCCGACTTCCGGATGAATCAGCATTGACGAATGTGTTCCTTCAAAATGCGTTTGGGTTAGTCCAAAGCCATTGAAAATCCTACACCGTATGGAGTCGTGCGGTAGGAAATCCGTTGAAGGACAGCCGACTTTTTAGCATGGCCGTGGTGCAGTAAATAAGCGTACGTATCGAAAGCAAGCAAAAATGAACCTTGTAAAATAAGACTGGTGCCGTAGCCTCTAAAGAGATCCTCACGCCCAATTTGACGCTCCGCACTCTGTTGCATCCAAATACCCGTCGCGATATAACCTAAATCGAGCACATCGTTTATTAGAAAAATAGCTTCTGTCTTTTTTTGTTGCTGCACCATCTCCTCTAAAGACAGCACTTTACCACCGTTCTTTGCTTTTAAATATCCTGGCAAGGCTAAACTAAAATTAACGGTATTCCACAGCACATTCATTTCATGAAATCGCTTTGATGCTTCCTCATTGCTCCTAGTATAACCGTATCCGCTCAGCACAAAATTGGTTACCGCATAAGACCCAAGCCCAAGCATTAAATTTTCATTTATTTGATTAAAGTCCTTCTGATATTGGTTGACTTGACCAAAAACCGACTGTGAGCAAAATAGTAAGGCGAAGATGATACGCTTCATAGAAATCTTTTTAAGTGAACAATCGAAATGGTGTGAGGTTCAACAACCCAAAAAAGAACGGCAAAAAAAAACCAACCTGTTCGAGGTTGGTTTTTAAAGTTATTTGTGGAGAAGATGGGATTCGAACCCACGACCTCTTGACTGCCAGTCAAACGCTCTAGCCAACTGAGCTACATCCCCTACGAGGCGCTAATATAAGTCAAGAGTTGGAGATTATTGTCCAACCATATCCTACTATTCTTATATTGGATTTCAATCTGGATGAAATGAACAAACTACTTATCTATTCGACTTTTCTATTCTTGCCCGTCGTTGGGC
>JAKMEB010000086.1 GCA_022426185.1 Schleiferiaceae bacterium
TAAGTTCATCAAACGTGGTGTGGTTGCATTGACAGCTAGGATGTTGGCTTGGAAGCAGCCATTCATTTAACGAGTGCGTAACAGCTCACTAGTCGAGCGACCATGCGTGGATAATAATCGGGGATAAATACAGTACCGAAGCGGTAGATTTATGGTAGGGGAGCATTCCTGCGGCGCTGAAGGTGTGGCGTGAGCCATGCTGGAGCTTCAGGAAAAGAAAATGTAGGAATGAGTAACGATAAGACAGGCGAGAAACCTGTCCGCCATTAGACTAAGGTTTCCTGATCAACGCTAATCGGATCAGGGTTAGTCGGGACCTAAGGGGAACCCGAAAGGGGTACTCGATGGAAAACTGGTTAATATTCCAGTACCTGCTATACAATGAAAGTGACGGAGTTTTGTAGTGTTTACGTACTGACGGAATAGTACGTTGAGCCTAGCCTTCTGGGCGAAGCGAAAGCATGAATGAGCTTCCAAGAAAAGCAAGTATAGCGGCCCGTACCGCAAACCGACACAGGTAGTCAAGGAGAGTATCCTAAGGCGCTCGAGTGATTCATGGTTAAGGAACTAGGCAAATTGGTCTCGTAACTTCGGAAGAAGAGACGCTCTTCGGAGCCGCAGTGAAAAGGCCCAGGCGACTGTTTATCAAAAACACATGGCTTTGCTAAATCGAAAGATGATGTATAAGGCCTGTCACCTGCCCGGTGCTTGAAGGTTAAGAGGTGGAGTTAGCTTCGGCGAAGCTATGAATTGAAGCCCCATTAAACGGCGGCCGTAACTATAACGGTCCTAAGGTAGCGAAATTCCTTGTCGGGTAAGTTCCGACCTGCACGAATGGTGTAACGATCTGGGCACTGTCTCAGCCATGAGCTCGGTGAAATTGTAGTAGCGGTGAAGATGCCGCTTAATCGCAACGGGACGGAAAGACCCCGTGAACCTTTACTACAACTTTGTATTGGTATTGGGTAAATAATGTGTAGAATAGGTGGGAGACTTTGATCCTGCGTCGCTAGGCGTAGGCTAGTCACTAGTGAAATACCACCCTTTATTTATCTGATGCCTAACCCATTTTTGGGGACATTGCATGGTGGGTAGTTTGACTGGGGTGGTCGCCTCCAAAAAAGTAACGGAGGCTTTCAAAGGTTCCCTCAGTACGTTTGGTAATCGTACGTAGAGTGCAATAGCATAAGGGAGCTTGACTGTGAGGCCTACAAGCCGATCAGGTAGGAAACTAGGATATAGTGATCCGGCGGTTCCGCATGGAAGGGCCGTCGCTCAAAGGATAAAAGGTACTCCGGGGATAACAGGCTGATCTCCCCCAAGAGCTCACATCGACGGGGGGGTTTGGCACCTCGATGTCGGCTCGTCACATCCTGGGGCTGGAGAAGGTCCCAAGGGTTGGGCTGTTCGCCCATTAAAGTGGCACGCGAGCTGGGTTCAGAACGTCGCGAGACAGTTCGGTCTCTATCTGCTGTGGGCGTTGGAAATTTGAGAGGAGCTGACTTTAGTACGAGAGGACCGAGTTGGACAGCCCTCTAGTGTACCTGTTGTTTCGCCAGAAGCATTGCAGGGTAGCTACGGCTGGTTGGGATAAGCACTGAAAGCATATAAGTGCGAAGCCCACCTCAAGATGAGATTTCCCTTAAGGGTCGTTCGAGATGAGGACGTTGATAGGCTTCAGGTGTAAAGGCAGTAATGTCATAGCCGAGAAGTACTAATTACCCGTGGCTTTCTAAGACGAAGACTTTATATGTTCATATACCAATGTGTTAACGCATTTAAACTTATTTAAAGTTTATGGTGGTTATCGCAGTGTGGATCACCTCTTCCCATTCCGAACAGAGAAGTTAAGCACATTAGCGCCGATGGTACTGGGTTTCCGGGAGAGTAGGTCGCCGCCATTTTTCAGACCCAATCTAGTTTTACTAGGTTGGGTTTTTTTATGCGCTAAAGTTTCGCTTTAGTCGTTATTGAACCATTATTGATTATGTTTACGCCCGTATGAGGCCCTTCTTATTTACATCTTTACTCTTGTTGCTTTCTGCCAACGTTTTTGGTCAGTCGGATACAGCAGCTTTAATCGGGAGTGATTCAGCAATATCGGGTATTCAGGATCAGATGGACTTTGTCGATTCTCTGCAAAGCGATGTAGACTCCGCGTCTTTGTTTTCTAGGCCTGTTTGGTCCTCTGTCGCGTATAAGAAGGGGTACTTTGTTAGTTCGGGAAATAAGGTAACCGATAGTCTTACGCTTCTCATGAATAAACGCTCCGAATCACAGCTATGGAGGTCGCAGCCATGGGATTGGACAGTGCGAGAGAATTCCTCGATAGGTGGTATTCAATATGATGCCTTAAGCCCGTTTATCAATGCGGAACTAGACGGTTGGAGTCAATTTTCCAAGTCGTATTTAGAGATGCCTAATTATCACAGTGCCAGTTCACCTAGGACGGACTTAACCGTTCTCACAGGGATAGGTGGTGGTCAGCTGTTTGGAATAAGGTCGATGACGCCTGTAGATTCTGCGAAACAACTTTGGGTAGACTATTTGCGTTCTAATGCTTTAGGTCTATACCGTAATGAAGGTACAGATGGCCACGACTTAAATATCAAAATGCGCCAGGATGGGGTCTATACCAATGGAAAACCTGCGTTGCCTTTGCACGGCTTCGAACTTAGTTATTTCAGCGCGAGAAGTGGACAGCATGGTGGTTTGGCATCGCCAAATCTTTTTGAAAGTAATGTTCCTGGAATAAGACGGAATTTCAGTGTCGATAATAACAGAGGCGAGTTATTTGAAGAGCGATTACGATTTATGTATTACCGGCAGTTAAGTGATTTAACTTTCAAAGCGCAAGTGAAGAGTGCGGCCTGGTCGGTGGGTAATGATCTACAACAAACGGAGTATTTCTGGGACAGTACACAGGTAGTGCCGGAATTGGATTCTAGAGCCCTTTATTACAACGATTCATTGCGATTGACCAGTGCTGAGATTTCCTTACATCACGATAAAATCTTTGGCGCTCATGATAGCAATAGGGCTTATTATGCTATAGGAATTCGCACGGGACTGGAGGCATTAACTAGTAATTCTGTTGGCTGGGACGCCTTTAGAACAGACAGCAGCCAAGTGACAGAAGCCTTTGATACTCGTGTGCAGCCTTATATTCGAGCTCAGGGAACGCTTGCTTTGCAAAGAGAGCATGTCGCTTTTCGAGGTACTTATGCGTTTAATATCGTTGGTTATAACGCAGGAGGTTATGATTTGCGCAATACGGTAACGATGCTAATGGTACCAGGAGAATTCACTATTGGGCTCAATCTCCTGCGCCAGCCTGAAATGTATCGTTTTGAGCAGCTCTATGGTTATTCCTATGATTTCAGAAATATTGATGCACCTTATTTAAAGAATGAAGCCACTGTAAATTGGACTCATGGTGATGCATGGAAGAAAGAAATGATGCTATACGGAGCACAAATCAGAGGGATGCGTTATCTCGAGTCTTTTGCAGGATTAGCAACTTGGGATGGCATGTATGGACGAACTCAGTTTGGATTAGCCAGTGATAGAAAAGGTCTAAACCTTTCCTTACAGGGCTACGGCGCATTTAAATCTTCTTATGGAGGATTTGCAACACCCAATTGGGGAGGATTTACAGAGGTAAATTACAGCACAACTGTCGGTGAGCGCTTTCAGTTGAAGGCAGGACTTAACGTGAGTATTGAAGATGCATTCTATACGCCAACGTATTTAGTTGGAGTGCCAATCTGGGCAATGCAAACAGATCACTTAGCAGGTAGTTATCCGTGGGCGACAGTGTTCTTTGAGGCTCGTATAGCCAATTTTATAGCTGGAGTTCGAATGGTAAATGCTCTGGAAGGATTAGCCGATTACAATTACTTTGCATTTGGTGCAACCCCGCGAACGGATCGCTGGATTCAGCTAAGTGCGCGATGGACCTTGTTCAATTAGGTCTTCTGTGGCGGCTTCTTAGCTGCAGGGAAGAGAATATTGTTTAGAATCAATCGGTAGCCCGGACTGTTAGGGTGGTTGTTAAGATCCGTATGGGGATCACCCACGCGGTGTTGGTAATCTTCAGGGTCGTGCCCACCATAAAAAGTCCAGTAGCCCTTGCCTTGGGTGCCGTGAATATAACGCGCTGCACCATCAACTGTATTTGTACCAAGTATGGTGGTGGTTGGTTTTAATGTTTTGGGTAAGAATGCTGTGGTTTGGCCGTAAAAGCTTTTGACTAGATCGGTGTGGTTCTGAACCAATATGGTTGGTATGACATCGTATTTCGCACTGAAATCAAAAAGTTCGAAGTAATCTTTTTCCTCCTTCATAGAACGCACACGGCGGTCCGTAATGTCGATGTTGGAATATTCGTAGCGCAATGGATTGCTCTCTAAGGTGAACTCTTCAAAAGCGAAACATGGGGTATAGTCAAGGTGGTACGAGGCGCCCGGTGCCGCAGGATCGCCATCAAACATACTTTCGCAAATGTCCGTTTCTTGGGCAGCTAATGCGATGTCATAGGAATCTGTCGCACTGCACATCGCGAAGAGAAAGCCGCCATTATCTACAAAGGTTGAGATGGTTTTAGCGACGGCTAGTTTTTGGTTACTGACCTTGGCAAAGCCCATTTCGCGTGCAGCGGATTCAAAACTTGCTTTTTGGTTGATGTACCATGCGGCGTCTCTATAGGAACCATAAAATTTCCCGTATTGTCCAGTGAAATCCTCGTGATGTAAATGAAGCCATTGATAATCTCCAAGGGTGCCATCGAGTACCTCTGTATCATAGATGGTTGTGAAAGGGATATCTGCGTATTCTAAAACCATAGTTACGGCATCGTCCCACGGTTGCGCGCCATCCGGCGAATAGACTGCAATCTTGGGTACGCGCTGGAGGGCGACCGTATTTGTATTGTTGGCGGGACTCTTTAATTCGGCCATAAGTTGGACCAATTGTCCGGCGGTGCTTGTTTCGTACGATACCCCGCGAAGAAGTGCTTGTTGTATCAGCTTTGAATCTGCATTTAAAATCACAAAAGAACCGCCCCTGTGGTTCAACAACCAATGGCAATCGTATCCGTCTTCTATAGCATTGTAAAGAAGACCATAAGCCTTGAGATGGTCCCGCTGTTGGATATCATCCATTGGAATGAGGACTTGCGCAGCTAAGGAATTGGTTAGAACAGTGAGCGCCCACAGTAGTGCGCTCAATCTAAACGAGTGCGTTTTACGGGTATTGTACATGGGGTTAGAAAGGTACGTCACCCCCATCCATCCCTGGTGTTGGGAGGTTGGTATAACCTCCAGTATCACCGGAGCCTAAACCCGCTGAACCGTATCCTGGACCATCATTCATTTTGCTTTCCATGGTGATGGTGTCGCCTTGATCAATGTCAGAGAATTTAGCCAGTTCACCGATGAAGCGCAAACGCACATCTTCTAAAGAGCCGTTTCTGTGCTTCGCAATGATGATTTCTGCTTGACCCGTTGATGAGCCGCCATCTTCCCATTCTTCAATTTGATAGTATTCAGGACGATAAATGAAACTTACGATATCTGCATCCTGCTCGATCGCACCTGATTCACGCAGATCGGAGAGTTGTGGACGTTTAGATGTAGAGCGGGTTTCCACCGCACGTGAAAGTTGTGAAAGGGCTATTACCGGTACATTCAGTTCTTTTGCTACTGATTTGAGCGAGCGAGAGATGGTTGAAATTTCTTGTTCCCGGTTACCTTGTGATTTCGAGCCTCCAACCGTCATGAGTTGCAGGTAATCCACTATGATTAAATCTAGTCCTTGCATGGAGTGCAATCGACGTACTTTCGCACGTAGATCGAAAACGCTTAAGGCAGGCGTGTCGTCGATAAAGAGTTTTGCCTTTTCAAGATCCTTTACTCCGGAGGTTAATTGGTTCCATTCGCCATCAGTGAGATCCCCTTTACGTAATTTTTCAGAGTTGATGCCCGTTTCTGAAGAGATGATACGGGTGATCAATTGGACGGAAGACATCTCGAGCGAGAAGACTGCAACGTGTTTCTGATGATCAATAGCCATGTTGCGTGCCATCGAAAGCACAAATGCCGTTTTCCCCATACCAGGACGCGCAGCAAGAATAATTAAATCTGACGGCTGCCATCCGGAGGTGACTCTATCTAAGGCAGCAAAACCAGAAGGGACACCTGAAAGGCCTTCTTGTTTCGAAATGGTTTCAATTCGATCTAATGCTTGACGAATTAAATCTTCAGCACTTTCGTAATTTCGTTTGAGGTTACCCTGAGCGACTTCAAAAAGTTTTTGTTCCGAGGTATCCAACAGCTCTAAAACATCAGTCGTTTCGTCAAACGCACTTTCAATGATTTCACTTGAAATACGAACCAACTCCCTTTGTATGTGCTTTTGAAGTACAATACGAGAGTGGTATTCAATGTGTGCGCCAGAGCTTACTTTTTGACTTAATTGAGCCAGATAGCGTTCGCCACCGGCTTGTTTCATCAAACCTTCCTTTCGTAATTCTGCAGCTACTGTCAGAATATCTACGGGTTGATTATCTCCAAAAAGGCTAACAATAGCTTTGTAAATAAGCTGGTGCTGCTCCTTATAAAAGGCTTCAGGATGAAGGATGTCAATAACCTTTGAAAGCGCATTTTTATCAACCAATAGTGCACCCAATACAGCCTCTTCCAGATCTAATGCTTGCGGAGGCACACGTCCTCCTGCAGTAAGATTGGTAGTCTTTCCGGAAGGTCTTCCCGGTGTGTTGGCGTTATTGTTATTAGGTTGTTCAGCCACAGTCTGTATTATTCAGCAAAAACACCCATACTGAAGAATTTCTCCATACGAGCATCTACACGCTCTTGTGGGTCCATCTTCAATAGTGCCTTACTATGTTTTGTAATTTCTCTTTTTACGATCTCGAACATGGCGTCTGGGTTTGCATGTGCTCCGCCCAATGGTTCTTTGATGATGCCATCAATGAGACCGTTCTTTTTCATGTCTTTCGCCGTAAGTTTTAGAGCATCGGCTGCAATTTCCTTATAATCCCAGGTGCGCCACAAAATAGACGAACAGCTCTCTGGCGAGATTACACTGTACCAGGTATTCTCCAGCATCAATACTTTATCACCAACACCGATGCCGATCGCCCCTCCAGATGCTCCTTCACCAATGATGATGCAGATGACGGGCACTTTAAGGCGTGACATCTCCATGATGTTCTTTGCGATTGCTTCTCCCTGACCGCGTTCCTCCGCTTCAAGCCCAGGAAATGCACCCGGCGTATCAATCAGAGTGATGATGGGTCTGCCAAATTTCTCAGCTTGTTTCATAAGACGCAAAGCCTTACGATAGCCTTCAGGGTTTGCCATACCAAAGTTGCGGTATTGACGCATTTTGGTATTCACCCCTTTTTGTTGACCAATAAACATGTAAGATTGGTCACCGATTTTACCCCAACCACCAATCATCGCTTTATCATCTTTCACACCGCGATCTCCGTGCATTTCGATGAAGTTTCCTTCCGTAATGGCATTGATGTACGCCTGAGTGTAAGGACGTTGTGGATGGCGTGACAATTGGACCCGTTCCCACGCGCTCAGATTGCCGTAAATTTTCTTTTTAGCCTCATCGAGTTTTTGGCGGATATCGTCGATGCTTTTCGCCATAT
>JAKMEB010000090.1 GCA_022426185.1 Schleiferiaceae bacterium
GCCTCCCAACGGGAGGCGCCTTTCTGCCTACATACGGGCATAGTTCAATGGTAGAATAGCGGTCTCCAAAACCGTTGATCAGGGTTCGAATCCTTGTGCCCGTGCAAAGAATAAAAAGATGAGCAAAATAATTACAAATATACAGGAGTCTTGGCACGAGTTTGCCGTTAAGGCATCGTGGCCTACAATGACAGAGTTGCAAAAAAGCACGACGTTGGTTATTGTTGGAACTATCATCTTTTCACTTGTAGTATTTGGTATGGACAAAGCAATCTCAACAGTACTTGAGTTTGTTTACTCAATCTTCGGATAACATGTCGGATACTGGAATGAAATGGTATGTGCTTCGCACAATAAGTGGTCAAGAGCATAAGACAAAGACCTACATAGAAAAGGATATGGATCATGCTGGTATGAGCGATCTTGTTGGACGTGTAGTGATTCCTATGGAGAAAGTTGTGCAAGTGCGCAACGGAAAGAAAGTAATTAAGGAAAAGACGCGCACCCCGGGATACATGTACATTGAGACAGTATTGACCGGTGAAGTGAGTCACATGATTAAAAGCCTTCCCAATGTCGTTGGATTTTTATCTAACGTTAAAGGAGGAGATCCTTCACCAATGCGAGCTTCAGAGGTAAGCAGATTGTTGGGTGAAGTAGATCGCCAGGCAGAAAATGCAGTAATGCTAATGATCCCATTTACGGTGGGAGAAACTGTCAAGGTAATCAATGGTCCTTTCAGCACATTTGATGCGACCATTGAAAAGATCAACGAGGAGAAACAAAAACTAGAGGTCTCAGTAAAGATCTTTGGTCGTAAGACTCCAGTTGAATTAGGCTTCACGGAAGTGGAGAAATTATAATTGATATAGGTGTGAGCTATATATAGGTTCGTTCTTTACGCTTCCAACTTGAAGAATGATCCGCACAAACAACGCAAAATAGTAGAAACAAGAAATGGCAAAAGAGGTTAGTAAAGTAGTAAAGCTTCAGGTCCGCGGTGGCCAAGCTAACCCTTCTCCTCCGGTAGGTCCAGCATTGGGTGCCGCAGGTGTCAATATTATGGAATTCTGTAAGCAATTCAACGCTCGTTCTCAAGACAAGATGGGCCAAGTATTGCCGGTAGTGATCTCTGTTTACACAGATAAATCATTTGATTTCCTAATAAAGACTCCTCCTGCAGCAGTTCAATTGATGGAAGCAGCGAAGATTAAGAAGGGATCATCAGAGCCTAACCGTAGTAAAGTTGCTAAAGTTACTTGGGACGCTGTTCGCAAAATTGCAGAGGATAAAATGGTTGATTTAAACTGTTTTACCGTTGAATCAGCAATGAGTATGATTGCTGGTACTGCAAGAAGCATGGGTATAACTGTAATTGGCGATAAGCCGTTTTAATTAAAAGTTTGAAGCAATGGCAAAATTGACTAAAAACATGAAAAACGCGCACGCCAAACTTGAAAAAGGTAAGGTATATCCTGTGGGCGAAGCAGCAACTCTAGTGAAAGAGGTAAACTGTACTAAGTTTGACGCATCTGTGAACTTAGCTGTTCGTTTGGGAGTGGATCCACGTAAAGCAAACCAAATGGTTCGCGGCGTGGTCAGTCTTCCTCATGGAACGGGTAAAAGTGTTCGTGTTTTGGCTTTAGTTACACCAGATAAGGTGGAAGAAGCAAAAGCAGCAGGTGCAGATTACGCAGGCCTTGATGAATTCATTGAGAAGATTAAGGGTGGTTGGACTGACATTGATGTCATCGTAACCATGCCTTCTGTAATGGGTAAAATTGGACCTTTAGGTCGTGTATTAGGTCCTCGTGGCTTGATGCCAAATCCTAAGTCTGGTACCGTTACAATGGACGTAGCAAAAGCAGTAGGCGAAGTTAAAGCCGGTAAGATTGACTTTAAAGTTGATCGTTATGGTATCGTACACGCTGCAATCGGTAAGGTTTCTTTTGAAGCAGACAAAATTCGTGAGAATGCGGAAGAATTACTAAGGACTCTTAATAAGCTTAAGCCAAGTTCGGCGAAAGGTACTTATATGAAGAGTGTTTACATTTCTTCAACAATGTCTCCGGGTATTGCTGTGGATGCTAAATCAATTTCATAACGCTAAAGAAGTAGCATCATGACAAGAGAAGACAAACTTGCACAGATTGAAAATTTAACAGCAGTATTGAATAATACAGCAACCATTTATTTGGCTGATATCGCAGCTTTAGATGCTGAAACAACATCTAACTTGCGTCGTGCCAGTTTTGGTAAGGGTATTAAACTGAACGTTGTTAAAAACACTTTGCTCAAACAAGCTATGGACGCGTCGGAGAAGAACTTCGATGGTCTGTACGATGTACTTAAGGGAAATACAAGCATAATGCTTGCCGAAGCTGGTAATGCTCCTGCGAAACTCATCAAAGAGTTCCGTAAGAAGAATGATAAGCCAGTATTGAAAGGTGCGTGGATTGAAGAAAGCGTTTACGTAGGTGATGAGAGTTTAGATATGCTCGTTGCAATCAAGTCTAAAGAAGAATTGATTGGCGATGTATTAACCTTACTCCAGAGCCCTGCGCAAAACGTTGTTTCTGCTCTACAGAGCGCTGGCGGTAACCTTGCTGGACTCCTAAAAACTTTGGAAGAACGCAACGCGTAATTCCTTTATTTACAATTAATTAAGAATTAAAATTAAATTTTACAGAAAATGGCTGATATCAAAGAATTGGGCGATGCTCTAGTAAACTTGACAGTTAAAGAAGTATCTGAATTAGCAGGATACTTGAAAGAAGAATACGGCATCGAGCCTGCTGCAGCTGCTGTAGCTGTTGCTGGTCCTGCAGCTGGTGGTGGCGATGACGCTGCTGAAGCTCAGACTGAGTTTGACGTAATCTTGAAAGCTGCTGGTGGTTCTAAACTTGCTGTTGTAAAGCTTGTTAAAGAAATGACTGGACTAGGCTTGAAAGAAGCTAAAGAAAAAGTAGATAGCGCACCTGCAGCATTGAAGGAAGGCGTTACAAAGGACGAAGCAGAAGCATTGAAAGCACAGCTTGAAGAGGCTGGTGCTGAAGTTGAGATCAAGTAATTGATCGACTGCTAGGTTATCCGGTTTAGGTCTTTGGGGAGCTCCCCTTAGACCTAAACCTTTTTGTGTTTAATTAACATTTTGGGCTGAAATGGTAAACCAAGTTACTGCTCCACAGGAGCGTATCAATTTCTCTTCCACTGCTATTAAGACGGCATTCCCGGACTTTTTAGATATTCAGTTGAAGAGTTTCATGGACTTCTTCCAGATAGAGACGAAGCCATCAGAAAGATCAGAGGAAGGATTGTACCGTGTATTCGCGGAAAACTTCCCTATTTCGGATTCAAGAAACAATTTTGTTCTTGAGTTCTTGGACTACTTTGTAGATCCACCGCGTTATTCGGAACGAGAATGTATCGAGCGAGGCTTGACATTCTGCGTGCCATTGAAAGCGCGTCTAAAATTGTACTGTACGGATCCAGAACACGAGGATTTTGAGACGATCGTCCAAGATGTGTATCTAGGAACCATCCCATACATGTCACCACGCGGTACGTTCATCGTGAATGGTGCAGAAAGAATTATTGTAAGCCAATTGCACCGTTCACCTGGTGTATTCTTTGGACAATCCTACCATGCGAACGGAACAAAGTTATATTCAGCCCGTATCATACCGTTCAAAGGGTCTTGGATCGAATTTGCAACTGACATCAATCAAGTCATGTATGCTTATATCGACCGTAAAAAGAAATTACCTGTAACTACATTGTTACGCTCTATTGGTTTCGAAAGAGATAAAGATATTCTTGAGATTTTCGATCTGGCCGAAGAGGTGAAGGTGAGTAAAGCGTCATTGAAGCGTTCTATTGGTCGTAAGCTTGCTGCGAGAGTCCTTAAGACTTGGATTGAAGACTTCGTAGATGAGGATACTGGAGAAGTTGTATCTATCGAGCGTAACGAGGTGATTCTAGATCGTGATACTGTTCTTGATAAAGAGCATACGATGGAGATTCTTGATGCAGAGGTGAATGCGATTTTATTGCATAAAGAAGATATTGCTTCCTCTGACTTCGCAATCATTCACAATACGCTACAAAAAGATCCAACGAATACGGAGAAAGAGGCGGTTGAACACATCTACCGTCAACTTCGTAACGCCGAACCGCCAGATGAAGAAACTGCGCGCGGTATCATTGATAAATTATTCTTCTCTGAGCAACGTTACTCTTTAGGTGAGGTTGGTCGTTACCGTTTGAACAAGAAGCTCTACAACGGCAGTGAAGAAGATTCACAGGTATTGACTAAAGGCGATATTATTGAAATCATCAAGCGATTGATTGAATTGATCAATTCAAAAGCTGAAATTGATGATATTGACCACTTAAGCAACCGTCGTGTACGTACTGTTGGCGAGCAGATGGCCAACCAGTTTGGTGTAGGTCTTGCACGTATGGCTCGTACGATACGTGAACGTATGAACGTTCGTGATAACGAGGTATTTACTCCGATCGATTTGATCAATGCGAAGACGTTATCTTCAGTGATCAATTCGTTCTTTGGAACGAACCAGTTGTCTCAGTTCATGGATCAAACGAATCCACTCTCTGAGATTACTCACAAACGTCGTCTCTCCGCTTTAGGACCAGGTGGTCTTTCACGTGAGCGTGCAGGTTTCGAGGTTCGTGATGTACACTACACACACTATGGACGTCTTTGTCCTATCGAAACACCGGAAGGACCAAATATTGGTTTGATATCTTCTTTATGTGTTTATGCAAAAGTGAACGGCATGGGATTCATCGAGACACCCTATCGTTCCGTTGAAGATGGTAAGGTAGTTGTGGATCGTGAGCCGACGTATTTAAGTGCGGAGGAAGAAGAAGCGAAAGTAATTGCACAGGCGAATGCACCTATCAGCCCAGACGGTACATTCATTAATGATAAAGTTAAAGTACGTGAAGAAGGTGATTTCCCGGTTGTAGAGCCGAGCACCATTGACTTCATGGACGTTGCGCCTAATCAGATTGCATCCATTTCAGCTTCATTGATTCCTTTCTTAGAGCACGATGATGCCAACCGTGCGTTGATGGGTTCTAACATGATGCGTCAGGCCGTACCATTACTACGTCCTGAATCTCCAATTGTAGGAACCGGTCTTGAACGTCAAGTTGCAACTGATTCTCGTGTACTTATCAACTCTGAAGGAGCGGGTAGCGTAGAATACGTTGATTCAATGCAAATTAAGATTCGTTACGATCGCACAGAAGATGAGCGTGGAGTGAGCTTTGAAGACGACGTAAAATCGTACCAATTAGTTAAATTCCAGAAAACCAACCAAGGTAC
This sequence comes from Schleiferiaceae bacterium, assembly GCA_022426185.1. GTDB lineage: Bacteria > Bacteroidota > Bacteroidia > Flavobacteriales > Schleiferiaceae > UBA10364. The sequence continues at coordinate 5,354 of JAKMEB010000090.1, forward strand.
GACTATCAACTTGAAGCCTATCGTGAAGAAAGGTGATCGCGTTGAGTTTGGTCAAGTCCTTTGTGAAGGATACGCGACCCAGCAAGGTGAGTTGGCTTTAGGCCGCAACATGTTAGTGTCGTTCATGCCTTGGAAAGGATACAACTTTGAGGATGCAATTGTAATCTCAGAGCGTGTAGTTCGCGAAGATATCTTCACTTCAATTCATATTGACGAGTACTCATTAGAAGTTCGCGATACGAAATTGGGTGCAGAAGAATTGACTGCTGATATCCCTAACGTAAGCGAAGAAGCTACAAAAGACTTAGACGAGAATGGAATCATTCGTGTTGGTGCTGAGATCAAGCCAGGTGATATCCTCATCGGTAAGATTACACCAAAAGGTGAGAGCGATCCTTCTCCAGAGGAGAAACTACTTCGTGCAATCTTTGGAGACAAGGCAGGTGATGTTAAGGATGCCTCTTTGAAAGCTTCACCATCTTTGAATGGTATTGTTGTTGACAAAAAGCTCTTTACTCGTTTAGTAAAGGATAAGCGTCAACGTGCAGAAGATAAAGAAGAGATTGGCCAATTAGACCTCAAAATGGAGGCGGAATTAGCCGAATTGAAATCTGTATTCGTTAACAAATTGAGTGTATTAGTTTCCGGTAAAACAAGCCAGGGAGTTAAAAACGATTTGAACGAAGATGTCATTCCAAAAGGAACGAAGTTTACGTTAAAGGCGTTGAACGCCATAGAAGATTACAGCCGTATCGTTGGTGGTAAATGGACCACAGATGCAGAGCGTAATGATAAGATTGATACAGTCATTCACAATTACAAAATTAAGGTGAATGATATTCAAGGATCTTATCGTCGTATGCGCTTTGCGATTACAGTAGGTGATGAACTACCAGCGGGTATTATGAAATTGGCTAAAGTTTATATCGCAAAGAAGCGTAAGCTGAAAGTGGGAGATAAGATGGCAGGTCGTCACGGTAATAAGGGTATTGTTGCTCGTATCGTTCGTGATGAGGATATGCCATTCTTAGAGGATGGAACGCCAGTGGATATCGTTTTGAACCCATTGGGTGTACCGTCTCGTATGAACATTGGTCAGATTTACGAAACTGTTCTTGGTTGGGCAGGACGCAAATTAGACAAGAAGTTCGCTACACCAATTTTCGACGGTGCTTCTCTTGATGACATTTCAAGTTACGTTACTGAAGCAGGCTTGCCAGAGTTTGGACATACGCAACTTTATGATGGGGGTACCGGTCAGCCGTTTGATCAAAAAGCGACTGTAGGTATTATCTACATGTTGAAATTGGGTCACATGGTTGATGATAAGATGCACGCGCGTTCTATTGGACCGTATTCACTAATTACGCAACAACCATTGGGTGGTAAAGCTCAATTTGGTGGTCAGCGCTTTGGTGAGATGGAAGTTTGGGCACTTGAAGCATTTGGTGCAGCAAACATTTTACGTGAGATTCTTACAGTGAAGTCTGATGACGTCGTTGGACGTGCCAAGACTTACGAGGCGATCGTAAAAGGTGAGCGTATGCCGCAACCGGGAATTCCAGAATCATTCAACGTGTTACTACACGAATTGAAAGGTTTAGGATTGAAAGTAACGTTGGACTAATTAATTGAGTAATATCCGCAGCCTTAGGGTTGCGGATTACTATAAAAATCGCATTATGGCTCTTAGAACAAGCGATAAACAACAAAACAGTGCATTCAGCAAGATTACAATCTCGTTGACGGCGCCGGAAACCATCCTTGAAAACAGTCACGGAGAGGTTTTGAAACCAGAAACAATCAACTACCGTACTCACAAGCCTGAGCGCGATGGTTTATTCTGTGAGCGTATTTTCGGTCCTGTAAAGGATTACGAATGTGCTTGTGGTAAGTACAAACGAATCCGTTACAAGGGAATTGTTTGTGACCGTTGTGGGGTGGAGGTTACAGAGAAAAAAGTCCGTCGCGATCGCGTTGGTCATATTTCTTTAGTAGTTCCAGTAGTGCACATTTGGTACTTCCGTTCGCTTCCTAATAAAATTGGTTATTTACTAGGACTTCCTTCGAAGAAACTAGATATGATCATCTATTACGAGCGTTATGTGGTTATTCAGGCCGGTAACGCAGTGGATAATGAAGGTAATCCACTGACACGTCTTCAGTTCTTGACAGAGGATGAGTATCTAGACGCAATGGAACGTCTACCTATTGAAAATCAGTACTTAGAAGAGTCGGATCCTACTAAATTCGTAGCCAAAATGGGTGCGGAAGCTGTTCAAGCTTTGCTTGGTACATTGGATTTAGATTCATTGTCTTTCGAATTGCGTCACAAAGCAAATACTGAAACTTCGCAGCAGCGTAAGCAAGAGGCATTGAAACGTTTGCAAGTAGTTGAGAGCCTACGCGATGCAAACACACGTATTGAAAACAATCCGGAGTGGATGGTAATGAGTGTAGTTCCAGTAATTCCGCCGGAGCTTCGTCCTTTAGTACCTCTAGATGGTGGTCGTTTCGCGACTTCCGATTTGAATGACCTTTATCGTCGTGTTATTATTCGTAACAACCGTTTGAAGCGTCTATTGGAAATCAAGGCACCAGAGGTGATCTTGAGAAACGAGAAGCGTATGCTTCAGGAATCTGTAGACAGTCTATTCGACAATACTCGTAAGTCGTCCGCAGTAAAAACTGAGAGCAACCGTCCTTTGAAATCACTTTCAGATTCATTGAAAGGTAAGCAAGGTCGTTTCCGTCAAAACCTATTGGGTAAGCGTGTAGATTATTCTGCACGTTCTGTTATCGTAGTTGGTCCAGAACTGAAATTACACGAATGTGGTCTTCCTAAGAACATGGCTGCAGAACTTTACAAGCCGTTCATCGTACGTAAGTTGATTGAAAGAGGTATTGTGAAGACTGTAAAGTCAGGGAAGAAGATCATTGATCGTCGCGACCCAGTTGTTTGGGACATCCTAGAAAACGTGATGAAAGGTCATCCGGTACTATTGAACCGTGCACCGACCCTACACCGTTTAGGTATCCAAGCATTCCAACCTAAGTTGATTGAAGGGAAAGCAATCCAATTGCACCCATTAGCTTGTACTGCATTCAATGCGGATTTTGATGGTGATCAGATGGCTGTGCACCTTCCTTTAGGTCCTGCGGCTATTTTGGAAGCGCAGCTGTTGATGCTTGCATCTCATAATATTTTGAATCCTGCCAACGGTATGCCAATCACGGTACCTTCACAGGATATGGTTTTAGGTCTGTACTACATGACCAAACCAATGAAGAATACTAAAGAGATGCCTGTTCGTGGTGAAGGAATGGTATTCTATTCGCCAGAGGAAGTTGAAATAGCACTTAATGAAGGAGCTGTTGATCTTCACGCATTGGTTAAAATCAAAGGACGTGTAGAGCAAGAGGACGGAACAATGGCTATGGAATTTATCGACACTACTGTTGGTCGTGTACTTTTCAATCAGGCCGTACCAGAAAGAGTGGCATTTATCAATGAAATTCTTACTAAGAAGGCGCTTCGTGGCATTATTGCCAATGTTTTGAAAAAGACAGATGTACCGGCAACAGCGAAATTCTTGGATGATATTAAGTCCATGGGTTACGGACGTGCATTCCGCGGAGGACTATCCTTCTCTTTAAATGACATTCGTATTCCTGATGCAAAAGCAACATTGATTTCGGAAGCTTCTGAAGAAGTTGAAGGCATATTCGCTTCATACAATATGGGGCTTATCACGAATAACGAGCGTTACAATCAGGTCATTGATGTTTGGACAAACACGAATGCGCGTTTGACTCAAGCTGCGATGAGCACGTTGATTAATGATCGTCAAGGTTTTAATCCTATTTACATGATGCTTGATTCAGGAGCACGTGGTTCAAAAGAGCAGATTCGTCAGCTCTCTGGGATGCGTGGTTTGATGGCAAAGCCTCAGAAATCTGGATCAGCAGGTGGTGAAATCATTGAAAACCCGATCATCTCGAACTTTAAGGAAGGTTTATCTATCCTTGAGTACTTTATTTCTACGCACGGTGCTCGTAAGGGTCTTGCGGATACGGCTTTGAAAACGGCCGATGCAGGATACTTGACACGTCGTCTTCATGATGTTGCACAAGATGTTGTAGTTAATGAGGTGGATTGTGGAACTTTACGTGGTCTTGAAGTCAGCGCTCTTAAGAAGAGTGATGAGATTGTTGAAACACTCGCAGAGCGTATCATAGGTCGCGTATCGCTTAATGATGTTGTAGATCCTTTAACAGACGAGATATACATTGTTGCTGGTGAGGAAATCACTGAAGAGATCGCAACTAAGATCGACGTTTCGCCTATAGAATCCATAGAAGTTCGTTCGCCACTAACGTGTGGTACCAAAAAAGGTATTTGTGCGAAATGTTATGGTACTAACCTTGCGACTAGAAAAATGGCTCAAGCCGGAGATAGTGTTGGTGTAATTGCTGCACAGTCTATTGGTGAGCCAGGAACCCAGCTGACGTTGCGTACGTTCCACGTAGGGGGTACTGCAGGTAATGTTAGTGAGGAAAATAAAGTGCTGGCTAAATTCGACGGTAAAGTTGAATTGGAAGATGTTAGAACAGTAATAGGGGATAATGGTGATACAATCGTTATTGGCCGTACTGGAGAGATGCGTATCGTAGATGTCAAAACTGGCCGAACTGTTATGACCAATATGATTCCTTACGGAGGTATCCTAAAGGTTAAGAACGGTGCAAAAGTGAAGCAAGGCGCGGAAATTGTTCAGTGGGATCCTTACAATGCGGTGATCATTTCTGAGATGCCGGGTAAAATTGGTTACAAGGACATCATTCAAGGAACAACGTATAAAGTTGAGATTGATGAGCAGACCGGTTTCCAAGACAAAGTGATTTCTGAAAACCGTAATCGTAAACTGGTTCCAACCATTCAGGTTTTGGATGCTGATGGAAACGAAGTCAAACACTACACGCTTCCTGTAGGTGC
>JAKMEB010000126.1 GCA_022426185.1 Schleiferiaceae bacterium
ATACGTTGATGTCTGATCTTGAAGGTTCCATGAAAGTTCGTGTGCTCCTTGCGCAAGCACTTTTCGGGAATCCTGATATCCTCATACTGGATGAGCCCACCAATGATTTAGACCTGAAAACAATTTCCTGGTTGGAAGACTTTTTAATTGATTTTAGAAACACCGTAATTGTAGTGAGCCACGACCGTCACTTTCTAGATACGGTTTGTACACACATCGCAGATATCGACTTTAAGCGCATCAAGCAATACTCCGGGAACTACAGTTTTTGGTACGAGAGTTCACAGTTGGCCTTACGCCAGCGTCAGTCGCAAAATAAAAAGGCAGAAGATAAACGCAAGGAGTTGCAGGAATTCATTTCTCGTTTTGCTGCTAATGCTTCAAAGAGCAAACAGGCGACTTCAAGAAAAAAGATGTTGGACAAAATTAATATTGACGAAATCCAAGCTTCTTCTCGTATGTATCCTGCTATAATTTTTGATCAATTGCGTGAGGCAGGTGATCAGATTTTAGAGGTCGATGGACTGACTGCCTACGATGAAACTGGAGCCGTCTTGTTTAAAAACCTAAGCTTTAAGTTAAACCGGGGTGATAAAGCCGCGCTCTTAGCAGACGACCGTAGAGCGCTGACCGCCCTGTACGAAATTCTTGAAGGTAAGCGCCAAGCCGATGCCGGGACTTTTGCCTACGGCCAAACCATAAGCCCCGCTTTTCTTCCCAATGAGAATGCATCGTATTTCGATACCGACGATAATTTAATGGATTGGCTTCGCGAGTATTCCCCAGAGAATAAAGATGAAGTATTTGTGCGCGGTTTCTTAGGGAAGATGCTGTTCTCAGGAGAAGAGGTCTTCAAGAGTTCGCGCGTTTTATCCGGAGGTGAAAAAGTACGTTGTATGCTGAGCAGAATGATGCTGCAACAAGCCAATCTCCTATTCTTAGATGAGCCCACCAACCACCTTGACCTAGAGAGTATTCAGGCACTCAACAATGGAATGCGCGATTTTAAAGGAACCTTAGTGTTCAGTTCCCATGACCATACGATCAATCAAACTGTGGCGAATCGTATCATTGAGATCTACCCGCATGGCGCATTAGATAAATTGGTAGAATATGATGATTTTATCAGCGACAAGAAGATTGCCGATCAACGTGTCGCGCTAGCTTCCAAATAAAAGCAGTTCCTAAAGGAAAGTACCCTTTTACAGGCGCATTAATCCTTTTTCATAGTTAGTGGTTACCCCTTGGTTGAATTTATTGGACAAAGGGATTCAATTGGCTATATTCGAACTTCAAACAGAAAAACATACCATGAAAAAGATTTTCACTGCAGCACTGTTGCTTTCAGTAAGCCTCTCCTTCGGTCAGAATATGAAGAAGGAAAAAATGGCCGTAACCTACATTCAACCGCCACTAGTCCATTTGGAAGAAGGAATGGGGTACAGCAGTCAAGTTATTTTAGACTACGAAGAAGAAATTAACGCGGACCTAGCCAAAGCTGAAGAAGAATACCAACAAGCTATGGCTGAATATCCAGAAAAGGAAGCTGCTGCAAAAGCCGCTTATGATCAGCGTTATGCAGAATACGAAAAAGCCCTAGAAGAGTGGAACAGTAAAGGAACTATGGGTAAGATCATTGAAAAACAGGTCCTAGAAAACAGCAAGCCAAGCGCTCCTGGATCGTACTACCCGCCTTCCAAACCATACAAGCGTGAAGTAAGTCATCAGAAACTTTTTAATTCAGATCAGTTGGCCAGCACGTACTGTCGCGTTGAAGGACTGGATCAGGATGCGAACGGTGTACAGATTGAAGTTCACCTTTTCGGTTTTGAGAATGACGATCCTGTCGTAAAGAAAAAAGAATACACGCAGGTGGATTCAAAAACCAAAGCAAAAAAAACCATCATTAAATCACATTGGGAATTTAACTACCGTCACAGCATGTCGTTGCGCGCTGTACATCCTAATGGGTCTATAATTTTCGATGAAGTACCTAGCGCTATCGCAGATTATAAAGCTTATGCCTCTGCAGATGAAACACGCAGTCACCCAAGCACTAATGCGAATACTTTCGTAGAAAATCTTCAGCCAAAAATTGTTGAGACCAATATGGGTATCATCAACTGGATGCTGAATGATAAGCTAGGAACAACGGAGCAAAAGCGTGATGTTCAAATCATCTTCGTCAAGAATAAGAAAGGTGAATATGATGACCTCGAAAATGCCATGTTCGATGCCAAAGAAGGGTACAATATGTTGACTTCACGTCCAGATGAGGCCAAAGCGAAAATTGCAAGTGCGATAGAAGCTTGGGAAGGTGCTTTAGCAGAAGGTGATATGGATGATAAAAAGGCTAGAATTAATAAGAAGGTGATTCCAGACGTTTATAAGAATCTACTTTTGGCCTGCGCGCTATCAGAAGAATTCACAAAAGCAGAAGACCACTTTAATGCTACCTTAAGATTAGACTTCAGTAGAGGGGATGAAAAAGACCTCAAAGAGTTGAAGCTTCTAGTTGATGATTTAAAAGAACGTCACCAGATGTAATAACATTCTGTAAAGAACTAAAGAAGAGCGGCCCACGGCCGCTCTTTTTGTTTTAGAACACCTATTTTTGCCCGCTTAAAAGGACACATCCGCTCTATGAATCGACTCTTTAACAACTTCGTTGGCAACCCAAAGAATGATATTTTATCTGGCATAACCGTAGCACTAGCTTTGGTTCCTGAGGCGGTAGCTTTTGCATTCGTCGCTGGTATTGATCCATTAGTGGGACTTTACGGTGCATTCATGATGGGCTTAATCACCTCTTTGTTTGGTGGTCGTCCCGGTATGATTTCTGGCGCAACCGGTGCTATGGCGGTTGTTATGGTACATTTAATTCAGCAAGGAAATAGTGTAGGTTTAGAACTGGCCAGTCCAGTGAATAACCTAGGATTGTACTGGCTGTTCATCACGCTATTGTTTGTGGGCGCCATTCAAATCCTTGCAGGCTTATTCCGATTAGGAAAATTTGTACGTCTGATACCGCATCCCGTTATGATGGGATTTGTGAACGGCTTAGCTATTGTCATCTTTTTAAGCCAATTAAGCTTGTTTAAGCGTGTAGATGGTGGAGAAGCTGAATGGATTCAAGGAAGTGAATTATACACCATGCTAGGCCTTGTAGGGCTTACTATGGCCATCATGTGGTTGCTGCCCAAGGTAACGAAGGTCGTACCAGCTGCATTAGCAGGTATTATTGTAGTCGCAGCCATAACCATAGGTGCTGGACTTGATGTAAGTACCGTAGGCTCTTTTATAAGTGAAGGTGGCGGCGAAGGCCTAAAAGGCGGACTACCCACTTTCCAAATTGAAATTTTTAATCTATTCGATACTATAAAGGGACACTGGGGTACGGTATTATCTACTGCATTTCTTCTGGCCGCTGTAGGACTCATTGAATCCCTAATGACCTTGAATTTAGTCGACGACCTAACGGAGACACGCGGTTCAGGAAATAGAGAGTGTATTGCGCAAGGATCTGCAAATATCCTCAATGGTCTGTTTGGTGGAATGGGCGGTTGCGCAATGATTGGGCAGAGCATTATTAATGTAAATTCTGGCGGCCGCGGTCGACTCTCAGGTATTGTTGCTGCCCTAGGCTTACTGTCCTTTATCTTGTTTGCTGCGCCGCTCATCGAACAAATTCCCATTGCCGCTTTAGTTGGTGTCATGTTTATGGTTGTTATTGGAACTTTTGCATGGTCGAGTTTTAGAATCCTTAGAAAAATCCCAGCGGCGGATGCCTTCGTTCTCATTGCTGTGAGTGCTATTACCGTATGGCAAGATTTGGCTATTGCCGTTATTGCAGGTGTTATTATGAGCGCATTAAAATTTGCTTGGGAAAATGCCGTACGTATCCGTGCCCGCAAACGCATCAAAGAAGACGGAACGAAAGTCTATGAAATCTGGGGTCCTTTGTTCTTTGGTTCGACACAGAGTTTTACTGCAAAGTTCAACGTAAAGGAAGATCCTGAAAGAATTGAAATTGACTTTATCGAAAGCCGTGTTAGTGATCATAGTGGAATAGAAGCTATCGAGCGTATCATTGACAAATACCTTATAGCGGGCAAAAAGGTGACTTTAACACACCTTAGTCCGGAATGTACCTCCATTTTAGAAAAAGCGAATCCAAATTTCTCCAAATACATCCAAAGCTCTATTGAAGATCCCCGCTACCACGTGGTGACGGATCTCATGGATGCAGAGGTGTAAACCTTGAATGAAATAAATCAGAAAGCCACTGGTCGTACCAGTGGCTTTTTTTATACTCATACTTATTGAAGTTCCAGGTATTTATTAGCCGTAGTCGCTGCAATAGGAGGTTTACAGATTTTTTTCGCTTCGCTTAAAAGATCCTTTGAGCTCCGAATTCCGAACAAACCAGCGCAATGCCTACCGCGCTTCGCGCTGCTACCGTTTTTATGCCCTGACCCACTTTGATGCAAGCATCGCGTAGTTCCTGGCATAAAAAAAGCCTGCAACTTTCGTTGCAGGCTTTGAGCTGGTTTGCTCTTCGTGACCGAGGAAGGATTCGAACCTTCAACCGCTTGATTCGTAGTCAAGTACTCTATCCAGTTGAGCTACACGGCCATCATTCCCTTGCGGGGTGGCAAATATAGAGCAAAAAGTTAATTCAAAAAGGAGTGTTCAGGATTTTTTGAGATTAAATCATGGGGCCTACAGCAAGTAAGTCGGGAGTTACTGAACCTCAACAGTTAAGCCTACATCTCCCATCAACTCTGCTTTGACCTTAAGCTCGTCTAAGTCTCCTGAGAGCACTTGACATTTGCCCTTGTAGTGCGTTATCCAAGCACATTGTTCCGCCTGCTCTTCCACATGATCGCAGACCGTACATAAAACTTCGATCACAAAATCAAATGTGTTTTCGTGGTCATTAAACAATACCAGGTTGTACTCTCGCTGGGCGACAGTGGCTGTAGATTGCTGGTATTCTTCTTGATAACTCATGCGGTAAAGATACGGGTAAGGAAAGTTATTCTTCAACTCCAAATCTGCGTTTTAATAACATGATTTTCCCTTTACCCGCAAGGTTGTAGGTAAATGCAGGTGCATCACCTTTGGCCTTGACACTGCGGTCTTTGGCATCTTTATCTAGTATGGCTTGATTAAATGCTTCATCGCTACTGCGCAGGCTCATTACAATGCCCTTGAATGATAGGTAGAGGTAGTCCGTTCCATTATCGAGATACAGGATAATCTCGCCACCACGTCTGCGCTCTTTTACTTCAATTAAACAGGAAACTTCCGCAAAGACCGGTTGATTGTAGATGTTCTGAATGGTTGCCTTACCCTCGCTAATAAAACTCTTGTAACGACCGTTGTACGTGAGTTTAACTTCACTCATGACCAGGCTTTGTCTCAAGAAACGTGGGAACTTACCTTCATTTTCATGTAATCCAATGTTCTCAAGAAATTCACCTCCATTTTTTTGACCCAGCAATGCATAAAAACCATCGATATACGCCGTTTCATCACTACGAAGTGAACCCGACCCATCGTTAAACAGCTGAGCAACAGCCTCCCAGGATTTTTCATCAAGAGGAGCATCTATGGTCATCACACCATCAATATTCACCTCATCCTCTACCAGATCGTGGCGCACAGCACCGGCTAATGCCGTAGTCACAGCACCCGTATTGTCAAGGACTTTTAGTGGGCCGGTCCCGTATAGATCACAATCGTAATTATGGAAGATTAAATAAGGATCTGGAAGGGTAAAATCTTTCAGCTTTTCGTAGGTCGTTACTACGTAACCTTGCTCTTGGCGATCGTAGTACAGGATGCCATCTGCGGAGAGCACTTCAATATCTGCACGATCCGCATATTTTGACAAGAAGTTGGAGTGCCCGCCTAGGCTGTCTTGAGAGATGTAAACTCCATTAAAAGTGTTGTCGCTGAGCTTATTAGGATCGTTGTAAGGAAGCTCAATCACGATATCATTAGGATCTATAACGCTTGCAATATCGAACCAAGTCGTTTGTAAGTTCCGGCAATCATGTTGGATGAGAATAGAACCCATGAAGAACATAGGTAATTGGTCCGCATGCAGCTCTACCTTACCGCGATATGCGAAGTAAGGACTAATGTAAAAATCGTCTGTTTCCTCAATAATCGCACGCCCCAATGTAACCCCTGCAGTATCTGGTGCAATGCTTTCAAATGCGATGGGCCAAGTGCTCCCTTCCTCATCGATATAGTCGTACATACCGTGTGCTGTATACCTGTACTTACCGCGTATACGCGTTGTAGTCTCGTAGAAGTTGTGAAGTTTGGTGAAACGATCCGCCAATATTTTTGAATGTTCTAATGGATCCATTTCCGCATTAACACGAATGACCACATACCCGCTGTCCGGATAAACGGAAGCATCTGCCACATCAATCTGCGGCACATCAAAGGCTTCAAGGATACTTGGCGCAAGTGCGAAACGGGCATAGCCTGCTGTAAAATCTAGACTGTCTTGCCGAGGATGCGTGCTGACGAGATATGCCTGGTCATCTTGGGTATGTTTGATATCCACTGTTGCTTTTGCCATATCCCATTCTGCGTGATCCATGTAAGCCATGTATTGATTCGCGGGGAATTCAAGTGTACTGTAGGGATCTAATTTATCAAAGACGCCTTCCTGCAAATCAAAATCTACCTCAGCAGTGGATGCCAGCATCTGGAAGGCCCATTGCTCGTCATCAATTTTAGTCTTCACCCTGAAATCCTGATCTGTAGAGACGAAGGATCGATGGAAGAATTGATAGCCTTCCACTTCACTGTTGTGCTTGGCTGTGCCGTAGCGTAATTCACCCGTACCAAACATTCCTCGCCCACCGTAAGTCAACGTTCCCTCTCCCGCCACGTCCGGTGA
>JAKMEB010000154.1 GCA_022426185.1 Schleiferiaceae bacterium
CTTTTAGATTGGCGCCAGCGCGAAGGCGATGCACGCGAGGTGAATAGAACGCGTGTAGGCATTGTTATGGCCGGTAATATACCGTTGGTTGGGTTGCACGATTTTTTAGCAGTGTTTTTATCGGGGCATTTTGCCTTAATAAAACGCAGCAGTGATGACGAATATCTTATTCCTGTATTGGTAAAAATCTTATTACGGCACGATCCGTTGTTTGAAGGCGATTGGGTCTTTGTAGACCGATTAAACGATATGGAAGCTGTCATCGCTACAGGAAGTGATAATACTGCGCGTTATTTTGAATATTATTTTGGGAAGTACCCCAACATCATACGTAAAAACAGGACTTCCATCGCGTTGCTAGACGGCAGCGAATCCGATGAAGAATTGGTCGCATTGGGTGAAGACATCTTCCGCTACTTCGGTATGGGATGCAGAAATGTAGGACATGTGGTGGTTCCTGAAGCGTTCGATGTACAGCGCATCTTTGCAAACATTGTGGATTGGAATGGCATTGTAAACAACAATAAATACGGTAACAACTACGAATACTACCGCGCTCTTTTCTTGCTCAATCAAGACGAATTCCTAGAGAACGGCTTTATCATTGTGCGTGAGAACGAAGAGTTGCATACTCCAGTGGGTATTCTTCATATCAGTCGTTATGAAGATGAACCGGGCGCCGCGGATAAGATTGCCGAATGGGGTGAAAAAATCCAATGTGTGGTAGGCCACGGTCATATTCCATTTGGCAAAGCACAGAAACCGGATTTGTGGGATTACGCAGACGGGGTGAATACAATGGCCTTTTTAGCGCAGCTCTAATCTAAAGAGGCTCGGAAGCACCCAGCGTAATGTAGTTGTTGCGGAAGGTGCCGTGAATGTCGTATTGTGGACCGGAAACGTCTCGTTGTACGGCATTGATTAGTGAGCTTGCACTGTCCGGTAGATAAGAAAATCCGGAATTTGGTAACAAGGGTCCGGGAACATATCCCCAGTTTTCATTGAAGAATAAATCACTTCCTACGAACATATCAGTGTCGGTAAGTGCGTAGTGACCTCCTTCGGGATTAGGGTCTATGGTTAGAGCCGATTTTTCAAAGACTACATCGAAATCTTCCCCATTATCGATGGCAAGACTCACCTCATTATCAAGTGAGCCATCAATCATACACTCATAAAATGAGGCGCTGATCGCTCGAGTATAGCGCGTGCCATTTCCATCTTCAAAAAAGTTACTTAATCCCACAGCTGTGCCACCTCGCGAAGAGAATCCCCACGTGTTCAAAAACGTACTGTTACGAGCATCGTAGTTACCGCCCAGGCCATAAAAACCGTACACCCCTGCCGGGCCGCTAATGAAATTGGTCAAAGTAGCATTACCAAAGCCGCCGTAAAAATTGACGCGAGAACTGTGGCTAATGATCAGCTGTGCTGCAGTGAGCGTAGCGGCACTGTCGAGGCGAATGCCCGTAGTTGCATTCTTTATGATGGTGTTTTTGATTTCGTGGTTTTGATTCGAGCGCATTAGGAAGAGTCCTCCAAGCACGCCGCCCCATTGACCAGGTACCCATTCGTATCCGGGCTCTAATCGGTCCCCTTGGAAAACAACGGGTTCGTTCATGTGATCTGCGTCGGTACCACCTCCATTAACGATTAAACGGCTGTCTCGATAGGCCCAAAGTCCGCCGCCCTTATGAATGTGGACTTGTGTTCCTTTATTGATTGTAAGCAAGCAGGCGCTGTCTACAACCGCATAGCCATAGATGACATGAGGTTTGTCATCATTCCACACGTCATTGCAGGGGAGAATGGAATACGGGATTTTGATATCTGGGTAGGGCTGAGGCTGTGCAATAGTGAGTACGCGGTCAGGGAAATGGTAATAGGCGTCCCACACGGCAGTAATGAGATCGACATGTTGTTTAACAGAGCCATTTTCAAACCAAATACTATCGGTATAAACCATTTCTGTAGTGCCTTGTGCATCAGGAGAGATTTCAATAAAAACATACGCAGAATCTTCTGCGAGTATTTCCAGGTTTTCTACTGATGTACCACTAATACCATCAACATTCATTCGGTAATAACTTCCCGCACCACGTGCGAGTCTAATCTTATCCACGGTCATGTTTTCTGAAGATGTATTATACACCTTTAAAATGCGCGTAGAGCTTCCCAATCCTGTGAAAACGGTATCGAGGTAGATGGTATCTTTAGAAAAGGATAATTCTATATTACTTCCTTGAAAATCAATGGTATTGCGGCAACTGGAAAGTGCAACAAGGGCAATGAGAAGCAAAAAGAATGGGATGTTTTTCATTGCTACGAAGCTACTCTAGTATTTTTGCACTCGCAATGAAGTGGTTATGAACATTTACCATATATTTGCCGTCCATAAAGAAACAGGGG
>JAKMEB010000160.1 GCA_022426185.1 Schleiferiaceae bacterium
ATCAAAAAAAATCGGGGCCTGAGTATGATTTTCATCTCTCACGACCCCGATGTGATTCGGTATATGTGTGACCGGATTATGGAGCTTACTCCAGTAGATTAATTGCTGCGGTCTTCAAAATCTTCGCCTTTTCTGCGTTGGTAGGCGCGTACTGCAAAGTACACGATCCCCAGTAACATCAAGGCCCAGAATCCGAAGTATAAAACACCGAAAATCATTATTTCAGTTTTACCGCAGTACCGTAGGCCAACATTTCTGCAGCACCTTGCATGACCATTGAAGTAGTGAAACGAACGTTGATGACTGCATCCGCGCCCATGGATTGCGCATCTTTAACCATGCGTTGAAACGCCTGCTCTCTACTTTGAGCTTGCAACCGGGTGTATTCGCTGATTTCGCCTCCAACGATGTTTTTCAGTCCAGCGAAAATATCGCGACCGATGTTGCGTGCACGAACGGTGCTTCCGCGGGAAATGCCGAGGATTTCTGAAACTTCTTTTCCGGGAACGTTAGCTGTAGTGGCAGTAATCATAATGGTTTATTTAGAGACCCTAAGTTAATTAATAGAACCTAAAACACGTTTCATAAAACCGTTCAGCGCATCTTTCTTAGGAGTACCGTCTGAGATTTCTTTATTGACCTCGATAGCACCATAGAGGTTTGATATGAGTTCTCCAATCACTTCAAGTTCTTCGTCTTTGAGCGTAGGGACGTCCGCCAACGATTCAAGCACCTCAATAGTTTCATGGATGAAGTCTTCGTCGTTCGCTTCAACAAAGTTGACCAAATGTTTGATGATAGGGATTTTCATAGGGTTCCTTTTTTAACACGGACAAAGTTAACAGGACGCGCGTTATGATAAGCTATGGGACAGATAGATTCGTCTTATCAGCGCATTGGCAACCGGTTTAGTACTGCTGAATTTGGTTAAGAATTGGACAGAAATGGGTTAAAAACCAATTTTTATGTGGCGTAACTTAGAGCACATAACCCAAACACCTGAATAAGTAACCTATGACACGAGGAATTCCTACGCTGATCTTAGTTGCACTCCTGCCGCTGACTGCATTGGCCCAGATTTTATCTGTTACTCCAGCTTTTCCTTCGCAAAATGATACGGTAACGATCATTTACGATGCGACGGAAGGAAATGGCGCATTGACCGGTGTGGTTCCGGTTTATGCGCATGCAGGCTTGATCACAAACCAGAGCACTTCTCCCACGGATTGGAAGCATGTTCAAGGGAATTGGGGTACGGCGGACGCTTCGGTGTTGATGACCAACCTAGGCAATAACTTACACAAGATTGAATACCATATGCCCACATTTTATGGTTTTGGCAGCAGTGTTATTGTTCAGAAGATGGCGTTTGTTTTTCGAAACGGCAATGGAACCATTGTAGGTCGCGATCCAAATGGGAGTGATATCTATTATGACGTATATCCTGCGAATGCGGGACTAATCGCTCAGTTTTTAGCGCCTGAAACCACCCAGCTTATCAACAGTGGCGATTCGTTAGAATTTGTGATTGCATCGAATCAAAAGCCCGACATGAAAGTGTATGATAACGGTATGTTGGTTTTTCAAGATTCTACGAAACAAGAGAGCTTCTTCTTAAGCAGTACTGTAGGCGGCATTCACACGGTTGTTTTACAGGCAGACTACGGTACGACTACCGTTTATGATACCGCCCATTACGCGGTTCAAGGCCCGTTAAACGTGGGTGTCATGCCCGGTGGCATGGAGCAAGGGATTAATGAACTTAACGACACCACCGTCTTTTTTAAACTGTACGCGCCGTTCAAAAATCGTGTGTATTGTCTTACGTCAGTAAACGACTTTTTGCCGGATACACTCAATGCGATGACACGAACCCCAGGTGGCGCTTGGTGGTTCCTAGAGATGAACGTACCTGCAGGAGCGCCTTTCACCTATCAGTATATGATGGATGGTGATTTACGCGTTGCAGATCCGTACGCTGAACAAGTGCTGGACCCTTGGAACGACGGTTACATATCAAATGCTACGTACCCGAACATGCCGGATTACCCCAATGGAAAAACTACGGGAATAGTAACGCTCTACGAGACGGCAAAGCCGGTGTATCAGTGGAAAAACAACACGTTTAATGCTCCAGATAAAGAGGAGCTGCTGATCTATGAATTGCTCATTCGCGACTTTGTCTCCACCCGAAATTACCAGTCCTTGATTGATACGCTAGATTATGTAGAGCGTTTGGGTATAAATGCGATTGAATTGATGCCCAATTCTGAATTTGAAGGCAATTCCAGTTGGGGGTACAACCCTTCGTTTCATATGGCATTGGACAAATACTACGGAACGCCGGATAAATTCCGCGAGTTTGTTGATAGTTGTCACAGCCGTGGCATTGCCGTGATTATGGATCAAGTGTTTAATCACGCGTTTGGTCAAAACCCCATTGCACAGATGTGGTGGGACAGCGCAAACAACAGACCTGCAGCGAACAACCCCTACATGAATCAGAATTGTCCACACCCACCAAACTGTTGGGGAAATGACTTTGACCATTTTGTGCAGCCAACGCGAGATTACATGGACCGCATTAATACGTACTGGATCGAAAATTTCAACATTGATGGTATTCGGTTCGATTTTACAAAAGGGTTTACAAACAGTTCTAATGCGGACGGTTATCAATCTACCCGTATCGCAGCTTTGAAGCGAATGGCGGACGTTTGCTGGAATGTCGATCAAGATTTCTACGTCATTTTAGAGCATTGGGGACCCAACCAAGAGGAGAAGGAATTAAGCGATTACGGCATGTTGCTGTGGGGTAATGCCACACACCAATATTATGAGGCTGCTATGGGTTACACACCGGACAGCGATTTTAAATGGGGCATTTACAAGGAGCGCGGCTGGAACGACAAACACCTCATCTCGTATATGGAGAGCCACGATGAAGAGCGCGCTTCGTACAAGATAAAGACCTATGGCAATGCAAGTGGGGGATACGACACAAAAACGTTAGCGACCCGAGCGGATCGCATCATTCAAGCGAGCGCATTTTTCTATACCATTCCTGGGCCTAAGATGATTTATATGTTTGAAGAATTGGGCTATGACATTTCTATAGATAATCCGTGGCGCGTTTGTGAAAAACCCATTCTTTGGAACTATTACAACGAACAGTACCGTCAGAAAATCTATTTCTACATGGCCTCGATGATGGATATGCGTAAGAAACACGATGTGTTCAACACGTCGAACTTTAGCTATGCATTGAACGGGTCTTCTAAGCGCATTAACCTCAACGGGTCTTCCATGCAGGCCACCGTAATTGGCAATTTTGGGGTTACGCAAAAAGACGTCTACCCGAACTTCCAGCATACAGGCGCTTGGTATGATTACTTCACGGGAGATACGCTGACAGTGACTAACGCTACTGCACCTAT
>JAKMEB010000001.1 GCA_022426185.1 Schleiferiaceae bacterium
TCGTATTGTATACATTACCATAATTCAATGCATTGGTACCTAAGACCATATCCGGTTCACTGACCACGTTAACGGTCATAGGTACTTGGTACAAAGGATCTTGAGGATCATTCGTTTCAAACAATACAGACGTATTGTACGTACCCACCGCTAAGCTACTTACGGTAACCAATATTGATTTGGTCACACTATTCCCGGCTGCCACAGAACCTGTGGTCAATCCTACTGGGGAAGCCCAAGTAACCGCATCTTTTTGGTATACATTGACCATACAGGTCTGACCAGCAGTATACGTGTAGTTGTACGAATACAATTGAATGGTTAAATAGCCCGTGTTTACAATATTGGTTAATTGCGTGCCTGTCAAAAATCCTGAAATGGTATCATTGGTGTAATTGGTCACGTTGTTATCATAGAGCGTTTGAACGTAACTCCCATTCGCATAGAGGTAGAAATAATTGTTCGTGGCGCTGTACTCTCCGTTCAAAATAATGTCATAGAATAAGGTATCCGAATCTATGATATTGTTGAACGTATGCACTTGCGTATTGGAATAGTTCGGGGCTGGATAAAGCCAATTCTGAGTTGAACTAGAATCGTACACCTCAGCAACACTCACACCATAGCTTAACGATGCCGAACCGTTATTAGTGATGGTATAAGGCACAGTGGTAAAGCTGTTACACTTATTCACGGTAACCACTATACTGCTAGGACTCACACTAATGTCTGAAGCACCAACAATGACACCGGACAGACAGTGCGTAATAGTATCTGCGTTGGTGTAAATGCTCAATTGGTCACTCACACTACCTAGCGTACTTGAATTCAATGTGACCGGTATATATCCTGTGTCGCCTGGTGCAATACTCAGGGAAGGACTTGCCGCTGAAAAAACAGTTGTTCCTGTCGCTGTACCGGTTAAGGTCAACGTATCACAACCTACATTATAAAATGGAACGTCCTGAATGTGACTCATATTCTGATAGACAGAATCCCAAGCAGTACACGCCGTTTCTACTGCCGTTTCTCCCAAACCATTGACTGTAAAAGTTACTGGGATAGAGAACGAACTGTTCGTCGGGTCATTTGTGGTCACTGTAATGGTTAACTCATGCGTACCTGCAGGAAGACTGTCAGAATACGCTGTTCCACTTACTGTGGTGGTATCTCCACCGGAAGTAGTCCCACTATTCGGTTGCATACGAATCCAGTTAGGCCCCTGATCCTTATTGGCTAGTGTAGTAGCGAGAATATTATCCATCATCGTGGTAATCTCATTGTACACCGCATTAAAGTTAAATCCGTAATAGATGAACTCTCCATCGCCCATAGGTAAATAACTCAAGGCTTGACGGTAATAAGTGTTGTATACGAGATATACTAACCCGGTATTGTAAATGTATGCATCTAAAGATGCCGATTGAGTCACAAAAGAACTGCTCACCCCTTGGATGTAGGGATGGTTCGAATAGGTCGTATTCACATAGTGCGTATAACCCGTGTAGTTCCCGTAATAATAGCCGGAAATCCAATTCATAGCCAATATGTTCCCTACATCCGTGCTACCCATGGCGATCATTTTACCACCGTCTTCAATCCAATCTTCCATATCCGACTGGATGGCTGTATAATCTGCAGAAGAGGAACTGTTTGTGATTGGAGGGAAAATCACTACATCTGCCCAAGACAATTCCGTTAGCATTGCAGAGATCGAAGACACCGTTTTTATAGAAACGTTAGGAACACCCCCTAAATAGGTCTGTAGCTTTGTCAGCAACGACGGATACACATTTTGATTTACGACAACCACATTCAACACTGGACTTGAAGAAGCAGACCAATTCAAATTCGTGTTCGCAGCAGTATTACCTAAGTTGAATGTAAAGTTTACACTGTCGCCACAATCCTGCGTACTTAACGTAAGTGGAGTTGTATTTACCCATGCAGAAGGTGCTTCTGCTACGTAACCCGTGTAACATACTGGCCATACTGTATCTGAAGTAGATATATACACTGTATCATTAATAGCTCCTGTTGCAGTTGGGCTGATCGTCACTACTACCCAAGCACTATCACCTAACCACATCTGAGCGGTGGCATTTGTCGCACTAAGGAAAGAATTTGATGTACTCAATGCATTGAAGTACAGGCTATCGCAACCTAAATTCTCAACCAAAATACTATCCACAATGCTACTGTTTTTGACGATGGTATCCAGATCAAAGCAAGTACCGCGGTCCACGTAGGTCTCACTCTCTCCATCCAATGTAAGGTTGACGGTGAGGTAAATTGTTGAATCTACAGGGTCATTACTGTTAATGTAGCCCTGGAAGGTGTGGAGACCTTCTTGCAATGAATCCGTATATATGATAAGATTGACCAATTCTGAATCGCTCACCGCAGTATTTCCTGTATCTGGGCTGAAGGCAAGGTTCGTTCCTAATCCGGCATCCACTTCGAAATCATCTACAATCCACGCATCGTATGATGAACCGCTGTAGGATTGTTGATACAACCTTAACTGCGTAGAATTTGTCATAGCAGCAGCTGGAATGGTTGCGCTAGCGGTCAATGAACTGTAGGTGTAGAAGTACTGAATGTTGTACCATGTAGAACCGTTGGTGCTGTACTGCAGATAGATCCCTTCAGAACTTTCTGCATTATCGCAATTACCTTGATCCATCTCAAAAGTTACTGTGCCTCCATTCAATAAATTCAATGGTACCGTTGCTGCGTATCGTGTTCCACCATAAAAATGCAAGCTGTAACTGCCATTGATAGATCCACATCCGTAGGTGGAAGACTGAATGTTTGCGCCTGAACCAAAGTAACTCCATAAAGAAGTATTCATCAGCGTACCCGACTCAAAGTCCTCTGTTATGCTCATTCCTACCGCTGAAGTACCCCAGTTCAATGTTTGCTGGCCATCGTTATACAGCCAAAAAGGAATCAACAACGAATCCGGACAACCGGTATAAGAAATATTAAACGTCGTACTGTCCAGACCAATCGAGGCTGCATCTTGGACCGTTGCGGTAATACAATGCGAATAGGTAGAATCTTGTTCCTGGAATAGGATGCTATCATTATACGTTCCCGCCGCTCCAGCTGACCAAGCATAAGGTACATAAACAGTATCCTCCGGGGCGATATCAAAACCTGTATTTGCCACGGTTACTCTGTTGGAAGAACCGGAAACGCCGGTTACCTTTAGGGTATCACATCCCGTGTTCCACAGCTTCAAGGTATCATTAGTAACGGCACCTGAATAACCTGAGACGGAAAGACACGAAGAATAATTGGATGCCCAAACTCCTGCCCCAGTCACGTTTACTATGACAGGAATCTTCATGCCATTGAGCGCAGTATCGTTCGATGTTAAGGCCAATTCCAGGAAGTATGAACCCACGAATAAACCGGTAGCGTCTACCGTGAAATTCATCACGACATTGTTTCCGCCAGCAACGGTGGCTGATGTAGGGTTTTGCGTAATGTTTACAGCATTCCCCCCTTGTACTTCAATGTCGTCCAAATAATGTACGTATGATGAAGAATATTGGTAGCCGTGAATTCCATTAACACCACTATTAAGGTTGTAATAAAACTGAGCGCCTGTTGCAATGGTCACACCGTCAATAATGATATCAAAAGTCTTATTGGACCAATCGATGTTATCGTATTCAATGTTTACGAATTCATTAGATGTTGTGTATTCATAATGCGTTATGATGGAGCCATTCGAGTTTCTATAAACGAGACGGAGGCTAGTGGTATACCAATACGAATAACCGAAGGGCGAATAGCCAAGACTCGAATTTTGATCTCCAGAAAACCACGTGTACCCGCTTCCACCCTGACCGGAATTTACTTTTGTCGCATACGATGCTCTAGATGGTTGGGCGTTTGGAAAAATCGCATTGACGGTTTGACTGTTGTTGTAATACCCACTCATCATGAGTGCACCAGAACCCGTATTCGTCACCGCACTCGTATTGGTCAAAGTAACCAGCGTACTGGTGGAAGAGAAGGTTTCCAACGTACCGTCCTCAAAATCTGCTTTGAAGATATAATTGGTATCTATAAGCTCGGTGCTCAACGTAAGATTACCGGCACTGGCAGCATTAGAGAGGGTTAAAGATTGTGTTGCGGTAGTTCCACATGGAATGTCAATGACTAAAGAGTCGTTCGAAAGGGATCCGTTGGGTGCATTACCCACCGTGATATTCATAGTGGTGGTATCACTGCTGTAACAGTTAGTCGCTACCAGAGTAACGGTTTGCGTCCCTGAACTTGTAAAACTGTGTATGGGATATTGATCGGTACTGGTTGTACCGTCACCGAAGTCCCAAACGTAACTGCCTGCGTTCTGACTCGTATTCACGAACTGCAGTGGCGTGTTGTAACTGATGCTGGTTGAAGTTGTAGTGAAATTCGCCGTTGGCGCGGTGGTTCCAGATGTCGCCCATGAACACACAAAACCGCTGGCGGTACTGGCATAGTTTGAATAAAAGCGAACGGTAAGTGCGCCTGATGTTGAAGTAATTGCACTTCCGCCGTTGGGTAATGAACTGCCATAATAATACCCAATGAAGGTACCGCTCGTTCCTATGCCATCCCAAACGTAGATGTAATCTGAACTGCTCGCTGTAGCGAACGAAGAAAAAGTCAAAGACACGGGTGATGTGCCGGGAGGATCAATGATTAAATACCCGTTATTGTAGTTTCCATAATTTCCATTTAGCCCTCCGCCATCGACAAAAACACCGGAGCAACTTGTTGCAGTATCCGTTGTACCGTTGGTCGGTATGGTTACTATTCCTTGTGCTTGAAGACCAATACTTAAAAGTAAAGCAGCAACAATACGTAGGTTCATAGGTGTCTCTGTTTGTTGATGCGAATTTAATTCATAATTGTCAATTCATATCACTAAATGAGTATGTGATTTGACGCTGTTGTAGATCGATTCAGCGACCATTATCATTGAGTTTGAGAACAATACAGCTATTCGTTATTTAAAGCCAATTTTACCCTGTAACTTTGCACGTGTAAAACTGTGTAATCATGATCGAAACCGATCTTCTTATCATCGGCGCTGGCCCCACTGGTTTGTTCACCGTATTCGAGGCAGGACTGCTAAAGATGAAGTGCCATTTAATCGATTCACTTCCTCAACCAGGAGGTCAATTAACCGAGATTTATCCTAAAAAGCCTATCTACGATATACCGGGATACCCAATAGTGATGGCCTGTGAATTAGTCGATAATCTGATGGAGCAAATCAAACCTTTTAATCCTGGGTTCACCCTGGGTGAAAGCGCGGTAAGTATTGAGGAAACGGAAGAACAAAAGTTTATTGTAACCACTAATAAAGGTACGAGACACAAGGCGGCCAGTGTGGCTATTGCAGGTGGTCTGGGTGTTTTCACTCCTCGAAAACCGCCCATAGCACGCTTACCCGAATATGAAGAGAAAGGCGTGGATTATATCGTTCGTGATCCAGAGAAATACCGTGGAAAGCGGGTGGTTATTTCTGGTGGCGGCGACAGCGCTTTAGATTGGACCGTGTTTTTAGCAGATGTAGCCAGTGAAGTGAGCTTGGTCCACCGCCGCACCTCGTTCCGAGGTCATCTCGATACGGTGGATAAGGTGCATGAATTGGCCCAACAAGGGAAAGTGAAGCTCATTACTAATGCGGAAGTAATCGATGTTCACGGCGAATCTGGTTTAAATAGAGTGACCGTGAAGCAAAAAGATGCGGATGATCTATCGATAAATTGCGACCATTGGCTCCCACTCTTTGGACTCACTCCTACCTTGGGACCTATTGGGGATTGGGGATTAGAAATCGAAAAAAATGCCATCGTTGTAGATAACGCAACAGATTACCGCACGAATAGACCGGGTATTTACGCCATTGGAGATGTCAACACGTATCCTGGTAAACTTAAATTGATACTTTGTGGTTTTCACGAAGCAACCATTATGGTTCAAAGTGCATTTAAAAGAGCGTTCCCGGATAAGAAGTTATCCTTTAAGTACACGACTGTTATGGGCGGTGTCGGCAGTTTAGAATAAGTCATGAGCGCAGATATTAAGATAACAGTAATTGATCGCGAAGGCCTTGCGCATCCGTTGGTCGCACCTACCGACATGAACATGAACCTCATGGAAGTTTGTAAATCATACGAACTTCCCGTGAAAGGTACTTGTGGAGGTATGGCCATGTGTGCTTCCTGCCATTGTTACGTGGAAAGCGATCACCAACTGAACGAACCTTCTGATGATGAAGAAGATATGTTGGACCAAGCGTTTTTCGTTGAGGACAACAGTCGTTTAGGCTGTCAGATTTTCATGAAGCCGGCATTCGAAGGTTTAACTGTGCGACTCGCAGAGGAAAGCGAATAAAATAGCAATCCGCACCCATTTTACAAGAAAGAAAAGTCACTAGGGTGTTATCTTAGCGGGATTCAGAATCTACCCACATGAGAAAAACTGTTCTATTTGGGGCCCTTTTCGCCCTAACAATCAACACGTTCGCACAAGAAAGCATCACACTCAGCGCACTTTGGCAGCGCTACGAATTTTATGCAGGAGGCATCAGTGGCCTCAGAAGCATGAACGATGGTGTTCATTATACGGCTCAAGGGAATGGGACCATTGAACAATACAGCTACGAAACAGGTGAACAGGTCGGCATAGTGCTGGACGTAACGGCCTTAAAAAGTGAGGCTGCTGCAGTTCCAGCATTCGATGCCTATAAACTCAGCGAAGACGAAAGCTGGGCCATATTAAGCACGGAAACCACGAAAATCTACCGGCGCAGTTCCCGTAGCGTGATCTGGCTGGTCGATTTAACGAGTCACGACGCACGTAAACTACGTCCTGAAAAAGTACGTTACGCCACTTTCTCCCCAAACGGAGCCTATGTTGCCTATGTCCTTGATAATAACTTATATGTCTACGATATCAAGGCCGATGCACATGTTCGGGTCACCAATGACGGCGCCTTTAACCAAATCATCAATGGCGCCACAGATTGGGTTTATGAGGAGGAGTTTGCCATTGTAAAAGCTTTTTGGTGGTCGCCTAATTCTGAAAGTATCGCTTTTTTACGCTTTGACGAAAGCAATGTAAGAAGCTTTAACATGGATGTCTACGGTGAAGAACTGTATCCCAATCCGTATACGTTTAAATACCCAAAAGCCGGTGAAGATAATAGTATTGTCTCGGCGCACTTATGGCATATGGAATCGGGCAAAGTGCAACAAGTGTTGGAAGATGTTCCTTACGAATACCTGCCACGTGCTCAGTGGTCCAACGAAAATACTTGGGTGGTCAGCACCCTCAATAGATTACAAAATGAATTCAACCTTTATGCCGTAAATGCAGAAGACGGTTCGGCAAATGCGATCTACCATGAATCCGATGAAAAATACCTCGAGATAAATGATGAACTCTATTTTTTAGCCGACGGATCCTTTGTTATGCTAAGCGACCGCGACGGATGGAACCATTTATATCATGTGGCAGCAAATGGCAAAATGAAACGTCAAATCACTACAGGCGAATACAATGTTACACGCCTGTATGGAATGGACGCTAATAACACGCTATACTACCAGAGCACCGAACGTAGCCCAACCGAGCGTAACATTTATAGTGTTCGCATCAATGGTCGTTCTAAAAGACTATTGACCGATGCAACAGGGAGCCATAACGCCAACTTTACCAATGACTTTAGCCTTTTTATAAACAGCTACAGCGCAGAAGGTATTCCGACGGTTGTGACATTGAGAAATAGGGGTGGCGGCATTGTGCGTACACTCAAAACCAACGAACGTGCCGAAAAATCCTTGAAAAAGTACACCTACAGCAGCAAGGAATTCTTCACGCTAGAAACACCATCAGGAGGTCCCCTTAATGCATGGATGATTAAACCGGTAGACTTTGATGAAAACAAAACCTACCCCCTTTTTATGTTTGTATACGGCGGTCCGGGAAGTCAAACCGTCATGAACAGCTACGACGGCTTTAGAGGCATGTGGTTCCAAATGTTGGCCAATGAGCACGATATGATTGTCGTTAGTGTGGAAAATCATGGAACGGACGGACGCAGTGAAGCATTTAAGAAGAGTACCTATGGTCAGATGGGGAAATTAGAGACGCGGGACCAAACTGAAGCTGCGCTTGAATTAGCAAAACGCTCGTACGTTGATGGAAACAGAATAGGCGTCTTTGGTTGGAGTTATGGCGGGTATATGGCTTCAAATCTCTTGTTCCAAAGTCCAGATGTTTTCAAAATGGCCGTTGCCGTCGCCCCGGTGACGAACTGGCGTTTTTATGACAATATTTATACCGAAAGATACATGGGCCTTCCATCCGCAAATGGCGAAGGCTATGATGCGGATAGTCCCCTTTCCCACGTGAGTGGATTAAAAGGAAAATACCTACTTATTCATGGAACAGGCGACGATAACGTTCATGTCCAGAACTCTATGCGTATGGTAGAGGCTCTTGTTCAAGCAGATAAGGACTTTGACTGGTTCGCATATCCAGATAAAAACCACGGCATCTACGGCGGGAACACGACCATGCATTTGTACCGCAAGATGACCAATTTTATTGCAGAGAATTTATAAGAAATGGCCCCTAGCCGCTCTTAGAAATAAAATGTATACTTGTTGAACACTAAAAACACCTGAAACATGAGTGATCAATCTATGAAGCATCCACCAGCGCTGTGGACGCTTTTCTTATCGGAAATGTGGGAACGTTTCTGTTATTATGGAATGCGCGCCCTTCTGGCACTTTTCCTTATTGAGTCAATGATGAAAGGCAATAAAGAGGCCTTCTTGATTTACGGAGCCTACACGGCGTTAGTGTACGCAGCGCCCATCCTCGGAGGTCGTCTCGCCGATAAATTTTTAGGCTACCAATACGCTATTATGCTTGGTGCCGTCCTCATGTCTATTGGGGAATTCCTTATTGTCGCTAGTACAGACCTTTTAGATTTAGACCGTGCCTTGCGCGATTCATTAATGCTTATAGGTATGGGTGGTTTGATCGTTGGTAACGGCTACTTCAAAGCAAATATCTCAACCATTGTAGGTAAGCTCTACGAAGATGGTGATCCTCGCCGCGATTCTGGTTTTACCATTTTCTACATAGGAATTAATGTCGGTGCACTACTGGCCACAACCGTTGTGGCTGTTGTAGGAAAGCAATACGGATTTGAATATGGTTTCGGTTTAGCAGGATTAGGTATGCTCGCAGGTCTTTTCATTTTCTGGAGCGGACGCAAGAAATATGCGCACGTACCAAATATTGGTATTACCGAAGCTGGGCATGAAAAATGGTTAGGAATGGCACGCTGGAAGAGCATCACTATTCTTTCCCTATTGCTCATACCATTGTGTTATGTATTGATTTCACAAAACACTTGGCTCATCTATCTTCTCATTGGGATTTTCGTTTTGGTCGTATTCCAATTAATATCAGCCGGAGTAAAAGAAGGCGGAGTTTGGAGAGACCGTATGATCGCTTTGACCATTATGATGGTCATCAACATCATTTTCTGGGCTGCTTTTGAGCAAGCCGGAACATCTTTAACACTATTCGCTAAAGAAAATGTAAATCGTATGGTTGGTAGTTGGGAAATGCCCGCAACCATGACGCAGTTCTTTAACCCATTCTTCATCATCACCTTTGGATCATTATTCTCTTGGATGTGGATCAAGTTGGATGCTATAGGAAAGAACCCTTCTATCCCTATGAAGTTTAGCTACGGTATTCTTCAGCTGGGTGCTGGTTTCTTAGTAACATTGGTCGCGTTAAATTTCGCGAATGATGCATTTCAAGTTCCCCTTTTAACGCTTGTATTCTTGTACATGCTCCACACTACTGGTGAGCTGTTCTTGAGCCCTATCGGCCTTTCTATGGTGACCAAACTGGCACCTAAAAACATCGCAGGTACTGCAATGGGAGGTTGGTTCCTCTCTTTCGCTATGGCCAATTATCTCGCAGGTGCCATTGCTACATTAACTGGTGGCGAGGGACACGGAGGTGAAGAAGTTGTACTCACGGCAGAACAAGGCTTACACACTTACGTGGATACCTTCTCGACGCTCGGATTTGTATTGATCGGGTTCGCAGTGCTCATTGCATTGTTGAGTAAGCCATTAAACAAATTAATGCACGGCGTAGTCTAGCTTTAGCATAATTTTATAAGTAAAACCCCGCGCCGTGGCGCGGGGTTTTCTATTTTAGGGGAATGAGAAAATTTGCCCTACTCCTACT
>JAKMEB010000124.1 GCA_022426185.1 Schleiferiaceae bacterium
CGGGGCTTTTTTGTATCTTATATAAAAATTTAAAACGTCGTGATTTATTCCATTTATCCAGATAGCATCAACGCGCAAACCATCTCAGAATGTGTAGCGCGTTTTAAGCGGGGTGAAATTGCCATTATTCCTACTGACAGTGTATATGCTGTCGCTGGGGATTTTCAACATCCTCTGGCATTGGAAAAATTGGCTAGAATCAAAAAAGAATCGGTTAAGACTGCGGAATTTTCATTTCTCTTTACCAATCTTAGTCAAGTATCAGAATATACACAAAGTATAAATGGTGGAACTTTTAAACTGCTTAAACGCTGTCTACCCGGGCCCTACACAATGGTTTTAGAGGCAAATATTGCATTGGCACGTAAACTTGGTCAAAAACGTAAAACTATTGGGATACGGATTCCGGACCACCCCATTGTACAGTCGCTCTGCGAAGCATTAGGTCGACCCTTAGCCTCTGCTTCTCTGCACCACGATGACGAGATCTTACAATATCCTACGGATCCTGATGAAATCGCAGGAACCTATGCACACTTAGCAGATTTTATGATTGACGGTGGATGGGGGGATAATATTCCTTCTACTGTGATAGACCTGAGTGGTGAACAGCCTATATTGCTCAGAGCGGGTAAAGGAGATTCGGATGTTTTTTAAGGTAGGATTGTAAGCCTAATCGGTCCAATTTACCATTTCCCAAAAGCGGCCATTGCTCAACGATACAAAACTCTTTTGGTTGAAGTGCACGCTCCCAGCCCTTCACCACTTTTTGAATGCCCGCAACATCTTCTCTACTCTGCAAGACGATCACCGGTACTTCTCCATAGCGTTCGTGTTCCCTTGAACTTATAACCGCCTGAATGCCCGCGGCATCGCATTCTGCTTCTAGTCGTTCCGGATGTAACTTGAGACCACCGGAATTGATGACGTTATCTAGACGGCCCTCATAGTTGAAGCGCTTCGCATCTAAAAGTGTGACGCGATCTCTTGTCTGTAGTCCCACAATCCCCAAATGCGGCGCGGAAATACAAAGGCAGTCATTACTATCTACAGAAAATTCAGTAGATCCAACTGCGGTATAAACAGTACTTCCCAGTGAACGCAATGCCACGTGAGAAGCTGTTTCCGTCATACCATAACCCAAATAGACCTTGCTCGTAGAATCGGTATCAAACCGCGCAGGTAATGCACTACCTCCTAATAAAGTGTGCTTCGCGTTTGGAGTAATTCCTACCTCATGAAGCGCAATGAATTGAGCAGGCGTCATGGGTACAAAGTCTAATCCTAAAGGAAGTTCAGGTATGCCTCGAGGTTCGCACAAATGAAGGCTAAGCTCACCAATGAAGGCACGTACAATCATCATAAAACCGCCAATATACTTTGCGGGAAGCACCAATGCTGCGGTGGAACCCGGCACCAAATCAAACGCATCCAATGTTGCACGAGCTGATCCAAAAAGCAGCTCACGAGAAAGCGCTACTTCTTTTGGTACACCCGTTGATCCACTGGTCGCAACGGTCCATTGCGGGGCTTGACTCAAACAAAAATTAAGCGCCCGTTGAACATCGCAAATATGCTCCGGAACTGACTGTAAATCAACGATCTCAGTAGCGGAATAACTCCGGTTGTTCCAAAAGAAAAGTGATTTATTTTTAGGCATGTATTTTCGGGTACAGTTTTTGTTTCAACGTGTGCGCAATGAACAAGTTCAAAACCATAGCAATATACATCAGCCTCTTGGTATTCTCAGTCAGCGTTTATGCTGGGGGTGAGACCGAATATGTGTGGCTTACGGTTCGTAATGCCATGAGCGGTGAACCTATTGAAGGGGTGAGTATTACCGTAGATCAAGCGTACATGGGTGAAACAGGACCTCTGGGTCGAATCCTCATTCCTGAAGGAACCCCCGGTCAACTGGTTGCTTTCTATCACACCAGTTTTGCAGCAGGCTATTATTCTAGAAAGGAATTGCAAGATCAAGAATTTGAGGTTTTTTTGCGAGAGAGTGTTTTGAATATTCAAGAAGTCGTCATTCGGGCCAATCGAATGGAGCAACAATACCAGAAAACGGCGCAAGAAGTAAGAAGTATTGATGCCAAACAATTGGACCAACAGTTTCAGGCAAACACGGCTGATGCTTTAGCCATTGATCCTAACGTTTTTATTCAAAAATCACAAGCAGGAGGCGGATCTCCAATGATTCGAGGCATGAGCACTTCGCGCGTATTAGTTATGGTCGACGGCGTTCGGATGAACAATGCCATCTTTAGGTCGGGTAACGTACACAACGTCATATCTGTGGACGGTGAAAGTGTATCCAACATGGAAATTAGTTTGGGTCCAGGTAGTGTGCTGCATGGAAGCGATGCGTTGGGTGGTGTCATGCACATCAACACCTACGATGCCCATTTTGGGGATTCTACAGAAATCCTACAAAGCCTCGTATTCACTTTAAGTAACCAAAGTGCTCAACTCTCCCGCAGACCAAATTTCAGGTTGAATTATGGCGGTATGAATTGGGCAGGAATGACCTCTCTAACCTACACACAATACCACGATATGCAGATGGGCCAACACGTTCTACCGTGGACGCCAGCGCATCACCTCAGTAATACACAACTTTCCTTTTTACCTACTACCATAGGCAGTATTGATACCGTTAGAATGCCTGAGGATAAGCTCATTCAATACAACACCTCTTATGAGCAGCGCAACATCACTCAAAAATTTAAAGTACGCTTAGCAGAACGTACCACTTTTAAAACGGGCTTACATTTCAGTTTAACTGGAGATGTAAATCGATACGATCGATTCACTGAAATCATGAATGGGCAACCAAAGTATGCACTTTGGAAATATGGTCCTCAGGCTTGGCTGATGAGCTATCTATCCATAGAAAACAGAGACCAAACAGCCATCAGCGATTGGATGAAATTTACATTATCTGGACAATACTTCGAGGAAAGCCGACACACCCGTAAGTTCAAACGCCCTTTAGGAAAAGTGCAACGCGAACAAGTTTATATTAATCAGGTGAATTTCGACGCGAGTAAGAAAGTTTCAGACAAGAGTACTGTTCTATATGGTGCAGAGTTTATTGGGAATAATCTTACCAGCACAGCGTACAGTTATCATTACATGAATACGGATTCCACCTGGAATGCGCAGTCGCGTTATGCAAACGGCAGCCGCTGGATGAGCGGCTCTTTCTTTGCACATTACGATACAGATTTAAGTAAACACTTCGCTTTTAGTGTGGGCTCAAGGCTTAATGGTATAGGAATGTACACCCCTATTTCTTTTCGAGGATTCAGTGAAGATGCTCGATTAAAATTTCTTGCACCAAGCGCTGAAATAGGCCTCACCTACCACAAGCCTTCCTTCAAATATTTCCTGAATTTCAGCTCTGGATTCCGAGCACCAAATATTGATGATGCAAGTAAGGTTTTTGACTCTCAGCCCGGAGCAGTAATCGTTCCTAACAGCAATTTGCGAGAAGAGCGACTCTACAGCGCGGAGGTAGGTGCGAAACAAAAACTAGGCAAATCATGGGTCGTCGATGCCAGCTTTTATTACAGCTACCTCAATAACGCTTTAGAACGCGCTCCGTACACTTTTATGGGCAGTGATAGTATCAATTTCAACGGTGAATTATCTCAAGTGCTCGCCGTACAAAATTTAGATTATGCATGGATTTGGGGCTACCAGTTTGGCGTACGTACGGATATTTCAGATAACCTAAACTGGATGATTCATTGGGCACATCCTTTTGGTAAAGACAGCCAAGGGTATACGTTGCGTCACGTCTCCCCTTTTAACGCTACTTCAAATCTTTCCTTCCATAAAAACAAGTGGCACAGTAACCTTATTTTACGCTACAACGGAGCTGTTGATGCTGAAGACATGCCCTTTAGCGAACGCTCGAAAACACATATGTACGCTATTGATGACTACGGTAAAGCCTATGTTCCTTCATGGTACACCATAAATCTGCATGCATCATACGTATTCAATAAGAACCTGTTAGTTCGAGGAGGGATCGATAATTTAATGGATGTAAAGTACCGCAGCTACGCCAGTGCGATTGTTGCACCAGGTAGATCTGTGTTCATCTCCTTAAGAGGCTCTATTTAAACGTATTTAGGGGAGCAGGTAGCGACCAGTGAGTCTGGACATTTTCTTCCATCCAAAGCGCGCCTTCTTTGACTGCCAGTGGTCCTGGAATATTATTCGTATATAAGCTTCCAGTTCCTAATCCTTGCGGCATTTCAATGCCCTTTGTCGCAGTCCATTGTGCAATGGCATTCATACCCACGGTACTTTCTAAAGCAGATGTTGCCCACCAACCAATATGGTGTGCTGCAGCGCAGTCAATCCATTCATCAGCACCGCGCCAGCCACCAATAAAACTGGGCTTAAGAATGATGTATTGCGGCCGCACCGTAGCTAACAAAAGATCTTTTTCAGCTTTCGTGAATACCCCGATAAGACTTTCATCCAAGGCAACTGCAATAGGAGATTTCGCGCAGAGCTCCGCAAGCCCTTTTCGGTCGCTGGAAGGAAGCGGTTGCTCTATACTATGAACCTCTAGCGTAGCTAGTGCATGCATTACTGGAAGTATATTCGATCGATCAAATGCGCCATTTGCATCTACGCGTAAAATCAATTCGCTCGCAGAGAATCGTTCACGTATTCCTTGAAGTAAAGCCCATTCATCGGCCCAAGAAATGGCACCCACTTTCATTTTTAAGGTGCTAAATCCTTCTTCTAATCTGCTTTGGATTTGGTCCAGCATAAAGTCCTTTGAGCCCATCCAGATCAACCCATTAATGGATTGTCCCTGTTCGCCTCGGCTGAAGGGAGTCTCAAAATGATGGTAGCCGTTTTTTAAATGACTGAAGGCTTGCTCTAATGCAAATTGTATGCTGGGGAATGATCTATTACAAGCATATAATTCCTCTAAGCCCAGATGAATATTTGCTGCAGTCCAGTCCAACTGTTCTTCCAATTCCGGTACATCGTCCACACTCAATCCACGCAAAACACCTACCTCACCAATGCCTATACCATATTTGGAGCCTGAATCTTCGATTCGAAGGAAGAAACTCTCTTTCGTTCGTAGCACACCACGAGAAGTCCCTGCAGGATTTTTAAAGTTTAGTAGATAAGGGTGTATAGAAGCTTTCATCGTCACACTAAAAGTTTAGTGCTACAGCTGTGCCTACGCAGTAAAGCAGTGTCATTAACGCCATAGGTTTAAGTAAAGTGTCCAAAGCTGCGGCATCACGGGCCCGAGCGAATCGTATAAAAACCACACGAGAAAGTAAGATGCCGTATCCAATATGGAAAAGGAGCAAAATTTGATTCCCATCGAGCAATGCCCAATACAAGGCGAAAAGTAAGCTCAAGACGTTGCTAATGATCAATAGCCCTTTAAAGTAGCCTCTCCCCCATTTATAGCCGAACCGTACTACAAGGGTTCGCTTACCTGCAACCGCATCCGTTTCCACGTCCCTTAAATTATTTAATGTCAGTACGGCTGCGCTGTAGGCACCGGCGACTAAAGCCGGTAGTATAAAACTCCAATGCAAGGAACCATACAAAGATCCCGATCCTAAAACCCCCACCAATCCAAAAAATAAAAAGACAAAAACATCACCTCCACCCCAATAGGCGTATGGATTTGGCCCCATAGTATAGGACCTAGCGGCCAGCACGGCGGCAACATTCAATAGAGAAAACAGTACTAAGAGTGGAATGCGTTCTTGAAATGCTAAAAAGCTTAATCCTCCACCTCCGAAAAGAGACAAAACAGTCCACAGATGGACAGCGCGTCTCATTTGATCCGCTGTTATCAAACCACTCGCAATAGCCCGTTTTTCGCCGGTGCGGTGGTCATCTGTACCTCGTAAGCCATCGCCAAGATCGTTGGCATAATTGGACAATACTTGGTATGCAAAAGCTGTGAATACGGCCAAAGCGAAAATTCCCCAATGCAGATTTTCGTTTACTTTAAAAGCCAAGCCGGTTCCTAAGGCAATGACCGCAAAGGCTAAGGGTAATGTGCGCAGCCGAGCTGCTTGAATCCAAACGTTCCATGATACCATACTATCCTAACGCAGTAAGAGCGACTAAGTTGGCGCGCTGGTGCGTTTTACTGTCAATTATTTTTGGACCATCCGTATGCTCTAGTGCAGCGCTTAAGGCTTGAATGGACGATACTGCCGCATAGGTCACACCAAAAGCCAATGCAAGTCCCTCCAGGTTCACTTGTTGCGCATTTGCAAAAACGCGTTGCGCTTCCGGTCCTGTACTGGCCGTTTCAGGGAGCCAATCGAATAGTCCACCCACCCCATTATTGAGTACACAAACGGTCAAATTTTCCGGCAAATGCTGTCCGTACAAACCATTGTGATCGTAGATGAAACTTTGGTCGCCAATGATTAATATATGCCGGTGTTTAGGGTCTGCTAATGCCGCACCCACAGCGGTACTTAAACTACCGTCAATACCAGCTACCCCGCGGTTTCCATAAAGTGCAACAGCCTTGGGGAAGTAGTTGAAATAGCGTGCAATTGAGCTGTTACCTAAATGCAAAACGTCTGATGGGGCCAATTTCGAAACGACACTTTGAAACGCTGCAGCGTCCGACCAAGGTAGAGACACCCTACTGCGCTCAAAAGCGGGTATTTGAATAAATTCTTTCGTTGATTTCCAATGAGCAAGCGCATTGGGAGCCATCCTTAAGTGATGAACCTCAGCATCCAATACATCCCAGCATTGAAACACGTCGATGTGTACGTGCTTCTTGATGCCTAACGAACGTAAATGCTGCTTGGGTTTTTTGTTGATCCACTGTCCACCAATACTTAAGACAGCATCAGGCTTGAGCGCGAGTAACTTTTCCATGGGGGCCGCACTAGGATGGTCTAGGAGACCGCTCATGGGATCTGCAAATAACGTCCACGAAACGCCTTCATCAAGAAGCCTTCTGACTTGGTCACTTTCTTGTGGTAATAATTGACCCGCAATTACAGCAACAGCGGCGAAATCTTCAAAGGTAGGAACAGGCTGATGGTCGGGAATTCCATGGAGTTCCATCACATCATCAATACGAGTTAATTTCAGCTTTACAGGCGGCTTTTCTTGCGCATAAAGCGGCTCATCAAAAGAAAGATTAATATGAATGGGACGCATTTCAACCTGCTGTGCACGGAAAGCAAATTCTAATTGTTCGGCGACTTCCTCTAGAGCGGTCTGCTCATTAATATGCACGCTAGCAGCAACGTGAGGTTCATAAAAATCACGTTGAACACAGGTCTGTCCCTCACCTTTGTTGATACGCTCTTCCGGTCGGTCAGCGCTAATAACTATCAACGGGACGTGCGCGTAAAAAGCCTCAAGAATCGCAGGGTAATAATTTGCTAAAGCACTTCCTGAGGTACAGCAAACCGCAACAGGCAAACCCGTTATCAGACTTCTCCCTAAGGCGTTAAATGCAGCGCTTCGTTCGTCGCCAAGCACTTCTAGCTTAAAACATCCTAAGGCTTCAGCGGCAATGATCAGCGGAGCATTTCGTGAGCCTGGAGAAAACACGATGGTCTTCACCCCACTCTGCGAAAGTGCTTCTAACGTCCAATGTGCCGTGTGCTTTGTTGTTGTCATTTGAATTGTACCGCGTCCTTGAGTGCAGAGATCTTATATTCCGTCTCCATCCACTCATTCAAAGGTACGCTGTCCTTAGTAATTCCTCCGCCAGCGTAAAAAGTAATGCCCGATTCTGACCACTGCATAGTTCTAAGAAGCACCGTTGCGTGTAAACCACCCGTCATAAAGGCTAAATAGCCCGTGTATAAACCGCGATTGTACTGTTCGACCTCATCAATTACTGCTCTTGCCGGTGCTGTAGGTGTGCCACAAATGGCAGGCGTCGGATGCAATGCTTCTAAAACTTGAACAGCGGGAACATTGGTTGCATCCGTTTCTACCCAGGTCAATAAATGTTCTACAGGACCTGCGTGTAACGTTTCCTCCGGCTGATTTTGGACGCGTCCACCAAAGGCAGATAGGGTCGTATTGATTTCTGTAGTAACAAAATTTTGTTCTTCGCGCTCTTTATCACCCCAATCCTGAGCGCCTGATAAGCGGGTTCCAGCTAAGGACATTGAACGGTAACCGCGCTGAATAGCTTCGAAGAGCACCTCGGGTGAAGCACCCATCCAATGTCCAAATTCAGGGTGCTTGAGCGCGAATACAGTGCAATTTGGATAGCGTTCTTGTAGCGCTTCAAAAGTGGCTTTTGCATCCGCACGATCGGTATGGAGATGAGAAGGTCGACTCAAAACGACTTTACTAACGTGTTGCTCCTCAATACGTGCCATGATTTCTGAAATCTGGCGCTGATAAGACACCGTATTGCTTTGAGTAGGTAAGTTGGGATTGGTCGTTGCATAATTGGACCAAAAAAGATCTTCATCTAAGACCGATTCTTCCTTGAATCCACATAAAGCACTTTGGAACCCACGCAATAAAACAGTAGCCTCAGCCACATCCGTTTCTACTAAGTTTAAGGCAACTTTTGACCTTCCGGGTATGCAGGCCAATACTTCCAACATCATTTCCGTGCTTTAATAAAGTTGAGCAATTTCACCATGGCAATTAATTCACCTTGTTCGTTTTCTACACGAATCTGAAACAGGTGCGAGCTCTTCCCCTTGTGTACACATGTTGCTGTAGCGATGAGCATACCTGTACGAGCACTTTTCAAATGATTGGCACTAATTTCAGCACCAACGGCGACTTCCTTTGCAGGATCTATGAGCAATTGAGAGGCTGCAGAACCTACACTTTCCGCCAATGCTACTGTTGCACCGCCGTGTAAAATTCGCATCGGCTGATACACCTTGGAGTTCACCGGCATAGTTGCCACCAAAGTGCCCAATTCTTGGTCCACATCAACATATTCAATACCAAGGGTTTCCATCAAGGTATCCTTGCAGAGGTCGTTAAATTTCTTGAGAATGGCTGCTTTATTTGGGGTATGCTCCATGTGGTCAATACTACAGCGCTAAAGTACGGGAATAAAATAGGAGTAAAAAAACAGCACAAGCCTCTCTAAACCCTATTTTTGCTCCTCATCTTATAATTGTAGATAAGCACATGATTACAATCACCTTCCCTGACGGGAATCAACGCAGTTACGAATCGGGCACTTCTGCCATGGACGTAGCAAAGAGTATCTCACACGGCCTTGCACGCAACATTTTATCTGGTAGTTTTGAAGGGAAGACTATCGAACTAAATGACCCATTGACCTGCGACGGTACATTACAGTTCTTCACTTGGAACGATGCTGCAGGTAAAGAGGCGTTTTGGCACAGCTCTGCACACGTTTTGGCACAAGCCATTTTGCATTTCTTCCCAACTGCAAAACTCACCATAGGTCCTGCCATTGAGAAAGGATTTTATTACGATGTTGATTTTGGTGAGGAAACTATAGGCGAAAAGGATTTCGAGAAGATTGAAAAACAAATGCTGGAGTTCGCCCGCACAAAATCGGAATTTAAACTCCGTGCTGTGACCAAAGCAGAAGCGCTAGAGGCCTATAAAGACAACCCCTACAAAACGGAACTGATCTCAAATCTCGAAGACGGTACCATCACCTTTTGCGACCATGCGGACTTTACCGATTTATGTCGCGGTGGACATCTACCGCACACGGGGTACATCAAAGCAGTCAAGATCATGAATGTCGCTGGTGCCTACTGGCGTGGTGATGAAAATAATCCACAACTCACGCGCGTTTATGGCGTTTCATTCCAAAAACAAGGTGAGCTCAAAGAATACCTAGAACTGCTAGAGGAAGCGAAAAAGCGCGACCACAGAAAACTAGGTAAAGAACTAGAGTTGTTTACCTTCAGTCAGCGTGTTGGTGCCGGACTGCCGTTATGGCTTCCAAAAGGAGCCGCATTGCGCGAACGCTTGGAGAACTTCTTGAAAAAAGCCCAGAAAAAAGCAGGTTACCATGGTGTAATAACACCCCACATAGGGAATAAAGAGCTCTATGTCTGTTCTGGCCACTATGCTAAGTATGGTGCGGACAGTTTCCAGCCAATCAACACGCCGGAAGAGGGAGAAGAGTATTTACTGAAGCCGATGAACTGTCCACACCACTGTGAATTGTACAGGGCAACCCCCAAGTCGTACAAAGATCTTCCCGTTCGCTATGCAGAATTTGGTACCGTGTACCGTTACGAGCAAAGCGGCGAGCTTCATGGTTTGACTCGTGTACGAGGCTTTACGCAGGATGATGCGCACATTTTCTGTATGCCGGACCAATTAAAAAGTGAATTCAAAAGCGTCATCGACCTGGTTTTATACATATTTAAAACGCTTGATTTCAAAGATTATACCGCGCAAATTAGTTTGCGTGACCCCAACAAGCCAGAAAAATACATAGGCTCGGATGAGAATTGGGACAAAGCAGAAGCAGCCATTATCGAGGCGGCAGGTGAAAAAGAGCTCAATACGGTAATCGAATACGGTGAAGCAGCATTCTACGGACCAAAGCTCGATTTCATGGTAAAAGATGCATTAGGAAGAAGCTGGCAATTGGGTACCATTCAAGTAGATTACAACCTCCCGGAACGCTTTGAACTAGAATACAAAGGCAGTGATAACGAGAGCCACCGCCCCGTCATGATCCACCGTGCTCCCTTTGGATCCATGGAGCGTTTTGTTGCCGTGCTGCTCGAACACTGCGGGGGTAACTTCCCGTTGTGGTTAACCCCTGAACAAGTGAAGATTCTTCCCGTTAGTGAGAAGTACAATGAGTACGCGAAAGAAATAGCACAATTCCTAGAAATTTCCGATATTCGCGCCCTCGTAGACGATCGTAACGAAAAGATTGGCAGGAAGATACGTGATTCTGAAATCACCAAAATTCCATACATGCTCATCGTTGGAGAGAAAGAAGCTACGAGTGGAGCCCTAAGTGTACGTCGACATGGCGAAGGTGATTTAGGAACCATGACCAAAGAAGCATTTGTAACAAGTATCG
>JAKMEB010000032.1 GCA_022426185.1 Schleiferiaceae bacterium
AGTAATATTAGCGCACAGACCACAATTCGTCTTGCAAAAAACTTCGGAAATATCGTAGCAATTAAGGAAGCTAGTGGCAACCTTGATCAAGTGACAGAAATATTGCTAGAGCGTCCATCAGATTTCCAGGTGCTTTCTGGAGACGATAACCTGACTTTAGCCATGATGGCATTAGGTGCTGAGGGTGTTATTTCCGTAAGCGGACAAGGAGTTCCTGAAGTCTTTTGCGCCATGGTTCAACACATGAGTGCGGGTCAATGGATTCAAGCGCGTGCTGCACATTTAAGCATCTACGACTTAACGAATCAATTATTTGAAGAAGGAAACCCCGTAGGAATAAAGGCATTACTCGAAGCTCGTGGAATAGCTCATGCAGCGGTTCGTCTGCCTTTGGTAGAAGCGTCAAATGATCTTAAAAATGCAATTGCTTCAAGTTTAGATGGTCTGAGTCTAAGCTAACAACGATGGAAGTAGGGTGTAATTAAAATTAGCTGTGTATGCTCAAAGAGCCGCACAGATTGCCGATATCCCTATAAATGAAAATCACTTTTTCTCAAGCTTCTACAACTAACCATGTGCGCTCATTCGTAGCACCAACTTTTGTAATCAAAATGTTGTGTTAAAACGGTATGACGAATGGTCCGTTATGGATTCATGGATTGTATTTTAGCTTATTCAATCAGTAGAAGAGATTTGGTGATAATCTAAACTTCAACTTGCCTAATTATAGTATCTTTGCGCGTTCATGAAATTGATTAGACTAGCTACATATATCCTGTTTGCCTTTGTTTTAACGAACTGTGGCGAATACCAAGAGGTTCTAAAGAGTAAAGACCTAGACTATAAATTCACCAAAGCAGTAGAATACTACGATGGCGGTGAGTATAATAAGGCCTATCCAATCTTTGACGAACTCATCTCGCTGTATCGAGGAACCCACAAGGCTCAAGAGGTTTATTTCTATTACGCTCATACCTTGTATTTGCAAAAGAATTTCATTCTTGCCGGCTATCATTTTAAAAATTTCTACAAGACATTCCCTCAAAATGAGCAAGCTGATGAGGCTGCTTATTTAACTGCCTACTGCTATTACCTAGAAGCTCCTAAACATAGTTTAGACCAGGCCTATACTTTTAAGGCTATTAATGAAATACAGCTTTTCATTAACACACATCCTAATTCCGATAAGCTCGAAGACTGTAATTCTTACATGGAAGAGCTTAGGAGTAAGTTAGAATTGAAAAGCTATGAGATTGCTTATCAGTATTTCAAAACTAGACAGTACAAGGCGGCAATGACGGCATTTACAACAACTGTAAGTGAATATCCGGATACTCCTTACCGTGAAGAAGCGCTCTACTATAAAGCACTGGCCGCATTTAAATTGGCAAATAACAGTCTTGAATCGCTCCAAGATGAAAGGCTTACGGAAGCTAAGACTGCATTAAATGATTTTGAGGAAGCTTTCCCTACCAGCGAACGACTCAAAGATTTACGTAAATTGATACAATAAATTCCTGATTCCTATGGATTACAAGAAAATGCAAGCGGATAAGAATACTCGCACGCACAACACCAACGCAATTGATGCACCAACAGATAATATCTACGAAGCGTTGACTATTATTTCTAAGCGTGCAGAGCAAATCAATGATATTACTCGGGAAGAGTTGCACGCAAAGCTTCAAGAGTTTGCATCGTCCACTGAGTCGCTTGAGGAGATATTCGAGAACAAGGAACAAATTGAGGTCAGTAAGTTCTATGAGAGCTTACCAAAGCCAACCGCAATGGCACTTCAAGAGTGGTTAGAGGATCGTATCTACCACCGTAAAGAAAACGAAGAAGAGAAATAGCACGTGAAAACTGGGCCTTTGTATAAGCGTAAGGTACTGCTTGGTGTTTCCGGCAGTATTGCAGCATACAAAAGCGCTTTTCTAGTTCGTGAACTCATAAAATGGGGTGCTGAAGTCCAGGTAGTGATGACCACTGCCGCTAAGGATTTCATCACCCCATTAACACTTTCAACCCTTAGTACGCGTCCCGTATACAGTACTTTTCTTCACGAAGAGGAAGGTGCATATGGGGTATGGAACAATCACGTTGACCTCGGCTTGTGGGCAGATCTTATGATCATTGCTCCAGCATCTAGTAACACGCTTTCGAAATTGGTTACAGGTGCTTGCGATGATTTGCTATCCGCTGTCTACATGAGTGCAAAGTGTCCTGTTTATGCCGCCCCGGCAATGGACTTAGACATGTATAAAAATGCCGCGACCCGCACTAATTTGAAGGAATTGGATGCGAGAGGGGTCACCATTATCCCTGCAGATCATGGCGAATTGGCAAGCGGTTTAGTAGGTCAAGGGCGAATGGCGGAACCAGATGCCATATGTGAGTTCATTTCAACTCACTTGCAAAAACAACTTCCATTGTTCGGAAAGAATGTGCTCATTAATGCAGGCCCTACCCATGAACACTTAGATCCAGTTCGGTATTTAGGGAACAACAGTACGGGGCAAATGGGAACTGCCTTAGCTCGAGCTGCTGAAGCCTTAGGTGCTTCCGTTACGTTAGTATTAGGCCCCACAAATTATCCATTGGAATTGCATGGACTGCGAGTCATACGAGTTGTTAGCGCTAAAGAGATGTTAACAGCCATGCAAGAAAACTACGCATCCTCCGTTTTAACCATCTGTACGGCAGCGGTAAGTGATTTCACTCCAATGACTGCAGCTGATAAAAAACTAAAGAAAACCTCTGCAACGTCGACCATGAGTATAGAGTTGAAGCAAACACCAGATATTTTGGCAACCTTGGGGAATGCTAAGAGGAAGGATCAAAAACTCATCGGTTTTGCTTTAGAGACCAACAATGGTATTAATTATGCTAAAGAAAAATTGATCAGCAAAAATGCGGATGCTATTGTTCTCAATACTTTAAGCCCAAACACGGGTTTTGAATCCAACACGAATGCTGTTGAAGTTTTTCTCCAGAATGGAGAGCAGCTTACATTTCCACTTGTCGATAAGCGTAGTTTAGGAAAACAGCTCTTAGACGCTTTGGTGGATAAATTTGCATGGGTATGAAACGCTTAAGCCTTGCTCTTATATTTTTCGCTCTATCGCCAAGCCATATAATGGCGCAAGAGTTGCGTGCTACTGTTAAAGTGCTCAGTCCCGAAGTTCAAGCAACGAATAAGGATATATTTCAAACATTGGAGACTTCAATGGAGAATTTTCTCAATGGCTATGCATTTACGGATCATAAATACAGTGACGAGGAACGCATAGAATGTAATTATATAATGACTGTCAATAGTCTAAGCGGTAATCGATTTGATGCAACCCTTCAAGTACAGTACTCAAGGCCTGTTTTTAATAGCAATTACAATTCGCCGGTTTTAAAGGTGCTCGATAAAGACGTGGTGTTCAGTTACCAAGAGAACGAACCTGTAGATTTCCAACAGAATACATATACTACAAATCTCAGTTCAATTTTGGCCTTTTACGCTTACACCATCATAGGTCTAGACCGCTGCACATTTAAAGCGAATGGTGGGGATGCTGAATTCGCCATTGCCCAAAATATTGTCACGACTGCTCAGAGTAGTGGTGGTGCCAGTGGTTGGAAGAGTTTTGATGGTACTAAAAATAGATTTTGGATCACTGATGCCTTAATGAGCCCTGCTTTTGAGCCAGTTAAAACAACGTTGTATATGTATCATCGTCAAGGATTGGATCTTATGTATTTAACTGAGAATCATAAACAATCCTTAGAAACCATAGCTACAAGCTTAAAAGCATTAGAAGGCCCCAACCAAAAGCGACCTAATAGTTATCTATTAAATTTATTCTTCGACGCCAAGAATACGGAGATTTTGTCTTTGTATACGGAGGCAGCTAACTTAGGTATTGACACTAAATTATTGCAGACTACCCTTGAAGAATTGGACCGTACACATGCCAGTAGTTACGGCAAATTAGGAGCGAAGTAATGCTAAAGAGACTACGCATACAAAACTTTATTCTTATTGATGAGTTGGACTTGCCCATTTCAACGGGCATGACAGCAATGACGGGGGAGACTGGTGCAGGTAAGAGTATATTGCTTGGTGCTTTAAATGCAGCATTAGGCCAAAGGCTATCTTCAAAAGCAGTCTTAAAAGACAAGAATGAAAAAGCAATCATTGAACTTGAATTGGAACTGCCCGGATATCTAAAATCTGAGTTCCTAGCCATGGATGTTGATTTCGATACGCACAGCGTCTTTCGTAGAGAACTATTACCGAACGGGAGATCAAGAGCATTTATTAATGACACTCCGGTCAAAAGCGCTGATCTAGCCCATGTCGCTGGACAGTTTATCGACATTAATAGTCAAAGTGATGCTGGTTTACTTACCGACCTTGCAAAACAAATTGAACTCATCGATTCTTTTGTAGATGCGAGTGCAGAGCGCAACGAATACCAAACTGTTTATAACGCACTAAAAAGGGTCCTAGAACAGCAAAAGCAACTCATTGCTCAAGCAAACGGAAGCGACTTAGATTATTTGGAATTCTTGTTCCATGAATTAGATAAAGCGAACGTGAAGCATGGTGAATACGATTCTATTGAGGAAAGCATTCGTATAAACAAAGATGCAAGTGAATACAGTGAATTGTATAGTGAATTGTCATGGCTCATTGGAGGAGATTCAAAACTTTTAGATCAATTATTTACCGTAGAGTCGAATCTTGCTCGACTCGCATCCAAGGACGATTCTGCAGAATCATTACTTCAAGAATTATTGGATATTATCGCTCAGACCCAATCCTTAGAGCGTGAACTTTTAGAGCGTAAATCCGCTGCTGAGTTAACAGTAGATGTCGATGCCTTAATCGATCGGAAACAACAGATTGACGGACTTATTAGGAAACATCGTGTTTTAGACGCTGAAGCCCTAGTTGATAAATTTGATGCCTTAGGTGCTCAAATAAAGTCGATTAAGGATAAAGATGCCCTATTAAAGCAATTAAAATCAGAACAAATCAAGTACGAAGGTGGGTTGAAAACCGCTGGGACCAAACTTCATGCAAAGCGTTTAGAAGCAACACAGTTCATTCAAAGTGCGCTCACCAGTTTTTTGAAAGATGTAGATTTACCAAAAGCTAAGATTGAATTGATATGGCAGGAGCAAGATCCATCATCTGTAGGCATCTATAGGCCGCAATTTATGTTTAGTGCAAACCCA
The DNA here is from genome assembly GCA_022426185.1 of Schleiferiaceae bacterium. Classification (GTDB taxonomy): domain Bacteria; phylum Bacteroidota; class Bacteroidia; order Flavobacteriales; family Schleiferiaceae; genus UBA10364. Next base: position 5,233 of record JAKMEB010000032.1, read on the forward strand.
GGAAGCCCACTTGAACCATTGAGTAAAGTAGCTTCTGGTGGCGAACAAAGTAGGGTAAAGCTGGCATTGAAGGCGGCTTTAGGTAAGCACGTAAGGCTAAGTTGTCAAATTTTCGATGAAATTGATGTTGGAATTAGTGGTGCGACTGCGGAAAAGGTTGGTGCACTGATGTCTGATTTGGCTAAAAGTCAACAACTCATAACTATCACACATTTACCACAGGTAGCTTCGAAAGGGACTACGCATTGGTTGATTTCGAAATCATCTACAGATACAACTACTGAAAGTAACGTAACGGTACTTACTCCTAACGACCGTATCGAAGAACTTGCACGTATGTTGAGCGGCACAAAAATTACTCAAGCAGCGAAGAATCAAGCAGAAGCCTTGCTTAAAGCTAGGTAAAGTCTATTTTAGCAATCACTAAAAAAAATGTAAATATGTCAAACGGATTACTCAGTGGCAAATGCGGTATTGTATTTGGAGCATTAAATGCGGATTCAATTGCTTGGAAAGCAGCAGAAGCCATCCATGCTCAAGGCGGCAAAGTAGTATTGACTAACGCTCCTATCGCTATGCGTATGGGCGAATTAAATCATTTGGCTGAAGCCATTGATGCTCCAATCATCCCTGCGGATGCAACCAGTATGGAAGACTTAGATAAGTTGATTACTGGAGCAGTAGAGCACTTCGGCGGCAAAATAGATTTCATATTACACAGCATAGGTATGAGTGTAAACGTTCGCAAAGGCAAACATTACACTGGTCTTAATTACGATTGGCTTCAAAAGGGTTGGGATGTAAGTGCGGTCAGCTTTCACAAAGTGATGCAAAGTGCATGGAACCATGATGCGATGAGTGAATGGGGTTCTATTTTAGGGCTGACCTACATGGCTGCGCAGCGTACTTTCCCGGACTATAACGATATGGCAGATAATAAAAGTTACCTCGAAAGTATTGCACGCAGTTTTGGATACCACTGGGGAGTCCGCAACAATGTGCGTGTAAACACGATATCTCAAAGTCCTACACCAACGACTGCAGGTTCTGGAGTCAAAGGATTTGGCGGTTTCATTGCTTATGCAGAGAAAATGTCTCCTTTAGGTAACGCCACAGCAGAAGATTGTGCGAACTACATCGTTACGATGTTCTCAGACCTTACTAAACGTGTTACTATGCAAAATCTTTACAATGACGGCGGCTTCTCTAACATGGGAGTTAGTGATCTTGTAATGGCCCAATTTATGGAAGGTGAGGCAGAAGAATAGCTTTCAAAAACCCTACTAGAATGAATGTAAAAGCCACTCCTAATTTGGGGTGGCTTTTTTGTATAAAACCAGTTCAGCCTCTTCAAAAATCTTCACTATCTCAACGCCTTCGGGTACCGATTTATTCAATCTTTCAAGAAAATAATTCTGTTCATTCTCAGTAAGGTACAACTTGTTATACCTAGCTGCAATGGCATTGTCCTTCCAGAAATCATTCATGTTATTTACTTGAATGACCTTAATATTGAAATCGTTAACCATACTATCGTAGGCTTTGATGGTATGCTTGTCACGGGAAGGTGACTTGCTAAAATATAGAGTGAGTACTACAGCCGTCAGCCAAAGAAATAGGTTGGTTAAAGCAATGTATTTTACCCACCATTTGCGATTTATTCCCCACGGCCAAGGTGCTTGCTGGTAAACCATTCCAAAGCCTAACATCCAAAATGCCATAGACGGCATAAAATAATACTGTTCCTGGCGGTGTAAGAATAAAAAAGGAACTGTTGCGCAAATGGCGATGCAGAACATTAAAATACTTTCTCGACGTAGTGGATATTTCATTCCGCGCCTCCATGCCAAAATAATCAAAACCAATACGGGCAGCGCCAGCTGCTTTGCCAATTCTACTACACTAAGCACTGCAGAACTCTCTAGGCCTCTTTGTCCGCGAAGGGAAGGCAACAGTTGCTGGTTTAAATAACTTTCAAAGAATTTAGCAAAATCGGGCTCGTAAGTGTAAAAGAAACTAAAAAGAATACTACTACTCAAGATCATGAGCGATAGAGAAATCAGTGCATTGACACGGAATTCTTTAAATAAAACAGCTACTAATGGCAGTACTATGAGCGGAAAGAGTGCTACCGGTCCTTTGATACCTAAAGCAATGAAGAACAATACACCTGCTAATACACTCCATAAATAGTTTTTTTTCCATGTGCCCTCAATCAATAACCAGACTACTGCTAATGTGGCTGCATTTAATGGAGCTTCTAATAAATTATTCTGATGCACCCATAAAACGGTAGGAGTGAGGGTCCAAAGTAATTGCGGTATCCATCCTCTGTGACCTGATGGGATAAGAATGGCCCAAATACGACGTATCATTAGAATGCTCAAGCCATAGAGCGAGTAGGCATAAAAACGATCCACCCAAGGTTGGTCACCAAACAATCTATAGTAGAAGGAATGTATAGCGAACGAGAATGGGGGATGTTCATAATACTCTTGATGCACAAAAGGTGTGTATTGAGGCGACCAAAATTGTCCAATACCATCATTCAAGTTTCGTGCAATTGAGGCAAAGGTTAAACCATCAAAGAACATTCCTTGGGTAAAAAGTAATGGCAATAACAGAATCGCAGCCACAGCCCATGAAAATTGATTGAGACGATAGTTAATGATGTGACTCATTAAAATTCACTTTTTAAATGAAAAGTAATCTTGTCAAATTTATCCTGCGCCATTTGAAGCGAGAACTGAGAGTCTGCAAGGAAGACTAATCGGCCAAACTTATCTTCCGCTAAGTATCTCTGCTTTAGTGCACTAAACTCCTTTAATTGTACTTCATCATGACTTTCGATCCAACACGCTTTGAAGGCGGAGAAGTTTTCATACGTACATTTCGCATTGTATTCATGTTCTAATCTATACTGTATGACTTCATACTGCAATGCACCGACCGTACCGATAATTTTACGGTTGTTCTGCTTTAATGTGAATAACTGCGCAACGCCTTCATCCATTAACTGATCAATACCTTTATTCAGTTGTTTCGCCTTTAATGGGTCTGCGTTATTAATAAATCTAAAGTGTTCAGGGGAGAATGACGGAATACCCATGTAATGCAATGATTCCTTAGCAGAAACAGTATCACCTATTCGGAACGAACCGTTATCTGGAATCCCTATGATATCGCCAGGAAATGCTTCTTCAATAGTACTTTTCTTAGAAGCCATAAAGGCTGTAGGTGCACTTACTCTAAAAGTCTTGCCTAATCTAGTGTGTGTATATGTTTTATTGCGCTCAAATTTTCCGCTAACTACCTTAAGGAAAGCTATTCTATTGCGGTGGTTTGGGTCGATGTTGGCATGTATTTTAAAAACGAAGCCTGAGAATTCCTCTTCATTGGGTAAAACCAGTCGCTCCTCTGCCTCTTTTGCTTGTGGCTCAGGAGCTATTTCTTGGAAGCAATCTAATAGTTCTCGTACACCAAAGTTGTTCAGTGCAGAACCAAAAAATACAGGACACTGCGCACCTTTTAGATAGGCTTCTTCATCAAATTTCGGATAGACTGCTTCCAGTAATTCTAAATCGTTTCTCAGCTCTTCAGCAGCCTCATCACCTATGTGATCTTCTAGCATCGGGTCATTGATGTCTTCAACTGAAGTGCCTTCCGATATCTTCTGCTTGTTATCGGCAGAATACAAATGAAGATTCTTCTCCCACATATTATATACGCCTTGAAAACGTTGTCCCATTCCTACCGGCCATGAAAGGGGGCATAAAGTCAAACCCAGTTTTTGTTCTACTTCATCTATAAGATCAAATCCATCTTTCCCTTCACGATCAAGTTTATTGATAAAAACAATGATGGGTGTATCACGCATTCGACAAACTTTGACCAATTTTTCAGTCTGCGCCTCGACTCCCTTTGCTACATCGATAACCACGATAACACTGTCACAAGCCGTGAGGGTACGATAGGTGTCTTCAGCAAAATCCTGGTGGCCTGGTGTGTCAAGGATATTGATTTTTTTATCCTTGTAATAAAATCCCATGACAGAGGTTGCAACGGAAATACCACGCTGCTTTTCTATTTCCATGAAATCAGAAGTTGCAGCCTTCTTCACCTTGTTACTTTTTACTGCACCTGCTTCTTGAATTGCGCCCCCGAAAAGCAACAGTTTTTCAGTCAAGGTCGTCTTGCCGGCATCTGGATGAGATATGATACCAAAAGTCCTGCGTTTTCCTATTTCTTTCTCGAAGGCCATGTTACAATTTTAGAAAAGCAAATATACCACAGGTTTGTCCTAGGATTTAGTGGTTATTTGTTATACTCGACGTGTTTTCTTAAACATTATCAACCTTTGGAAGTTAAGGAGATGTGGAAAGTAAATATTCAATCAAAGATTTAGAGCAGTTAAGTGGTATTAAGGCCCATACCATACGTGCATGGGAGCAACGGTACAAGCTGATACAGCCGATGAGAACGGCGACTAACATACGCTTCTACGGAGACCATGACTTACGTGTTGTATTGAATACCTCTGTTCTTTTAGAGACAGGCTGGAAGATTGGCAAAATTTCCAAACACTCGCCTGATGAATTAGCTCATCTCGCTTTAGAAGCGAGTCCATATGAAGGAAGTTACACGTATGAGCTCAATGAGCTTAAATTGGCAACTTTAGGTTTTGATATAAAACGGTTCGAAGCAATAATGGACCATTGTATAAAAGAATACGGCGTACACGGTACTTACAGGGATGTTATTGGAGACTTCATACAAGAGCTAGGAAAGTTATGGCTTTCAGGAAGTGTAGGCATATCACAAGAACATTTCGTTTCAGCTCTCATACGCCAAAAGATATATGCAGCAATCGATGCACTCCCAGCAATTGCAAATGATGAAAATGGGAAATACGCTATTTTCTTGCCAGCGAATGAGCTTCATGAAATTGGCGTACTTTACCTGGCATACATTTTAAAAGAAAGGGGAGAGCAAGTCTATTATCTTGGGCAGAGTTTGCCAAAAGAGTATTTAACAGATCTGTTAGACAACCGACCAGTAGATCACCTGATTAGTTGTTTCACTACCCATCCAGAACTACCAGAATTAGACAATTATTTGGCCGAATTGGAAGAGCTCATTGTTCACAAAGGCATTAAAGTGCACCTTACTGGCTACATTTTTTCAGGTTTTACTCCTGATCGCGAATTCACCAACATCAATATTTACGGGACTTTAAAGGAATTGAGCCAAGGATTATCGTAAGATTCTCCTTTTGTTTAATAAATTTCCTAAAACATTATACAAAATGTTCAAACACTTTGTCTAACTTTACCGGACAAACGTTAAACAACTGTATCATGTCAACTACAGAATTTGGACAACTCATCGATCGCGAGCATGACTTCTTAAGTCAATTAGCTATGAAGCTAACCAAGCGTCGCGATGATGCTGATGATTTAATTCAAGACACGTATTTCAAGGCTTTAAAAAATAAAGACAAGTTTGCGACCGGAACCAACCTGAAAGGATGGTTGTATACGATAATGAAGAATACCTTCATTAATAACTACCGTCGTAAAAAGCAACAAAATACGTTTGTTGATGAAACAGAAGGGCAATTCTTTCTGAACTCCCGTGAGGCTGGTAAAACTACCTTGACGGACGCTAACGTAGATAACCAATACATCATGGATCAAATTGGAACCATTGAAAAGCACTACACTGAGGCGTTTTTCATGCATTATGAAGGTTTCAAGTATGAAGAGATTGCAGAACATTTTAACATCCCCTTAGGTACCGTTAAATCTCGTATCTTTTTAGCCCGTAAAAAAATGATGGAAAAGCTCGCCGACCAACGCCACTAACCTACAACCGCCTTAATCGTTTTAAATGAAATCAGTTATAGTCATCGGGTCTGGCTTTGCCGGGCTTAGTGCCGCGTCCTTTCTCGCCAAAGAAGGATACGATGTTACCTTACTAGAGAAAAATAATCAACTTGGAGGCCGTGCCCAAACTTGGGAAAAAGACGGTTTTTCATTCGATATGGGCCCCAGTTGGTACTGGATGCCGGATGTATTTGAGCGGTATTTCGCTTCATTTGGTAAGGAAATCAAGGACCTTTACAATCTCGTTCGGCTCACTCCATCCTATAGAGTGGTATTTGGTGTAGATGATTATGAGGATCAAAGTCCCAACATGGAGGAACTTGAAGCGATGTTTGATAAACTTGATCCTGGTTCTGGTCTACGTTTGAGAAAATTTCTAAAACAAGCCGAATACAAGTATAAAGTTGGAATTCAAGACCTCGTTTTTAAGCCAGGACGTTCCCTTACAGAGTTTGTAGATTTTAGGATTGTCAAAGGTTTGTTCCAATTGGACATGCTAAAAGACATACGGAAACACGTTACAGAAGTAAGTACTCATCCAAAATTAAAAGCAATACTTGAATTTCCTGTATTGTTTCTAGGTGCACTTCCTCAGAACACACCAGCACTGTATAGTTTAATGAATTATGCAGATATGTCATTGGGAACGTGGTATCCAATGGGAGGAATGAACAAAATCATCGCAGGGATGGTCAGCGTTGCAAAGGAGCAAGGTGTGAAATTTAGAACGAATACAGAGGTTACCGGATTCAAATATGCGAACGGTAAAATTATTAGCGTTCTTACAAAGGGTGGTAGTTTCACGGCAGATATCGTAGTAGGTGGTGCCGATTACCACCACATCGATCAAAAAATAAGTAGTCCTGAGTACAGAGAATACACCCCGCGATATTGGGATAAGCGAAAGATGGCACCTTCCTCACTGTTGTTTTATCTAGGAATCAAAGGGAAGGTTTCAAATATCTTGCATCACAATTTGTTTTTTGACTACGAGCTAGATCAGCATGCTCATGAGATTTATACAGATCCTATGTGGCCAACTAAACCTCTGTTTTACGCCAGTGCAGCAACAAAAACAGACGCTTCTATCGCACCAGAAGGTTGTGAAAACATGTTTTTACTAATGCCTACAGCTCCAGGATTGGCAGGGGATAGTGAAGAAGTAAGAGAAAAATATTATCATATGATGATGGATCGACTGGAAGCCCATACTGGCGAGTCGATTCGAGATCGGGTCGTTGTAAAACGTAGTTTTGCCTACAGTGACTTTAAGAGCGAATACAATAGCTTTAAAGGGAATGCTTACGGACTTGCAAATACGTTAGATCAAACGGCCATATTTAAACCAAGGCTGAAAAGTAAAAAGGTTTCAAATCTTTATTTCGCTGGACAATTAACTACACCGGGGCCGGGTGTTCCTCCTTCACTAATAAGCGGAGAGGTGGTCTGTGGTGAAATAGTAAAAGATTTTTCTTTAAAGAAAGCAGTATGAAAGCATTATTCGACAGCGTAAGTATAAGAGCAAGTAGAATGACAACTAAAGCATATTCTACTTCTTTCTCTCTTGGAATTCTTGGTCTAGATAAAAAATATCACGATCCTATCTACGCGATTTATGGTTTTGTCCGCTTTGCCGATGAAATTGTTGATTCCTTTGAAGGTTATCCCCAAAAAGAATTACTTGAACGATTTTGGAAGGACACCTATCTGGCTCTTGATGAAAGAATAAGTCTTAACCCAATTCTTAATAGCTTTCAACAAGTCGTCAATACTTTTGAAATAGATCATGATCTCATTGAAACGTTCTTAAAGTCAATGGAAATGGACCTTTACAAGAGTGATTACGATGAAGAAGGCTACAAAGCGTACATATTAGGCTCTGCAGAAGTCGTGGGATTGATGTGTTTAAAGGTATTCGTAGACGGAAGTGAATCGCGTTACCAGGCATTGAAAAAATCTGCTATGCAGCTGGGGAGTGCATTTCAAAAAATTAATTTTTTACGTGACCTGCATGCTGACTACAAGAAGTTAGGACGCACATATTTTCCGGGAGTAGATCTGAATAATTTCAATGAAAAGGTTAAAACTGAAATTGAGGCGGATATCGATGTCGATTTTAAAGCTGGGTACGAGGGTATAAAGCAATTACCTAAAGGAGCACGATTCGGAGTTTATATTGCCTATGTGTACTACTACAGCCTGTTCAAAAAAATAAAGAAAACACACTGCGATATCATTTTAAGTCAACGTGTGAGAATATCGAATAAAAGAAAATACGGACTATTCGTAAGTAGTTTCTTAAGACATACTATTAATTGGATCTAAAATATGGCTGAACAAGTTATCCTGGTTGACGAGCAAGACAATGCTTTGGGACTGATGGAGAAAATGGAAGCGCACCGATTGGCGAAATTGCACCGTGCATTCTCTGTTTTCGCCATGAACGACAAGAATGAAATTTTACTACAACGTAGAGCACTGCACAAATACCATAGTGGTGGACTCTGGACAAACACCTGCTGCTCACATCCCAGAGATGGAGAGAGTATAGAACAAGCTGCAAGGCGAAGACTCATGGAAGAAATGGGCTTTACATGTGATGTGAAACGCATCTTCAGCTTTATCTATAAAGCTGAACTTGATAATGAACTAACAGAGCATGAGCTCGACCATGTAGTGATCGCACGTTGGAACGAAGATCCTGAGGTCAATCCAGAAGAGGTAGACAGTTTTGATTGGAAATCAATAGAATGGGTAGCTACTGATATGAATACTAACCCTGATCGATATACTGAATGGTTTAAAATCATTTACGATCGATTCCTAAACTACTGGAACAATGAAGATCACGGTTTATAGAAAAGCGCACTTTAATGCCGCACACCGTTTGCATGAGCCCAAACTATCTGCACAAGAAAATGAGGCAGTTTTTGGCAAATGTAACAATCCTTATTACCACGGACACAACTATGAATTAATCGTCGGTGTTACCGGGGAAGTAGACCCTAAAACAGGCTATCTGATCGATATGAAAGTTCTTGCTGACCTTATAAAGTCAGAAGTTGAAGAGTACATGGACCATAAGAATCTCAATGAACAAGTTTCAGAATTCAAAACGTTAAACCCTACAGCTGAGCATATTGCGTATGTAATTTGGAACAGATTACGGGCTAAACTGAACACATCATTCGATTTGAAGGTTACTTTATATGAAACCCCCAGAAACTTTGTTGAGTACTGCGGAGAATAAATTTATTATGACAAAGCACGACCAAAAATATTCCACTGAAGAGCTTGCCGAATTATTTGATAATCATATGGGGAGCTCTATAGATACGCCGCTAAGAGCGGACGCATTTAATTTGAGTGATGAAGAAAAGATTTCACAGATTGCTGAAAAGTTTGAAGCTATCATGGAAATTTTGGGCTTAGACTTGACTGATGACAGTTTACGCGGTACACCCTTACGCGTCGCAAAAATGTATGTTTCTGAAGCATTCGCCGGACTTAATCCACAGAATAAACCGGCAATGAAATTGTTCGATAATAAGTATCAATACAAGGACATGCTTATTGAAAAGAACATCACTGTCCATTCCCATTGCGAGCATCACTTCGTACCTATTTTAGGAAATTGTCATATTGCATATATACCTAACGGACAAGTTGTTGGGTTGTCTAAACTAAACCGAATAGTACGCCATTATTCTAAACGTCCGCAGGTTCAAGAGCGCCTGACGCGACAAATAGCAGAAGCACTGATGGAAGGACTAGGAACGCCAAGTGTAGCCGTATATTTAGAAGCCGATCACATGTGTGTTAAAACACGAGGAATTGAAGATGTAGGCAGCTCAACCATTACTATGGCCTTTCACGGTGAATTCGAGGACGAAGTACAAAGACAATACTTTCTTAACGCGGTTCAATAAATGAAACAAAGGGTTTCCATTTTCTGGTTTAGACGCGATTTACGTTTAGACGATAATGCAGGTCTGTGGAAAGCACTAAAGAACGGTGATCCTGTTCTTCCACTATTCATATTCGATCCAGACATTCTTTCTAAGCTTGAGGATCGTGAAGATGCACGCGTATCTTTTCTATACCAAAGAATTCAAAATCTGAAAGCTCAATTACTAGAATTAGGTTCCGATTTATTGGTGTTTAATGACAAGCCCTTAGACGTTTTTAAACAGCTTAATGTAAATTATGAGATCACCGGCCTCTATTTTAATAGGGACTATGAACCTTATGCAAAGGCAAGAGACAAAGGCGTTTATGAATACTTTCAGACGCTGGATGTACCCTGCGTAGGAGCGAAGGACCATGTTCTCTTTGAAAAGAATGAGGTAGTCAAAGCTGATGGTACTCCCTATTTAGTATTCAGTCCATATGCAAAAGCATGGAAAAAACTGTGTACCGCATACCACTTTAAAGCGTATCCCACAGAAAAGTACTCTGAGTACTTTTTCAATGCACAAGCAGTAATAGAAGTGCCCACTTTAGAACAGATGGGCTTCAAACCAACAGAAATTCCTATACCATCAGCCAACGTTTCCAAGAATATAATTGCCCAATATGACAGCACACGTAATTTTCCGGGCATTAAGAACGGGACTACGCGATTAGGCATTCACTTAAGATTTGGAACCATAAGTATTCGTAAGCTGGCGAAACTCGCAGAACGTACGAATGAAACTTTCCTAAACGAACTCATCTGGCGCGATTTTTTTCAGATGGCACTCCATTACCATCCTGAAAGTCGTTTAAAAGCGATAAAACCAAAATACGATCTGATTCCTTGGTCCAACAACGAAGCTCATTTCAGCGCATGGTGCAAGGGAAAGACGGGATATCCCATTGTAGATGCTGGTATGCGCGAATTAAATGCGACCGGCTTTATGCATAATCGTGTACGCATGATTGTAGCTAGCTTTTTAACTAAGCATTTATTGATAGATTGGCGTTGGGGAGAGGCTTATTTTGCAGCGAAGTTGCTCGATTTTGATTTAGCCAGTAATATTGGTGGTTGGCAATGGGCGAGCGGTAGTGGTCTCGATGCGGCACCTTATTTCCGTGTATTTAATCCAACCTCACAGATGGAAAAATTTGATAAGAATTTATCCTATATCAATAAATGGGTACCTGAATTAAAAACTCACCTTTACCCAGAACCTATAGTAGAGCATAAATGGGCACGAGAACGCTGTTTAGCTACTTATAAAGAAGCGTTATCAAATACCTAGATTACTTATTAGGAGTATAGCCGAAAAGTTCTTTTTCTTTAATCACTCGATCCACATACTGCGGCAGACAACTTTCCCATCCTTCTTCCCCGCAACGAATTTTACGGAGAACATCACGTGAGAATATATTTCTAACATCCTCATCGAATTCTTCGATGTCGGCAATGCGATTATGGAAATTTAAATAGTCTATAATGGGTCTGAATCTAGGATGAACTTCTGCATCTTCCTTCCTCATGATTTTCGAGTTATTACTATCCTGGAAAGGGTATACTAATATCTTTAAATCTTTAGAAAAGATTCTACCAAATGCCTCAAGAATTCCGCCTTGAAGATCACGGTAATACTTTTCATCAAACAACTCGCTCAGGTTATTTACACCCATAACCAATCCTTGCCGTTTTTTTGAGAATCGCCCAAAGTAGTCTACGAGCTTATAATATTCTTGATAATTCGAAATGAGAACGGTTTGACCAAGACTACATAGAATTTCAGCTCGATCTAGAAAATCTTGTTCGTCCAGTTCACCTTCAGCAAGAAGGTTATTTAAGGTGATCTCCCACAATACTACTGTGCGATCTGGATTGACCTTTTGATCATCTGCAAACAGCGCATAACCACGTTTTATCATGTCCATATTGACACGGGTTACAGGCCTAAAGGAACCACGCATGGCAAGCACATGTTTCTTGTAGAGCAATTCAGCAGGGAGGAGATTATTGCCTTCTGGGCCAAAGATGACCGCTTCTGTGTAACCGTTCTTTATCAACTGTAAAGACATCAATCGGTTATCAACTAGCTCAAAATCAGGACCTGAAAAGTTGATTAAATCAATCTCAATTGCATCCTTATCAATATTGTCATAAAGCGTGGACAAGAAGAATTTTGGGTCTTCATAATAATTGTATGCACCAAAAATGAGATTAGTTCCTAGTCTACCTACTGTTTCTTGTTGGTGTTTTGCCTCATTTTCGCCCAGTCTAAAATGAATAATTATATCATTCGTTTCTTTAGAAGCATCCGTTTGGAAACGAATACCCATCCAACCGTGACCTTTAAAGGTTTTTGCAAAGTTTATTGTGGCAACGGTATTCGCATAAGCAAAATAAGTCTTGTCCGGGTGTAAATTTCGATCTAACCGTTTCTCAATGAGCTGATATTCATGCTTTAGCATTTTACGCAATCTACTCTCGGTAACGTACCTATTATCTTCTTCTATACCGTAAATGTCGTCAGAAAAGGCCTTGTCATAGGCGCTCATGGCCTTGGCTATAGTGCCTGAAGCGGCGCCAGCTCTAAAAAACTCACGAACCGTCTCCTGACCCGCTCCAATTTCAGCGAAGGTGCCGTAAATCTCTGAGTTTAGATTAATTTTAAGGGCCTTTTGGGCGGTGGTTAAGATGACGCGGTCATTCATGCGAATAGCTGATAGGTTAATCACTTAGACAAAAGTAACATTTAGTCTTCATCTGTCGGAAGGAAAAGGTGCTAAAAACCCACAAAGAATGAGCCAAGCAGGAGAATTGATAGTTTTAGGGTCAGGAACTTCACAAGGTGTACCTGTGATTGGCTGTTCGTGTGCTGTTTGCGTAAGTAACGATCCTAAAGACCACAGAACCAGAAGCTCTATCCACATACACTTTCCGGAACTCTCTTTACAGGTAGATACTGGTCCAGATTTTAGGACTCAAATGCTGCGTGAAAAATTAATACACGTCGATGCTGTTCTTTTTACTCACGAGCATCAAGACCACATAGCGGGATTGGATGATGTTCGTCCCATCATCTTCCGAGTGAATAAAGAAATGGCCTTGTTTGGTCAAGAACGCGTTTTAAATAGAATTAAAAAAGCGTTTCATTATGCCTTTGAAGTTCAATCGTATCCAGGGGCACCACGTTTCAATACTACTACGATTGAACCAGGAAAAGCTTTCGAGATAAATGGTGTTGAAATAACACCAATAGGCGTGAATCATGGAGCCTTGCCAATCTTGGGCTATCGGATAGGGGATATAGCTTATCTAACTGATGTTAACGGTATTCCCGACGAAGCAATGAGTCAATTATCAGGGTTAAGCTACCTGATTTTGGATGCTCTGCATAGAAAGGTGCACCATAGTCACTTTAATTTGGACCAAGCAATTGAGTGGGCGGAAAGAATTAATGCAAAACAGACTTATTTCATTCACATGAGTCACTACATGGGCACTCATGAAGAAGTAGCGCACGAATTACCTGATGGTATGCATCTTAGCTACGATGGACTGAGGCTACCTGTGGTTCTTTAGTTACCAAGGTACTTGCCATTAACATAAACACCCACTACGCGATGTGTGCTTACTGTACCCTTGAACGGATTATTAAAAGCTTTCGAGGCAAAACCAGTTAGATTGGAAGTGTTTTTATCTAGGATGGTAAACTCAGCAATCGCACCTTCAACAACTTTCAGTTCTGGTAAACCCAGCAATGCTCTTGGATTAGACGAACACACTTTCTGTAGTAAAGACCAATCCAATTTTTCCTTGTCCAATAGATGAACCAAAGCACCTTCAAATCCCGCCATACCAAATGAGGCATTATCGAATTCACAGGCTTTCTGTTCAATATCTTTAGGTAAATGATCCACGGTTAGACAATCCACCGTACCGTCCTCTAATGCGGACCAAAGTGCCTTTTGATCTTCCTCAGTGCGCAGCGGTGGCATTACCTTAAAGTTGGTATCGTAAGTTGAGACTGCTGTTTCGGTAAAAAGCAAATGATGCATATTGACACTGCAGGTCAGGTTAAGCCCTCGAGCCTTAGCTTCTCGAATGCTTTGAACACCTTGAGCAGTGCTTACACTCGCTATGTGCATGCTGCCTTCAGTGTATTCTAATAATTTTATATCACGGTCTATTTGTACAGTTTCCGCAACATCGGGAATACCTTTTAACCCTACATAGGTAGAAGTAATGCCCTCACTAATTTGTCCATTATTTGCTAAATCTGAATTTAAAGGATGCACCATAATGCGACCAAAAGGTTTGGTGTATAAAAGTGCCAGTTTTAGAAGATTTGCATTACGAATGTCTTTTTTGTAGTCACCAAACAAAATTGTGCCATGTTGAAACATATCGAACATGTCACTCATTTCCATTCCTGCGCTGGATTTACTTGCACTTCCAACGGGGACAAGATTAATCGCTGTGCTTTCCCCTTTGCTAAGGACAAATTCTACACCTGTTTTATTTTCAATTCCTGGTGTACCATTGCTCACGACGCCAACTGCCGTAAAACCTCCAGAAGCCGCAGCTGCAGCGCCTGTTTCTAAAGTTTCACATTCTTCATTTCCTGGTTCACCCAGGTCGCTGTGCAATTCAGCTAATCCGGTAGTTAATGTTGCGCCTGCTAAATCAATACTTTGGCAATCCATAGCGGAGAGATCACCTATGGAAGTTATCTGGGAGCCTTCAACTAAAATATCTACGGTTTGTAAATGATAAGGACTTTGAACGTCAACTACGTAGGCATTTTTGAAGAGGAGTTGCATCTCGATTAAATTTTAGCAAAAATAAGCGCAATTAGCGCGCAAAACAATGCAAGTGCCAAAGCTATTTTACTTTCCGTCCAAAATTGAACCGATTTTCCGGTATTTGCGAGTGTTCTTGACCAATTAAAATAGTGGATCTTCGATGCTTCCAAATTCGATAGATTTGATTCGTATTGGTCGGATCCATAATGAATCAGGCGAATAGAATTCGTACCTAACGAACGGTTAGCGGCCCATTGTAAGAGTGCCTTGTAGTACGGATGCCCAACCTCATTGATGGGGAACGATTGCTCATAAATGGTCTGTCCATTCGAACGTTCGTGCCAACCAGCTAAAACAGTTCCACTTGCAGATTTCAGCCATGGTTGTAATTCTGTTAAATCCTCATTAGAAGTCATTTTTGGATTAGGCCAGCGGTTTCGGTCAGACGCACCAATAAAATAATCAGTAAAAAAGGGTGCTTCGAGTACAGGCTGCACTTCACTAGCTATATCTTCTGTTGGTTTCGTAGCGAAACGAAGAAGCACATAGCTTTCGTTTAGGAGTTTTTCCGGTAAATACGAAAAGCCGTTTAAAAGTAGAATGGCTTTTGGCGGCAATTGCTGTAAATCAACTGCATTGGTATAGGTGAACTCCCTATCTACAGGGAGCTTGTCAAGTTTTTTCGCGCTCGGCATGTTTAAGGCTATGATGGGTAGCCGGGCAGGCCGGTAGATCCTTTGCTGGTTATCCTCTAAAACAGAATCACCAGTAAAGGTGAGATCCAGCGAGTTTGAATTGATCGACTGCCAAGGAATACGAACAATACTGTCGTTCTCAGTTAACAGAAGTGCACTTGAGTCACGTACTTCCCAACTTCCTGAATGTAATCCATTGGAAATTGCAAACGATTGTTCCCGTGCATTTTCCTCAATCATGGTGATACGACCATTGACAAAACTAGTTCGCTTTGGAAGGTAGAACGACTTAGCGTTTTCCGGAAGAACTGCAAAACCTGCAGATACGATTATAGCCTCATCATAATCTTCTAATGGCGCTGAAGAAGAAGGCCAATCCTTCAAGGCTTCTACTATCTCCCTGGTATGAAAAGTACCTAACGAAATTCCGCCTCTTACGTGAAGTACATACTTTCCTTCTGGTACTTCTTTTAAGGCTTGTGGCAACCAAAATTTTGATTGTGACCAAAGTGCAGGAGAATTATCAACGAGAAGGGCAGTAGTAGTTCCAACTATTTTAGGTCCAGATAATGAAATGAAAAATAAAGCGATGACGAGCATTCGCAATACAACCAATAGCCACTCCTTTATCCTGTTGCGTCGACGATCCTGAGTTCTGAACTGTTGCAACCACATCAAAGATGGTATTGGAATCGGCTTAATTGATCTTCTGCCTAGCAAATGGATTATAGGAACAATGAGCGCGAAAAAGGTACCCCATAACCATTGTGGTGCATCAAATAGCATCAGTACGTAGTTTCATTAAGAATGCCAGTGTAGTTTCAAGTATATGGTCTATGTCTTGGCTCGTTTGATGATTATGGACTACATGATCGCTGCAAGCGCAATTGGCCCATTCTTTTGTGGAAGAACCCAGGTTCTCATGCATCCATTGAGCTTTTTCAATGCTAACCACATGATCTCGAATCTCATCGGACTCATTCCACATGATGGTCAGCGAAGGAGCGCTGACAGCATTAAAAATGGATTCCGACATGGTAGTTTCCAGCAACCATTGCATTTGAACGACACTTTCCCAACAATACGATCGGTGTTTACAGTACTCAATGATACCATCTTCCCGTGGGGGAAGGTCCCTGTATTCTTGCCCAGAAGACCACTTTAAAAGCTCAAGACCCCACGGATCATTGGTTAGTGCTGCCAATGGATCGTGCAACCTAATGTTAGGACTGTAATTCACTAAGGCATAGACCTTCTCCGGGAATGTGGCTGCCAGTTTTAATGCTAAAGGTGTACCGGTACTGCAGGACATAATAATCACGTGCTTTCCCAAGGTGGTTGCTAATGCAAAGTCTTTTTTAGCCTTTTCCCAAGCGGCTGAAGCAGTGTATGTCGCATAACGAACTGAATCGTGCTCCTTTAAGCCATGCCCGGCAATACGAGGATAATATGCGTTTGCCTCTAAATCATCTGCAACCCAGTAGCGAACAGAATCACCTTCATGCTGCGTGGCGCTGAATCCATGTAAATAGAGCAATACATATTCCGTCTGTGCAATACTATCGTACCAATCGACACTGCTTAAAGCGCACGGCTCAGCATTGGCATACGCATCATACTTCGATAAACTGTCGTTAATTTCGGCCAACGGTGTTCGCACTATGGGTAACGATAAATCATAGCGTGGGGCGGCTAGGGTAGGACCGCTGTAATAAAATGCGGTTAACAGTAACAGCAAGCTAATCAAACTTAAAACGATTCGTTTTATGTACTTCATTCCGTTGCGTCCTTTAGCGTAAGGGGAAATTTTAATGGGTCGGTATTTAATTGAAGAATACCTTCAAAGGTGATCACATCATCGGTTAAGTACTTATCGCTATCCTTAAGTATAAGTTCTAAAACACTTTCAGGACCCGCAGCCCCACAGAAGAAGCAGCTCGAAAAAGGAAAAGCACTCAGTGCATATTGCGAACTAACTGCATCAAGAGCAATAACATACCCCGTTATTTTCACAAACTTACCATCCCATTCTTTCAGATCGTCTGTCCACACAGGTGTTTGCACCCAAGTCGCTGAAACGGGTTCGAATACTTCTTCAAAGGTTATTCGTTCGAAAGTATTCCATGTCAACCGCTCTTGCGCGTGGCAAGACATTGTTAAGAATGTCAAGAAGATGATGACGTTTTTCATCCCGCGAATTCTACGTTTTTAAGGATGAAAAACAAACGGTACGGATCCTTTTTATTGAATACAAGAAGACCTTTCACGACAACAAATTGGTCCGTAATGAGTGCATCCGGGCGATCTTTAAAGACCAATTCTACAACCGTATTGGGTTCGGCGTTTCCACAAAAGAAGCAACTTGAGAAAGCGTACCTACTCAAAGCGTACTGACTTCCTTCTACGTCCACAGGTACTAGATAACCTTGAAGCACTACTTCTTGAAGTTCAAATGGGTCTAAATACGACGGGAATTCAGGGGAATACAGGCCATCAGGAGTTGTGGAATAGGGTACTGCCAATAGCTCCCAGGGGACTACTTTTTGAGCAACCGCCGGAAGCGCGTTAATACTGAATAAAATCGCGAGAACTATATTTTTCATTTTTTACTTAGCGTTAGATAGAGCATACACGCTGCGAATACGAGCGGTATTAGACCAATACTTGCTTGAAAGATACTTAATGATAAACCCAACATATGGAACAGTACAATGCCACCTATAAGTCCTATTAAGCCCGAAATTAAATAGAGGCCATAGGTGGACAGAAATACAAATACACGCTTTATGTTCTTAATCTGAAGTAACGCTACCGTTGAGCGTTCAGTCATGCCAATAAAATAGAGAAATGCCACGAAAAGAAGTGCAACAAAAGAAGAAAGTAGCTTACCATAAAATGCCGCTTGATCTAAGGCAGGTTGCCATTGCTTTTGCAATTGGCCAAAAATGAATACTGGAAAGGCCCCTTGCTCGTTTGTTCGTTTTGAAATCACTCCAGGAAGCATGAGTAATCCTGACTTAGACTTTAACTTCATTAACAATGATGTAAAATCTTCTTTATCAGTATTATGCATTCCTGAATAGGCAGTGTTTGTGACGAAATATGCCTGGGAATCGGCGGTGCGCTCAGCTTTAAAGATTCCTACTACTATTAAATCATGATGCGCATGTGATTCACCTCTAGAATCGCTTCCATGCGAGGTGTGGACTGTAGTTCCAATACTAAGATTATGCTGATTTGCGAGATCAGCGCTTAGGGCAATTTCATTACTATTCTTAGGATGTGAACCTTCTTCAAACTTAATATTGAACCAATGGTAATAATTTGAATCGGTCCCAACCACTGGTACACCCCCGATGTTATCACCTAAAGAAATGCGACAAACCTCACTTACAAGAGGATGTTTACGCCAGAATTCCGCTGTTTCAACAGGCAGATTACCAGTTGGATTTTCAATTCTGTATAAGGAACTGGCGATAATTTGGGTGGGTGCTCCCTTGTAACCGATCACGACATCTACTAATGAAGCACTTTCTTGCCAGCGCTCATAAATGTAGCGCTGTGCGGCGCCTGGCATATGTAATACTAGGGACGAGAGAAAGGATAGTAACAAAGCAATACCAAGAACCACCCATCTTTTTCTGATCTGTGCCCACCACATATGGAATACTAAATTCATAATGCAATGTGATGGTTGTGAATTTTACCTTGAATCAAGCGCATATCATGCGTCACAATAACCATTTTGGTGTGCACTTTATTTTTTTGATATTCATCAAACAGATCTATAACAATGCTGGCCCAGTCGTCGTCAAGCGCGCTCGTAGGTTCGTCTAGTAAAACCCATTGGGCTTCTTCGGCCAAAACCCATGTAAGCCAAAAACGTTGCTGTTGACCTATGCTTAACTGAGAAGGTAGTTTGTTGAAGTGCTCTTGAAGACCTAAACGTTTGGCATAGGTCTCCCACATATCATCCACGGTCATGGAAAGCTGTTCGCGCATGGTCATGTAGCTCACCCATTTTTGTTGTTGGGGCATCAACGCAGTTTTTTGCTTCTGTACCATACGAGCGAAGGCTGAATCATAATCTCCGTGAAGTGCACGTAATAAAGTCGTTTTACCCACACCGGAAGGCCCGGTTATGAGCGTTAGTCCTTCGGGAAAGGATACCTCTGGGTAGGTAATTGAAAAATTTAGATCGAGCTGTACTTCCATGAGAGTTAAATCGAAACTAATAACAATACCAATGCAACAGCACTGAGCGTGTAGATTAATTTCCCGATAATTCCTAGCGTAATTCCTATTGTGGCCAGCAGGGCACTGCGTAGACTCAAACTTATATTGCCGTTAGAACTATATTGGCCAATAAAGGCACCTATAAAGGCACCTATAAACATTCCTGGACCCAGTATTAAGCCCATTAGCAGTCCTATGGTCGCGCCACGAGAGGCCTCTTTTGATCCGCCACCGCGCTTCGCTACAAACCCCGGCAAGAAGTAGTCACCTAGAAAAAACAGCAGACCTACAAATGCCCAGATATAAAGTCCCAATGCACTATCGACGTTTAACGTACTAGATTGTGTAAAAAGAATCAGTCCTAGCGCTGACAATAATGGGCCAGGTAAAAGCGGTAGGACGGCGCCAACGACACCCAAAATCAAAACTATTCCCGCTAGTAATTCCATTTGATAAATATACAAACTGCACCCTAAGGAATACGTGCCGTATACTTAGATTTACCTCGTGCATTACGTTGTAGTCGATATCGAAACCACCGGAGGAAAACCCAACGGAAACGACATTACCGAAATAGGTATTGTCCACGTTCAACACAATAAAATTTCAAGGAGTTGGTCTTCTTTTGTTAAGCCGGATCGGAGCATTCCTTACAATATTCAAATGCTCACAGGTATAACAGATGCCATGGTCGCAGATGCGCCGACATTCGCATCCTTAGCGCCGACATTGCTTGAAGAATTGAAAGGTGACGTATTTGTTGCCCACTCTGTAAATTTCGATTATAGTTTCATCGAACGTGCCTTTAAAGAGGCTGGAATCAATTGGAGAATGCCAAAACTGTGCACGGTAAAATACTCTAAAGCGATGTTTCCAGAGTTTGGCCGGTACTCTTTAGCCCATTTAACTCAGGCCTTAGCGGTTGCTAATGATAATCCCCACCGTGCTTTAAGCGACGCATTGTGCGCTGCAGAAGTTCTCATTCATTGCTGTATTGCAGATTATAACGATACTAAGCTGAATGACACCAAATTAGGCCTACTCAAACGCATTCAACTCCCGGATCTCATGCCGGCTCCTTTTTATGATGATTTGCCGAAAGAGGCTGGTGTATACCAGTTCCTAGATGCCTTAGGAATGCCTCTTTACATCGGTAAAGCAAAAAGCATCAAGAGTCGCATTACCCAGCATTTTAGCACGGATCAAGGTTCTACGAAGTACCAGCGCTTAATGAAAGAATGTCATAGTATATCTTACGAGCGCTTCCCTAATGAGACCCTAAGTCTTATTTACGAAGATCATTTGATAAGACAGCACTGGCCGCCACTAAATAAAGCGCAGAAAAAACAGGCTTTAAAGTTTGGTCTATACAGCTATGAAAATGGGAGAGGAGAGGTCAAATGGGTCGTGCAAAAAGCCATAGGCAGCGGGGCTCTACGAAAGTTCGGTTCTTATGTTTCTGGACAACAATGGCTGGCTGATTATTTACAATTGGCACGCAAAATGGAATGGACTCAACGAGAAGCGCTAAGTCAATTGATAGAGAGTAATGGACAACGACTCATTCTTGCACTTCCAAACGAACAACGGGGTGCTCTCTTCATTGAGCGCGGAAGTATCACAGGGATTTATACTGGGGATGATTATCTTACAAATGAAGAATGGGCGAGAACTCACTTTATTCCGGTAAGTCCTTCGCCCACTATTAATGCTATTGGTATGAAACTGCTAGAGCAACATCCAGATCAAGTCATTCTATTGTAAGCCTAGTCTTTTAAATCCTTTGATTCGTTTTCAATAGCAGGCGCACTATCCGTTGCTGTCTCTGGAAGAACATCTTTAGGTTTCTCCTCCAATACCTGGGCCTTATCCACCTTAAATTCTAAGGTTTCATCTTTCAGGTCAATTTGAATGGTATCCCCCTCAGAAATTTCTTTAGATATAATTTTCTCAGCCAATGGATCTTCGATGAGCTTCTGCAATGCGCGAGCTAAAGGTCTGGCGCCAAAAGCTTCATCAAATCCTTCGTTCGCCACAAAATCTTTAGCTTCATCACTGAGAGCGATGTGGTATCCTAAATCTTCAATGCGTCCAAACAAACTGCGCAATTCAATATCAATGATACTGTGGATGTCCTCTCGAGAAAGTGAATTGAATAACACAACATCATCAATTCTATTCAAGAATTCGGGCGCAAAGGCCTTTTTTAGCGCACCTTGAATGACACTCTTTTCAAGATCAGATTTACCCTGTTCACGCGAAGAAGTACCAAATCCAACCCCGGTACCAAAGTCTTTCAACTGACGACTTCCTAAGTTTGAAGTCATGATAATAATTGTGTTTTTAAAATCAACGCGGCGTCCTAAGCTGTCTGTGATTTGTCCATCATCTAACGCCTGAAGTAAAAGATTGAAAACATCAGGGTGCGCTTTTTCAATTTCGTCTAACAAGATGACCGAATATGGTTTACGTCTAACGCGTTCGGTTAATTGGCCACCCTCTTCGTAACCTACATATCCTGGGGGCGCTCCAACTAATCTGCTAATGGCAAATTTCTCCATATACTCGCTCATATCGATGCGTATCATGTTGTCTTCGCTATCAAAAAGTAACTTTGTTAACTCTTTCGCCAATTGCGTTTTACCAACACCTGTAGGGCCTAAAAAGATAAATGAGCCTATGGGCTTATTAGGATCCTTTAAACCTGCTCTATTGCGTTGAATGGCACGGACAATCTTTTTGACCGCCTCGTCCTGACCAATAACATTCGAGCGTAATAGCTCCTCCATCTGAGACAGTTTCTCAAGTTCTTGCTGTGCTACGCGTTGAACGGGTACACCAGTCATCATCGCTACGACTTCAGCAACCTCGGCTTCATCCACGGTCTTCTTGTTCAGTTTTATACTGGCTTCCCAAGCTTCTCGAGCACTGTCTAATTGAGCCTCAATCTTTTTCTCGTCATCACGAAGTTTAGCCGCCTCTTCATAACGCTGACTTTTAACTACCGCGATTTTTTGGACCTTAATTGCCTCTAATTGCTCTTCGAGTTGCGTAATGTTTTCCGGAACCTCAATATTTGTGATGTGTACGCGAGAACCTGCTTCATCCAATGCATCAATTGCTTTATCGGGTAAATGGCGGTCACTAACGTAACGTTGAGTCAAACGCACACATGCATCTATGGCTTCAGGAGTATAGCGCACATTATGGTGCTCCTCATATTTATCCTTGATGTTGTTCAATATCTGAACGGTCTCTTCTGGCGATGTTGGATCGACAGTGACCTTTTGGAAACGACGCTCTAAAGCACCATCTTTCTCAATGAACTGACGGTATTCGTCTAAAGTAGTCGCGCCGATGCATTGAATTTCACCTCTAGCGAGGGCGGGCTTGAACATGTTTGAAGCATCTAAACTTCCAGTTGCACCACCAGCACCTACAATAGTATGCAGCTCATCTATGAAAAGAATGATGTCATCATTCTTTTCCAATTCATTCATTAATGCTTTCATGCGCTCTTCGAATTGACCGCGGTATTTAGTTCCCGCCACTAAACTGGCTAAATCTAAACTCACCACACGCTTTTCAAAAAGTACGCGACTGACTTGTTTGTTTACGATCCGTAAAGCCAAACCTTCGGCAATGGCGCTTTTACCCACGCCCGGTTCACCTATAAGAAGCGGATTGTTCTTTTTGCGTCGACTCAAAATTTGAGAAACACGCTCGATTTCCTTTTCGCGACCAACTACAGGATCTAATTTTCCGAGGGTTGCCGATTTGGTTAAATCTTTACCAAAATTATCTAAAACTGGTGTTTTGCTTTTCTCTTTTCCACGCTCGCGTTGAGCAGATCTTCTTCCACCAGTTGGTCGACCTTCATCTTCTATATCGTCCTCTCCATAGCTCATAGATGGCGAGGAAGAGTCTGTATCATCAGTATCGCTGTTGCGATCCGACTCAATATAATTTGTTTGATATTCGCTCTTTACAGCATCATAGCTAGCGCCCAGCTGGCCCATAATACCGCTTATAGGATCGTTGTCATTCCTCAGAATACACAACAACAAATGTGGCGTACGAATCACAGGACTTTGGAATAGCTTCGCTTCTAAAAACGTAGTTTTAAGTGCCTTTTCTGCTTGCCGCGTCAAGGGCAAGTTTTTCCCGCTAACCTGAGAATTAGTGGCGTAAGGAGCAGCGACTTGTTCTATTTTGTTTCGAACCTGTTTCAGATCGAGGCGCAAATCTTTCAAAATTTTGATTGCTGTACCATCGCCGTCTCTAAGAATACCTAATAATAGATGCTCTGTACCAATATAATCATGGCCAAGACGAAGTGCTTCCTCTTTACTGAAGGTTATCACATCTCTCACTCTGGGGCTAAAGTTCTCTTCCATAATTCCAATTGTCTAGTACGTTACTTTTAGAACACAATATGTGCCAAAGGGTTCTATTCAAATCTAAATGCTCTTTTCGGCAGTTTGACGGGTCCAATTCAATGGTTTGTTAACATTCGAATGTGGATAAATGCTCCAAGTAAACCCAAGGTAGATGTGACTTTCGGCCCTTCAAAAGGTATATTTGAAAATTACGAAAAAACCCGGCTTCGGCCGCACTAAATACTGACAATATGGCACAGGGAGAACGCATTATTCCCGTAAATATTGAGGAGCAAATGAAAAGCTCCTACATCGATTATTCGATGTCGGTCATCGTTTCTCGTGCACTTCCAGACGTACGTGACGGATTAAAACCCGTACACCGTCGCGTTTTATACGGAATGCACGATATGGGTGTTACCAGCTCGAAGTCGTACAAGAAATCAGCAAGAATTGTAGGAGATGTACTAGGTAAGTACCATCCCCACGGCGATAGTTCTGTATACGATACTATGGTGCGTATGGCACAGAATTGGTCTTTACGCTACACACTTGTAGATGGTCAAGGGAACTTTGGTTCTGTAGATGGCGATAGCCCGGCAGCAATGCGTTATACGGAGGTCCGTATGCGCAAGATTGCGGAAGAAATGCTATCGGATATCGACAAAGACACGGTAGACTGGCAGTTGAATTTTGATGATTCGTTGAAAGAACCTACCGTTCTTCCTACGCGCATCCCAGGTCTTCTAGTGAATGGTGCTTCGGGTATTGCTGTTGGTATGGCCACAAATATGCCGCCACACAATCTTACTGAAAGCATCAATGCAATCAATGCATACATCGAAAACGATTCCATCGAGATTGATGAACTTATGCAGCACGTCAGTGCCCCTGATTTTCCTACTGGAGGAACGATCTATGGTTACGAAGGTGTAAGAGATGCGTTCCACACGGGTAGAGGACGTATCGTTCTTAGAGGAAAAGCAACGATTGAAGAGGTTCGTGGTCGTGAATGTATTATCGTCACTGAAATCCCTTACCAGGTCAATAAAGCGGAGATGATCAAAAAGACCGCTGAACTGGTCAATGATAAGAAAATCGAAGGTATTTCAGACATTCGTGATGAGAGTGACCGCAAAGGTATGCGTATAGTCTATGTGCTCAAGCGTGATGCTGTACCCAATGTGGTGCTGAACAAACTTTATAAGTTTACACAGCTTCAAAGTTCGTTCTCTGTTAACAATATTGCACTAGTCAATGGTCGTCCAGAGATGCTCAATCTCAAGGACATGGTGAAACACTTTGTGAATCACCGTCACGATGTGGTAGTACGTCGCACTGAATACGAATTGAGACAGGCAGAGAAACGCGCTCACGTGCTTGAAGGATTGCTTATAGCCATTGACAATCTCGATGCCGTTATCAAGCTTATTCGTGCATCGGCAACTGTGGATGAGGCCAAATCAGGTTTGATGACAGAATTCAAACTTTCGGATATTCAGGCAAAGGCCATTCTTGAAATGCGTCTTCAAAAACTTACAGGCCTAGAGCGTGATAAGATTAAAGGAGAGTATGAAGAATTGATGAAAACCATCGAATACTTAAAGAGTATTCTTGGCGATAAAGCTATGAGAATGGCAATCATCAAAGACGAGCTTTTCGAGATCAAAGACAAATATGGTGACGAACGCAGAACTGATATTGAATTCGCCGGTGGTGATGTAAGTATCGAGGATATGATACCGGATGCGGAGGTAGTCATTACTATTTCTCATGCAGGGTACATTAAACGTACACCGCTTACAGAATACAAAAAGCAGAATAGAGGAGGAGTGGGCACAAAGGCTGCCAGCACGCGCGATAAAGACTTTATCGAACATGTATACGTAGCCACCAACCACCAATACATGCTGTTCTTTACAGAACAAGGTAGATGTTTCTGGATGCGTGTTTATGAGATTCCAGAGGGGAGTCGCCAGAGCAAGGGTAGAGCCATTCAAAATTTGATCAATCTACCTCAAGATGATAAAGTTCTTGCCTTTATCAATGTTCTTAATCTCAAAGACGAAGATTACATTAACAACCACCATATTGTGATGTGTACTAAGAAGGGGGTCATTAAGAAGACCTCTTTAGAAGCCTACAGCCGTCCACGTGTCAATGGTATCAATGCCATTACCATTCGCGAAGGGGACACCTTACTCGAAGCCAAACTCACGAATGGAGAACAGGATATTATGCTCGCTGTTCGTAGTGGTAAGGCCATTCGCTTCCCAGAGTCAAAAGTGCGTTCTATGGGACGCAGTGCATCTGGAGTCCGCGCAATTACAGTCGATCATGAGAATGATGAAGTGGTCGGTATGATTGTAGTAAAAG
>JAKMEB010000060.1 GCA_022426185.1 Schleiferiaceae bacterium
CTATTTTACTGGTCGACAAAGGGACTAAAAAGGTAAGTTCTACGGTGGGTCACCAGCTCATGGAGGGCCATTCTTATGCAGCGGCAAGATTTCAGCAAGCACACGCCAACCAAACTGCACTTTTAAACGCTTTACGTGAAGGTGATCTAGAGGCATTTGGCACTTTGGTCGAAAGTGAAGCACTCACCTTACATGCCATGATGATGGCATCAACGCCGTATTTCATATTAATGCATCCAAACACTTTAAAAGTTATTGAGGCGGTATGGGCTTTTCGGGCAAAAACAGAAACCCCTTTATACTTTACATTGGATGCAGGAGCCAACGTACACCTTTTGTACCCCGCATCCCATAAAGACGTAACTTTGGCCTTCATAGAGGAACACCTGAAAACTTTTTGTAAAGACGGGAGTTATCTATGTGACGCCGTAGGCGCAGGCCCAGAAAAAATTAGTTAATGGAACATAAAAACCCACTCTTCTACGGAAAAGTACTGCTCTTCGGAGAATATGGTATCATAAAAGATAGCATGGGTCTTTCTATTCCACACACCTATTATAAAGGCGCCTTCCAGTTCAATACTGCTCCAAATGCAGCGCAAACAAAGAGCAATGAACACCTTCAAGCGTACTTAGCGTATTTAAAGAGTCCTGAAGCCCCGTGTCGATTTGATTTTGCTGCTTTTGAGGACGATCTTTCGAACGGCTTATTTTTCGATTCGAGCATACCCCAGGGTTTCGGTGTTGGTTCTTCTGGTGCTCTAGTCGCGGCCATTTACGACCGTTACTGCCAAGATAAAATTCCTGCCAGTCCAGAGCAACCTTCAGATATCAAAGCATTGAAGCAATTGTTCAGCTGGATGGAGAGCTATTTTCACGGTAAGAGTAGTGGTATCGATCCAACCATCTGTTATTTAGGACTGCCCTTATTGATTCAAAGTAAAGATGAATTGGGTACGGTAAGCTTACCTGTGAATGCAGGAAAAGGAGCTGTATTTCTTTTAAATAGTGGCGCTCCTGGTGAGACGCAACCCATGGTTGCCATCTTCATGGAGAAACTCAAAGAAGAAGGATTCCGTAAGATGCTTAAAAACCAGTTCGTAAAATACAACGACGCGTGTATACAAGCGTTCGTAAATGGTGATCGCGGGCCGTTGTTTACAAATCTCAAAAAGCTTAGCGCCTTAGTTTTAGATAATTTCGATCCAATGATACCTAACGGTTTTCATAATCTTTGGAAAGAAGGTCTAGAAACCGAAGATTATTTTTTAAAACTCTGCGGCTCTGGCGGTGGAGGCTTTGTCATGGGATTCACTCGTGATTACGAAGGCATTAAAGATAAATTCCAGGGTTATGCCCCTGAAGTGGTTTACCGCTTTTGAAACCCATCAGTAAAAGACGCTTAAATGCGTTAAAAGTATTGGCTCTTCTGAGTCAGATTCGTTGGTACAATATTCTATTACTTCTTCTAGGACAATATTTAGCAGCACTTTATGTGTTTGCGGATAAATATGCGAGAAATCCACTTTTAACAGATGCTGGAACGCACCTCAGCATTTGGGCATCCACTTTTTTATTGGCCAGTGGATTCCTAATTAATACGTTTTACGACCTTGAAGCAGATAGCATCAATAGACCACGGCAAACTTCTTTTGAACGATTGGTTCGGAAAAGTACGTCACTTCGTGTGGCAGGAATTTTACTATTCTCAGGGTTGCTTATGGCATTTTCCGTGAGCTGGCGCGCTTTAGGCTACTACGGCATCTATGCTTTTTTATTGTGGCTGTATTCCCATCGACTTAGGAACATTCCTTTCGTGGGACATGCCAGTGCCGCGATCATAGGAATGATGCCTTTTTTCGGCATCAGTGTTTATCACCATTTTTTAAGTCTGCCCACCCTAGCCTATGGCATGTTGCTTGGACTGGCACTGTTCTCTCGTGAACTGGTTAAAGACTTATTAGGGTTTAAAGGAGATATTATAGCTGGTAAGGTAAATGCTGCCGCAGTTTATGGGACTCATAAAGTCCAATTGGCTCTGGTCATCAATACCATTCTCGCCTGGATTCCAGCTTATTTTACGCGACCACTTTTCAGTGAATATGCCTCTTATGGCATCGTGATTTTATTGCTATTGCTCACTGTGTCTAACCTGATTACACTTCGTTCCATAAACGTACGTAACTTAAGATGGGCGCATTTGGGATATAAATTAGTGCTGGTCATTGGCGTTTTGACCATTCCCTTTTTGTAATTATCGAATAATGTTTAGAATGCCTTCTTTGATTGAAATTTCATCAAACGGGAGATCTACCATCAACCTCCAGCTGTAAGCGCCCATCGGTAAGGGCTTTTCTTTGTAAGTTCCGTCCCAGCAATCGGTTTCGTCTTGACTAGAATACACGACATTTCCCCAACGATTGAAAATCTCGAATTGAATACCCTCAAAACCTACTCCTCGAAGTGAAAAACAGTCGTTTATACCGTCGTTGTTGGGAGAAAAAGCCGTTGGAATATAAAGATAGAAATCCGTTTCTACCGCAACCAGTAAAGTAATACTATCAATACAACCAAAATCACTTGTGACAACTTGGGTTACTTCGTAATCACCCGGGCGAGCGAAATCATATTCAAATTCTTCCCCCGTAATAACCGTAGAATCTAAATACCAAGTCCAACTCACTTCATTTCGTGCTTTTTCGCTGAAAGCCACACGTAAAGGCACATAAGGGTCATTCAGATACTGAAAACCTGCAGACGGCTTAGGCATATTAATGGCCAATGCGCTGTCCATAAGTAGCACATCACAGCCGTCAGATACGCTAAAAGGTACAAAGGTGGTATCGTTCCACGGAAGGATGACGCGTGGATTATTTTGAGTCAGATTATCCAACCAATAAAAGGCTAAAGGATCTTCACCACCCAAATAAACCGGTGCGAGATAGGCACTGTCTCCGGGACAAACTCTAACCGTATCGCGTTCATAAGCCATAGGCTCGTAAGGCTTGAGATAAAGGTCTTGCGTGAAAACGACTGAATCACCACATTCATCAAACATGAGGTAGGTAAATGACGTATCACCGTCCACTTGAAAGTAACGTGATGGAACGTACGTACTGTCTGCAAGCCAAAATCCGGTTTGAGAACCTTCGAATGAAGTAGCGACAACTGCCAGTTCAACGCTGTCGCCTGGACAATTCACCGTATCAGATGGTGCATTTAAAGTGAGTGTTCCTTCTAAAGAATCTTTATCACGGATGAGATAGTTCATTCGTCTTACCGGATAATTATAACAATCGGTATATACGTAATCCTGTACTATCGTCAAACTTTCATTCGTTTCGGATGCATTATCATCATATACCCAAAAGGTGAGTGTATCAGCAGTTTGATAGGGCGCTAGGAAGAGTGTGTCTGGCAAAACGGAAAAATCAACACCCTCAACCGCAGTACTCATGTTGGTATCCACGTAGATCGGTATCTTCATGTTCACGCTGAGATTTGCATTGCGCGAAAAAATGATTTCGTTCTTGTTACAGCCCTCAACGAGCATGGTATCATTAAAGCTGTTTCCTACGTTGGTAGAATCGACGATGGTCAGCTCCGGACCCTTCAACGACTGTTTTTCCAGAAATACGGCACTTGAAAGCGCGGCATCAGAAACGTTAGCCAATTTTAACCGGATGGTATACCAGCCTCCACATTGTACTTCGGCTCTCGCAGTGAATTTATCCGTATACCCGTCTAAAGTGGTTATAGAACCGTTGGACGCGTTATAATAGGCACTGTGCGCGACGAAATTTGGGTTGGCTGAGGAACAATTTGACGCCGGATTGCTGCCAGATGGTGATCCTGAGTTTATTGTATTTACTGCTATAGGAACATTTGTTCCAGGAATAGTAGCAATGTTACGGACTATGGATCCATTTGTTGGTGCACTGACCCCGTTAATGTAGGGTCCTTCCAAAAAGAAACCGAAGACGTCGTTGAAATTACTGCAGGTGTAACCGTCGTATTCGTGCGATCCAAAGCAGTAATTAAATTTAATAGAATCCGATTGAGCTATAAAACTGAATTCGATTTCAACCATGTCCTTAATCGCATAACCAGAAGAGCCTAACTGGGTGAGTACCGAGGATAGTTCTGAATCTGTGAAGGTGACGTTATTTCCATTGCCATTGGTGGCTGCAATAACATCAGAGGCATTTTGTGCTGCGACCATGACAATACCAGACTGCACAGGAAAAGCCGTGTCGTTTGCTTCGAAATAACCGATTTGAGTCGTATTAGCTTGCGTAAGTGGTAGCGCATTTTGACCCAAATTGTAGATGGATAAAGTGGAGTCAACGAGAATGTTCGCTGCCATCCAATACGGCTTCTTGTAATTGCCCGTGCTATTCACTGTCATACTGGGCTGGGCCGTGAGAAACAAGCCAAATAACAAACTCAATGAAAGCAATAAATTACGCATCCTCGAATATAGAAAATTAAAATGTTGCACCGCACTTCAAATGTTAGCGGTTAACTTTGAGAACAGAATTAAAATTGGTTCACCATGACAAACCCTACAACGTTTATAGAAGCCAACAAAGAACGCTTACTAGAAGAACTCTTTGGCCTTTTACGCATTCCTTCCATTTCTGCAGATCCCGCCTACAATTCTGACGTTGCGCAATGTGCAAATCACATCGCAGAGCAGATGAAATCTTTGGGCTTAGATGGCGTTGAGATTTTCCCTACGAAAGGCCACCCTATAGTCTATGGTGAATGCCTGGTGGATCCAGATCTACCAACTGTATTGGTTTACGGACACTATGATGTGCAGCCCGCAGATCCCATTGATCTCTGGGATAATGATCCGTTCGAACCCATTATAAAAACAACTAAGAATCACCCTGAAGGTGCCATTTTTGCGCGCGGAGCTTGTGATGACAAGGGCCAGATGTTCATGCACCTTAAGGCCTTTGAGGTCATGAAAAGCAATGGTGAGATTCCGTGTAATATCAAATTCATGATAGAAGGCGAAGAGGAAGTGGGAAGCATTAATCTTGAACCTTTTGTCGCTCTACATAAAGAAAAATTGGCCTGTGACACTATTCTTATCAGTGATACGGGTATGATTAGCAATACTACCCCTTCGATCACAACGGGTCTTCGCGGTTTAAGCTATGTGGAGGTTGAAGTGACTGGACCTAATAGAGATCTACACTCTGGGCTTTACGGAGGCGCAGTGGCGAATCCATTAAATATACTTGCGAAAATGATCGCTTCCTTACACGATGATCAAGGACAAATCACCGTAGAAGGTTTTTATGATGGCGTCGAGATTGTAAGCAATGAGGAACGCGCCCTCATGGCAAAAGCACCTTTTAGTCAAGAGGAGTTTAAAGATAGTATAGGTATTGGCGATGTGTGGGGCGAAGAAGGCTACAGTACTCCTGAACGCACCTCTATTCGTCCTACCCTGGATGTGAATGGTATGTGGGGCGGTTATATTGGAGAAGGAGCTAAAACAGTGATTCCTTCAAAAGCCTTTGCTAAAATTTCAATGCGTCTCGTCCCAGGACAAGACCCTGAGGCGATCACAGAAAAATTCACGAAACATTTTACGGCCATTGCTCCTAAGTCCGTAAAAATTCAAGTAACACCACACCACGGTGGTCTCCCGTATGTTACACACACCACCAACCCAGCTTATCAAGCTGCATCCAAAGCGTATGAAAAAACCTTCGGTAAGGCAGCATTACCTGTAAGAAGCGGGGGATCTATTCCTATTGTCGCCTTGTTTGAACAACAATTGGGCGCAAAAAGTATTCTCATGGGTTTTGGCTTAGATAGTGATGCCATACACAGTCCCAACGAACACTACGGCGTGTTCAATTATTTTAAAGGCATTGAAACCATTCCCTATTTCTACGAAAACTACGCCAAGCAGAAATAATGAAAAACGAGCTGCACCAGAGCGGGAGTCTTTATTTAAAGCAACATGCCAATAACCCAGTACATTGGCAGCTCTGGTCGGAAGAACTCTTAGCCCAGGCAGCGCAAGAACAGCGTTTACTTGTTGTATCTATTGGATATTCAAGCTGTCACTGGTGCCATGTAATGGAAGAGGAAAGCTTTGAGGATGCGGAAGTTGCAGCCTTGATGAACACTCACTTTACATCTATTAAAATAGACCGCGAAGAACGACCGGATCTTGATGCGCGTTTCATGAGCGCGGTCCAGTTAATGACCGGACAAGGTGGATGGCCATTGAACTGCATTGCGCTTCCTGACGGAACACCCGTATGGGGAGGCACCTATTTTTCTAAGGCAGACTGGATGGCGGCGCTTTCGCAGATCGCTCAAATGTGGCAAGAAACTCCAGAACGTGTAGAAGCGTATGCCACACAAATGCGCGAGGGCCTCTTAGACATGGTCCAGGTGAGTAAGAGCGGTACACCAGGCTCTTTCGTTGCATCGGATCTTGAAGACGTTCTCATTCCTTGGATGCGCGGATGGGATGAGCGCAATGGCGGATTGACGCATGCCCCGAAATTTCCGATGCCCAGTAACTACAGTTATCTTTTGCAGCATGGAATTTTGTCACAAAACGACAAAACATGTTCCTTCGTCTATACGACCTTACAAAAAATGGCATTGGGGGGAATCAACGATTTTGTCCATGGTGGGTTTACGCGTTACGCAACCGATAGATTTTGGAAAGTCCCGCACTTTGAAAAAAT
Source organism: Schleiferiaceae bacterium (assembly GCA_022426185.1). Taxonomy (GTDB): domain Bacteria; phylum Bacteroidota; class Bacteroidia; order Flavobacteriales; family Schleiferiaceae; genus UBA10364. Next base: position 6,728 of record JAKMEB010000060.1, read on the forward strand.
GTTATACGATAATGCCCAATTGATTGGACTGTATGCAAAAGCATACCGTACTAATCCACAAGAATTGTACGCTCAAACCTTAGCCCATACGGTCAATTGGCTTCAGAAAGAAATGAAACTGGACAGTGGACTTTATGCCGCTGCGTTAGATGCCGATAGCCCTACCCCAGAAAATGGCAGAGAAGAAGGCGGTTATTATACTTGGCATAAAAGGGAATTGGAGGCTATGGCCCTACCCCATTTTGAAGCATTTAAATGGTACTTTGATATCAGTGAACATTCTGCATGGGAAGGAAAGTTCATTTTGCATAGAACTCAGCCAATAAAGCAATTAGCGGAACGATTGAATAGTGATTCTGCTGCTGCAAATACATTGCTCCTTCAATGGCAGCAAGCAGTGGCTAAAGCATCCAACGATCGCATTCAAACGCACCCAAAACCGTTGCGCGATCCAAAAGCATTAACGTGTTGGAATGCGCTATTGGTAGTAGGCCTTTGTGAAGCGCACCGTGCATTGCCTGAAAATGGATACGATGCAGCTGCCATTTCATTACTTGAAACTTTATTGCAAAGGGTATGGCGTGACGGACAAGTCGCGCATCAATATCTTAACCATACCGCACAAGGCGAAGGATTTCTTGACGATTACAGCAGCCTAGGACAGGCACTAATAGCGGGTTTTTTACTCACTGGAAATCAAGTTTATCTCGCCCAAGCAACCACAATTGCGCAACGTATCGAAAGTCTATTTCCACTGGAAGGTGCCTTCAGAGTCTATACAAATGACGTCGCTGCGTCTTGGCAAAAACAGCTGGAAATTGAAGACAATGTGATCCCTAGTGCCAATTCAATCTGGGCACATTTCTTTCAATCCTTAGGCACCTTAGTAAACCGGAGTGATTGGAAGGATCAAGCGCAACAAGCAACGCGTTCCGTTCACAGTAAAGTGTTTAAATACGGACCTAATTTCTCAAACTGGCTAGAACTAGGCCTTTTGCAAGCTTTTGGTGCCAAAGAACTCGTGGTTACGGGTCCCGGTGCGAAGGCCGCTGCAGAGGAGTTGCAACGTACGAACTATCAACCCGGGACTATGGTACTCTTTAGCGAGGAGTCCTCGGAATTGGTCCATTTCAAGGGGCGCGTTGGCGACACACTTACCTATTACCTATGTAGTAATGCGACTTGTCAATTACCTACGACCCAACGTGAAAAACTACTCCAACAGTGGAAAGCGTAAAAGAGCGCTGCGGCTGGTGCAGTGGGAGCAAATTGTACGAAAACTACCATGATAATGAGTGGGGGCGTCCAGTGCGTGAAGAACAGAAAATGTTCGAATTCCTCTTGCTTGAAACCTTTCAAGCTGGACTAAGCTGGATCACAGTACTCAAGAAAAGGGAGGCTTTTAGAGCCGTCTTCCATCAATTTGATGTTCTGAGCGTGGCAAACATGTCCGAAAACGAAATTGCTGCTGCACTAAACAATAAGGGCATCATTCGCCATGAAGCTAAAATCAGAGCGGCCATTGCCAATGCAAAATGTGTATTGTCGCTTCACGCCAGTGGAACTTCACTGGTTGATTTTTTTTGGTCCTATGTAGATCATGCACCCATTCAAAATACTTGGAAGCATTTAGATGAAGTTCCAGCGGTAACAGAACTCGCAACTCAACTCTCTAAAGACCTTAAGGCATTAGGTTTTAAATTTATAGGCCCTACTGTAATCTATGCGCACATGCAAGCTACTGGAATGGTAAATGATCACCTCACAAGCTGTCCTTTTTACACGGTGTAATAAACCTAGAAGAATTTCTTTTTCGACTTTTCAGCTACGAAATCCTTGAGATAGTAGGGTTCAAAATAAGCCACGTCTTCCGCGAGAGGAAGAGGCTTTAGATGTTGTCCCATGTGCTTTGCATCGGGATCTGTATTGGACTGCAATTGCCAGGATTCTGGAACTTGAGACATGAATTGGCCAATTTTATCGGCCCCCTCGCCTAATATCGTCACCATTTCGCTTTGTAAAGCCTTCCAACTTTCATCAGTTATAATCACCGCTTCAACGGGTCCTTCAGGCGTTATCCCTCCTTCTCCTAATCGCCAAACCTGGGCATAAACTTCATCACGGCGCGCATCAAGAACGGAAATGACAAAAGGTGTTTTACAATTTGAGACATCAAAACAACCTAAAGTGGGTACGCTATACAAAGGAATATCCGCGGCAAAACACACGCCTTTAGCGGTACTTACACCAATGCGTAAACCTGTATAGGAACCCGGACCCTTGCCGACACAAACGCCCCTGAGCGCGTTAAAATCGACATTGTTTTCATGAAGTAACTCTTTGATAAGCACATGTAAGCGCTCACCATGAATGAAGCGATCTCCCCTTTCCGAAAGTGTTGCCACCATCTGCTCACCGTTCCACAGCCCGATGCTGCAATTCTTAGTCGCGGTTTCTATGCAGAGTAACACACTTATTTTTTTTCAGTAGTAATGCGTGAGCCACGCTTTAAGCTTCTGCTCACAGCACTGTAGGGCCCAATGATGACCGCCGTGCTGTCTTCGACTCCGGATACTATAATGTATTCATCGTCTTGAATGCCGGATTCCACCACAAGTAAACCTGCTTTCAAGCCTTCCGGAGTAAAAACAACCTCGAAGCTTTCATCGATACCTTCACTTAATACACGTTCGTAAGAAACCGCATTGGAGGAAGTATCTGAACGAACCGTCACCGCTTGTATGGGCACGACTAGTGCATCACGTACTTTATTCGTAATGATTTCGACAGTAGCCGTCATACCAGGACGAAACGGATTGTCGCCATAGTCTGGTTTCAGCAAGGCAAAACTACTGTTGATCATGCGTATTTTTACTTCAAAATTGGTCACCTGATCCGGTGAAGCACCTAAAGCCAGTTTTGCGCTATTGGCAATCTCACTGACCACACCGCGGAAGGAGTTTCCTAAAAAGGCATCAACCTCAATAAGGGCCGTATCACCTTTCGTAATCTTGACAATATCGTTTTCGTTTACCTCAACCAAAACCTCCATGGTATTGAGATCGGCAATACGCAGCATTTCCGTACCCGTCATTGTTGCTGTACCCACAACGCGTTCACCCAATTCAACGTCCAGTTGAGTTACGGTACCGTCGATTGGCGCAATGATGGTGGTACGCTTCAAGTTTTTGTATGCTTCATCCAGATTGGCTTCCGCACTCTGCAGTTGGTATTTCGCACTCTCCTCCTGCAATTCAGCAACAGAAATGGCGCGTTGTGCAGCGTCATATTCTTGTTCAGAAATGGCACCCTTCTCAAAAAGCACCTTATTTCTGGCCCACAACTTTTTAGCTTCATCTAAGGCCACACTACTCTGAGCCAACCCCGCTTTCGCACTATTGACGGCAGCTCGCGCTCGTGTAATGGCACTTTCATAGAGATCTGGATTAATCTTTACAAGAACGTCTCCTTCACTGACTTGCTGCCCATCGACTACATTTACTTCAATAATCTCACCGCTAACCTCAGGACTCATCTTCACCTCTACCTCTGGCTGTATTTTCCCACTGGCCGTTACAGATTCCACCACAGTGCGTCGGTGCGCATAACCAGATTCTACAATGGTTGTATCGGTACCCGCACCGATCCATCCCTTTTTCTTTGCGACCACTAATGCCCCTATAAGAACGATAGCAAGGGGTAAAACAACTTTTAAATTCAATTTCATGGTCTGGCGAGTTATAAGGTGATTTGATTAAATAAGTAGAATTCTAAGACCTTAACTTTAAATAGGTAATCGAATTTTGACTGAATCTCGCGACTCTTCGCAGCGAGGTATTGGTTCTTGCTTAAGCTCAGGTCGAAGGCACTTATGACCCCTGTATCAAAGTTCAATTGTGCATTATCAAGTGCTAATTTCGAGGCTTCTGCTGATGCTTGTGACGCCTCATACAGTGCAAGTGCACCTTTCGCATCTAAATACGCCCGCTCCATCGTCTGGCGCACATTCACTTCTGTTTGCACAGCATCAAGCGTCGCATTATCAAGTTGAATTTTCGCCCGCTGAACGGCAGCATGCGTTTGACCTGCATTAAACAATGGAATCTGAACACCAACACCTAAAAATTGATTCCAGTTGTCTTGAAGCTGATTCGTAACCGAATAAGTTTCAGCACTCGATGGGTCTGGCACATTAATAGTGGAGGGCACCTGTTCTATAGAACCTGTCAATGGATTCTCAACTAAAGTATAGGTGGTCAAGGATATATAATCTGTAAAATAAGGCAGGCCTTGCACGTAATTTGAATTCAATTGTGCAGAAAAAGACAAAGAAGGATGCCGTCCGCTTTGCGCCAATTTCACCCCATACCTCGCACGCTCTACATTCGCGTCGGCTAATTTTACCCCCGGCTGTTTTCCAACAGCATCTTCAACTAAGCTCGTACTGTGGTAACCGGACATAGCACTGGCTGTTAGATCCACTTCCGGTCGAACTATCTCAAAAGATGCAAAATCTTCTTCTAATTGAAGCATCTGATAAAGCATCAACTTACTGAGCACTACAGCATTTTGGGCGCTTGTTACATTTCCATCATCGCTACTTACTTGGGCAACGCTTTGTAAATAATTATCTTTTGACAGCGCTCCATTTTCAAATAGAATCTCGGTACGTTTTAAACTCTGCATAGAGGCATCCAACTGGCCGTTTGCTACCTCCAGCAATTGCTCATTTACCAAAATCTGTAAATAGGCAGATGCAATATTCAAGTAAACGTTATTTGAAAGCTCTTGCAATTGATATAGAGACGCCAGAGAATTCATACGTGCTTGCTGCAATTGGTATAAATTTCTACCGCCATTTAACAGCACCCAATTACTTGAAGCTGTGGTTCCAAGCGTTTGACGCGAACCTGGCTGCCTGGTATTGGTAATGGGGTCAATGGTTAAACCAAAATTCCAGTAATAACCACCGTTTAAATTTAGAGAAGGTAAAAAAGCCAGTTCGCTTTGTTGTTCATCGACTTTTGCCAACAAAAGACTGTTTCTACCTTTTTGAATATCTAGATTGTGTTCTTTAGCATAGTCTATGCACGCACCGAGCGACCATATTTCTTGAGCAGAAACGGTGCTAGGCATCATCAACACTACGCCTAGAGTAAAAAAGAAATGTGAGAAATTCAATCGCATATCGTTGGGGTTAAGGCAACCCAAAGATACATTATTTGTAGGCTTTCTTATTCTTGTAAATCTTATATGCTATTCCCCCAATAATGAGATAAGGAAAGATCATCAGATATACAATGCCGTAATTTAATCCAGCGCCAAATCCACCACCATCAGCAGTTTCTGCCACCGCCTTACACATAGAACATTGGGCAAAACCCAGTGTACTGCTCAGTAAAAAAGAACCTACAAAAGCGAATTTTCTCATCAGTAATAGGGTTGCATGAATAGATACACTAAGACACCCGTTAAAGCCACGTACAACCAAACCGGATAGGCAAACTTCACAATGCGTTTGTGCTTAGCTATGTCATTAGTCCAACCGCGATAAATACTAAGTAATGCTAATGGAATCACAGGAACACTTAACAAAATGTGCGAGAGTAAAATGAAAAAATAGAGGTAGCGTACAGCACCTTCACCTCCAAATTTAGCGCTTGGATGCGTCAAATGGTAAATGACATAGGACACTAAAAACAAACTGCTTAAGACAAAAGCGGTAAGCATGAAAGTCTTGTGGACTGTAATCTTTTTATTCTTGATCGCGATACCTGCAGCGACGAGGCATACGAAAGTCGCACCATTCAAAACAGCATGCAAAAAGGGAAAAGAACTCACAGCACTCTGCTCACTTATACCTAGACCTTCCTTCCATTCTGAAGGGAGCACCATTAAAAGTGCTACAGCTAAAGGAATAATGACACTCAGTGCATAAATCACACGAATGATTCTCTTGTCATCAGTTGCGTTACTCATCTAATTTATTGTGTTTTTCGCGTTCGTACTCCGCTATAAGCACCTTGATGTCTTCTTCAAGGTCATTCAGCTGAGTTACATCTAAAACATCATAAGAGCCCACAATGTTCCCGTTATCATCTTTACGACTGCGAATATTACCATTCCAATCTATAAGAATAGCACTGGTACTGTGTAAAAAGCCACCTTCAGCCGTTTGATCCTCGAAAGCATTCAAATACACACCTTTTGCGAGTGCATAAATAGGTTCTTTATCCCCCGTCAAAAAACGCCATTTACTGGCATTGTAGTTATTCACTTTTTGATATTGCTCCAATTTTTCTGGCGTATCCTTTTCAGGGTCTACCGTAATACTCACCATTTCAAATTCAGGATATCCTTTGAATCGTCGCTCGAGCTCATTCATATGAAAATTCATCGCAGGACAAATGGTCGGGCAAGTCGCGAAGAAAAAACTCAAAACATAAATAGTGGAATCCATCGTTTCGTTGGTAACGGTTCCACCATTCGTTGCTTGCAAAGAAAATTCAGGGATCTCGTAATACGCGGTATCAAAACCTTCTGTCGTCGTGACCACAGTCTTTGGTCCTACGTACTTCAAAGTCTGGAAAAACACTTCGTTTTGGCCGTATACGAAAAACAAATAAAGCAAAGCGGGCAGTACTAATACTGCGATTAGCACTGCCCGATTAAAGAAGGATTTATTCGCCATTACTGGAACAAGTATGAACCTTCCGTTAGAAGGATAAATGTCAAGTATGGAATTAAAATCAAGGTCGGTAGGTAAAGGGCATATTTCAGTCCTTTCTTTTCAAATTTCACGTGCATGAATATCTGCACAATGTATGCCGCTTTGATAAGGGTAAGTACAATGAACAAGATATTCAGTATTGACGTGCCGATAACTTGCGTCAACATAAATTCAGGCTTAATGATACCCAAAGCAACTTCGACTCCTGTTATCACTAATAGGATCCAGAATACTTTCCAAATCCACCAAGTTCCGTTATGATCTGACATGATAAATGTGTTTTAGACGAGATAGAAGAATGTAAATACGAATACCCAAACAAGGTCAACGAAGTGCCAGTATAAACCAACTTTCTCAACCATACGGTAGTGGCCTCGACGCTCATAAGTCCCTAGCAAGACGTTGTAAAAAATGATGAAATTAATTACAACACCAGAAAATACGTGGAAACCATGGAAACCTGTGATAAAGAAGAAGAAATTCGCGAATTGCTTCTGGCCATATTCGTTGTGAATCATATTCGCTCCTTGAACGACATCCCCAGCTTCGAGCATTGCAACTGATGTTTCATGTGTGAATGCAGCACCGGCTTTTCCTGGCTCCATCAAATACATGCCTTCGTTCGACTTCATCGCAGCGAGAACCTCAGCCTTAGAGAAGGTCTCACCGTGGTTCGACGCATGTCCCTCTTCCATTCCATGAATGACTTGACTAAAACTTAAACGCTCACCCTCATCATTGTAAATGTGCAGAATCTCCTGACGGGCAGTTTCAACTGCGCCGCTATCACCGATAATGAAGTGGTACCATTCCCAAGCTTGGGACCCAACGAAAATAAATCCACCGACGATAGTCCATAACATCCAGTTTGTCACTGCCTTGCGATTCATTTTTTCACCAGCGTTTACAGCCAATACCATAGTCACAGAAGACATGATCAAAATGAATGTCATCAACGCAACGTACAGAAGGGGTTGATCTCCTTCTAGACCCGGAAAGTGGGTAAAAACATTTTCAGCAATAGGCCACGTGCTTTCAAACTTGAAGCGCATTAAACCATATGCCGTTAAAAAACCTGAGAAAGTTAACGCATCAGAAAGGAGGAAAAACCACATCATTAGTTTTCCATAACGAGAGCCTAGTGGTCTTGAACCACCGCCCCAGTTGTTTTCTTCTTGCGTCATTTCAGCGGATGAAGCCATAACGGTTAGATTAAAATTTCTTTGACAAATTTAACGAATAGCACTTAAAAAGACATACAAATAGAGCCACAATAGGTCCACAAAATGCCAATAAATACTCACAAGGGTAATTCCATGATAATCGGCAGAAGAGTAACGTCCTCTGTATGCGCGGAATAGGACCACTAAAAGGGCAATAATTCCACCCGCCACGTGCAAGCCGTGAAAGAGAAATAAAGCGTAGACCCAAGATCCGGCCGGATGCGACTGCGCGCCGGCAAAAAAGATGTTGTTTGCCATTAATTCCGTCCAAGCCTCACCTTGAAACCATAAAAAACCAAAGCCCAGCAATAACGTAATCCAAAGCATGGGCTTTATTGCGCTATCTTTTCCTTCAGCCAGTTGTCGTTTACCCCAAATCAATGCAAGCGAGGAAGCTATAATCACGACCGTGCTGTAAATAAACGCTTTTGGCAATGCAAAGGTCATCCATTGCTCGTTCATCACAAGTGTAGTCCGACTCACAACATAGCCGGAGGTGAGACCAGCGAAAGCCATAATGATACTTCCGATTCCTATCCACAATAAAGGCTTGGCGGCGCGGCGGCGTTGTTCTTGTAATGTTTCCATCTTAAATGAATCGATCAATTATATAAATGATTTGCATTCCTGTGAGATATGCAATACTACTCAACATAAGTTTACGGGCACGTTTATCGTCTGCATCCTTCAATAACAAAATAGCGTTGTTCAATACCCAATAACCTAGGGCACCCACAGCGGCGGCCCCTATCCAACTGAGCTGAAGTTCACCAGTGATGCCAAAAACCGGTAAAATACCCACCATCATCATCCAAACGGTATAGATGATGATATACAATTGTGAGGGTCGGTCTTTTGCTTTTGAGGGCAACAGATAATAGCCTGCCTTTGCGTAATCATCGTAAGAGAACCAAGCAATAGCCCAAAAGTGCGGAAATTGCCAGAAAAATTGCTGTGCAAACAACGTACCCGTTTCAATGTCAAAATCGTTCCGTGCCGCGACCCAACCCAACATGTAGGGAATTGCACCCGGGATCGCTCCAACAAATACTGCAAGCGGTGTTTTCGCTTTTAACGGAGTATAAACTAACGTATACAGTACGACACTTAGGGCGCCGAAATAAGCAGTCATAGGATTAATGAAATACAATGCCCATAATCCAACAATTAATAAAAAAGTTGCGATGAACCAAGCTTCGCGTAAAGTCAATGTTCCTGAGGGAAGTGGACGGCCTTTTGTCCTGTTCATTAACGCATCCCTATCCTTTTCGTAGATTTGATTAAAAGCATTCGATGCGGCTACAACGGTAATTCCCCCAAAGATGAGTAATGCCAATTGTACCCAGCTAAACTCCTTCATTCCAAGGAAATAGCCCGCGACAGAACTGAATACTACAGAGGTACTCAAGCGCAGTTTTCCTAGACGCAATGCTTCCTTAATCAAGGAGGGGTTGGGTGGAGATAAAGTAGATGTTTCCTGCATGGGCGGCAAAGATAAGGACTGACCGCTATCTAGCAGAACTTTAAAGCACGATAAAATGAGGGTTTAATAAGTCCTCCTTATTGTATTCTAAAGGCAGGCGTGTCTCCTTGTGCAACATGGCAAATCCCGCAGCCTCAACTACGGCTTGACCCGCAGCTGT
>JAKMEB010000132.1 GCA_022426185.1 Schleiferiaceae bacterium
GTCTTTAAGTACGGTAAACCTTCAAAAAAGGACTACCGAAAATTTAACATCAAAACGGTAGAAGGTCCTGACGACTATGCTTCCATGGAAGAAGTCGTTCACCGCAGGTACCGCAGACTCTTGGAGGAAGGAGAGCCGTTGCCGCAACTCATCGTTATCGACGGTGGGAAGGGACAGTTGGGAGCAGCACTTAAAGCTTTGGAGCGATTAGGTCTTCGCGGTAAAATAACCATCATTGGCATAGCCAAAAGACTAGAAGAACTGTACTTTCCAGGTGATCCTTACCCGCTGCATTTAGACAAACGATCAGAAACCTTGAAAATCATTCAACAAGCACGTGACGAGGCACATAGGTTCAGCTTAAATCATCATCGTTCAAGGAGGAGTAAAGGCGCTTTTAAAAGCGAATTAGAAGGTGTGAAAGGTATTGGTCCTGAAACGATCAAAGACCTTATAAAAACCTTTAAAAGTGTGAAAAACATAAAAGCCGCGAGTCCTGAACAACTGACAGAAGTTGTGGGTCATTCTAAAGCCAAACTCCTGACTGCTTATTTCTCTTCAATCAAATAAGTTTGCCAGCTGACGTGAAAGAAGAGCACGGCGGTTTCGTCTTGCGCATTGAAATACTCAATCATTCTAGCCACTGTCGAAACAATCTCTTTTGCCTTTTCGATGCGCTCTTTAAGAATCACTTCGATACTGTCAATATAAATGGCAACGCCCTCACCACTTACGCTCATGTCTTCAGGATCTTTTTCTTCTTCATCCTCTTGACCTAAAATCTTTACAATAGGCCAATTCAATTGGGCTGCTTTGAGCTCCTGACGAACCTCATCAGCATCTACGACAAATTGTACAGACGTTCCTTCAAACATAATAGTGTAGTTTAAGACAAAGGTCAGATAAAATCACTGATATCGTCTACTCCTTTCTTAGAAATGTCAGGTACTTCAGCGCCAGGAGCAGGGTACCCCACTGGAAGAAGTAGAAAAGGTTTTTCATTCGAAGGTCGGTCCAGAATTTCAGAAAGGAATCCCATGGGAGATGGCGTATGCGTTAAGGTGACTAAGCCCGCTGCATGTATGGCTGCAATTAAGAATCCGCAGGCAATTCCCACGCTCTCTTGCACGTAATAATTCTTCGCTTTAGAGCCGTCCGATTCGAGGTCGTAATTTTTACGAAATACAACAATCAGCCAAGGCGCTTCTTCAAGAAATGGCTTCTCCCAATCCGTAGCGAAGGGCTTTAAATCTTCCAGCCATTCTTCAGTTGCACGTCCCCCATAAAACGCTTTTTCTTCCTCCTCAGCTGCTGCGCGTATCTTGCTTTTAATTTCAGAATTTTGAATCGCAACAAAATGCCACGGTTGCTTATTTGCACCTGATGGCGCCGAAGCTGCCAGCGCTATAAGTCGTTCTATTGTACTTCGAGGTACCGGGGTAGCATTATAAACGCGCATGCTGCGCCTTGTTTTTAAGGCTTTTTCAAAATTTTCAAATAAGGCATGGGCGTCCTCATCAGATGAAGGCCAAGGTGTATAAGGTCTAAATTTAGGTTTCATGACCCTAAAATAGTGCTTTAGTTGTCGCTCAAGACTTTTCCGTCCTCGATACTAATAATTCGGCGCGCCTTTTTTATGACACGATCATCATGCGTAGCGAAAACAAAGGTCATTCCTTCTTCCTTATTGAGGCGCTCCATAATGTCCAATAGATTGGCAGTACTTTGAGAATCTAAGTTTGCTGTAGGTTCGTCCGCTAGAACGAACTGCGGTTTCGAGGCAAGGGCCCTGGCAACGGCAACACGCTGTTGCTGACCACCCGAAAGTTGACCCGGTCTTTTATCTTCTTTATCTCCAAGACCGACTGCCTCGAGCAATTGACGTGCTCGTTGCTCGCGTTCTTCTTTTGGCCTGTTCTGCAACAACATTATGAAACTGACATTTTCTTGTGCAGAAAGCACCGGTATAAGATTGTACGCTTGAAAAACAAATCCAATGTTGCGTAATCTGAAGTCAATCAATTCATTTTCGCTTAACGTGGTAATATCTACCCCACCAATAGCAATAGATCCTTTGGTCGGCTGGTCAAGACCGCCCAGCATATTGAGTAAGGTGGTTTTCCCACATCCCGACGGACCCTTAAGTGCAGTGAATTCGCCTTGCGTTATGGTCAAGCTAATGCCATTTACAGCATGAACAGGAACAACACCCTCGTAGACCTTTTCTAGGTTTTTCACTTCGATAACTGGTTTACTCATAACTCAAATACCACGAATGGCTTCTACAGGGTTCAACTTAAGCGCCTTAATCGCGGGTAGTATGGAAGCAATCAAGGCGGTGGTGATTACCATCACAGCGATTATTAGGTAATAGCTCGGGACAATCTCTGGGTATATCATACTCTGCACACCTAATTCGGCTAAGCCGTCTTGCTTACTGGATAAATCTATCCCTATACGCATCATGGCACGGGTGCTTAGATCGCCCAGTAGAATACCTATTGGTCCACCAACAAAACCAAGCATTAATGTTTCCACTAAAATCATCATAAACAGCTTACGCTTATTCATTCCGACCGCCATAAGCATACCCAATTCTCTTCGGCGTTCCAATATGGCCATAAGCATGTTGTTGATGATTCCGAAAAGCAGGGCCATCATAATAATCCCCAGAACAAGTACGAGCATTATCGCCATCATATCATCGGCAAAGCCCAATTCCGGGCGTACCTGTTTCCAAGATTTTACGGCTAAGCCTGCAGGCATAACTTCTGCCAAAGCATTAGCCTTCTCTTGAGTATCTACGGTCTCCTCAAACCGCACCAATACCTCGTGTACTAATGGTGTGCCAAGACTTTTCTCTAAATCCTCATGATCGACGTAAACGTGAAATTCGTCCCAAGTTGCATTCAATGTTTTATAAATCCCTGAGATTCTAAACGATGCTCTGCTAAGATCTCCTGCTGCATCCTGAAAAGTAAGGACGACTTTACTACGTAATTTTAATCCTAATCGTTTCGCTAATTTCTCACCAATCAACAACCGATTACGCCCATCAGCCTCAAAGAAGTCACCTTCAACCATGCAGTCAGGAAGGGTGGTTTGTATGCGTTCTTCTTCTGGCCAAACACCCATGATACGCACCGCTCGGGCACTTTTAGCAGAGTTAATCATTCCGCCCAGTACGGTGCGCTGTGCCGTGCCACTGACAAACGGTAACGCTTGAACTTTTTGGCGAAGGGCGACAGTTCCAGAAGAATCCGCCACAACTGCTGTTGATAATGGTTCGGCATCAAAATCTTGATGGTGAATCTGAGCGTGCCCAGTGGTCGTCCCTATAGCAGAAGCCGTGCGCTCATTATTCATTCCGAAAGAAAAACCTATAATGAGCAACCCTGCCCAAATCCCTACAACGATGGATCCAATGACAATGAAGGAGCGGACTTTCGCTCGCCAAATATTGCGCCAAGCCACTTTAAAAATCATGAACGCATACTTTTTACCGGATTCAAATTCATGATTTTCCATACCGCATAGCTGCTTACCAATACGCCAATACAAAACACGATGGCCCCGTGATTTAGATTAATAAGGAATGATGTGGTGGTGTAGAGTTTGGGTTCGAAATCAAATTGCTCTATGGCTTCTTTCATTTGACCACTAAGATCAATGGGGTTGTATTTGAAATAAAATTGGACCGGTTTTACCACTGCCATTCCCAGCACTGCGCCGCTCATTAAAAGCATTAAGTTTTCTAATACTGTAACTGCCGCCAACCGCGTTTTGCGCATCCCAATGCTAACCAAAATACCAAATTCGCGTTCGCGTTCGCTTACCATCATGATGACTGTCCCGAGCAAAACGAAGGATATAATGAAGTAAAGAATGGTTACAAAAATTTGACCTCCGGCCATATCTGCTTCAATAGTTTGGACCAATTCTGGAAACAACTGCTCCCAGTCCAACAATTCCAATTCTTCGCCTAAAAGCGGTGCTAATTCTAATTTAACAGCAGCATAATCTGCATCGGATTCTAAATCAACTACCACCGTAGTCAATAAGTCCGTAGCATTGTACATCCATTGGGCCGTCTCCAAAGGCAGCACAACCAGTTGTTTGTTGAGTTCGGGGTTGGAAATTTTAGCAATTCCCGAAACCATAAATTGTCCGTAGGCGCTCGCCCCTCGATAACCCTGACCAAGAAATAAAAGAGAGTCACCGACCTCAACACTGAGGTAGTCTGCAAGCCCTTCCGATACAACCACTTCATCAGAGGCACTTGAAAAGACACGCCCGTCCACTAATTGGTCTGTTAAACGCAAACCTGCAAGTTCGTCTTCTGGCCGAATGCCTAAGACTAAACTACCGCGGTTGTTGTCTCCAGTACTGACTAATGAAAAGCTTTCCAGCCTTGGTATAAGCGAACGAACACCCGGAACTTCTTGAAGAGTCGACCAATCCACAGCCGATTCATCCATGCTGCGTTCTAAGTTTTGATCCCCCCAAAATCCTTTTTGATGAATTTGTAAGTACCCAAAATTATTCGCTACGATATCACCAACCATGTGCTCCCAAACACCCACCTGGAAACTGCGAAGCACTACAGCAAAGATCACACAGAACATTACTGCTGCCATGGTAATGATGCTGCGTCCTTTATTACGCCAAATGTTACGCCAAGCTAGTTTGAGCATTATTTAACGGCTTTCATGTTGCTGCGCTCAAAGAATCCTTCAGGGAAGATTGGATTAAAGTCTAACGCTTTATAGGTAAGCTCAGTAAAATTACCTTCATCCTCCGCCGGTGTAATCTTCAATTTTGAAGGCAATCTAATCTCGCCAAAAGACGCTACTTCCATTGCTTCTAGCGTTGTAATTAAATACGCCTCTTCGTCATAAAACTCTGTGCGTAGCTGTAAAAATTCATCCACAGAAACATAGGCAATGACCTGACCCCAAACGACGGCTGCTTCAGTCTTGGGTTCTAATTTAATCTTAAAGCAGTTGGTTCCGTTAATAGATGTAATACCTATTAGAGTATGCTCGTAATCTGCTACTAAAGAGCCTGCATTAATTAAAGCGTCGTTAGTGAAATCTGTACCCATCCAGCTTTGAATCATAGCTGCAGGTAAAGCAACAATTTTTTTAATCCCCGGAACGAAATGCCATACGTCATCACCGTTACGAAGAAATACCGTCCCTTTTTCGCGCGCTGGCCCAGTGATCAATATTAGAGTTTTATCCAACCCCTCATTCCATATTTTGGCTTCCATTGTGCGCTCCCATCGCGGACGGACGGTGCGAATACTCACCTCAGCGGCCAAATCTGCAGCAGCTAATTTTGCCTCAGCTTTTTGGAGGATTGAAGTAGGGTTTTGCGCAAAAGATGCAGTCGCGAAACAAAGGAAAAAGAATGCTTTGAATACTTTAATCATGGTAGTTGTGTGGGTCTACTGTAGTAACGCATTGCTACTGCGTTAGTTTGTGCAGTCCTTAGGTTAATTTTTGAGCCAATTTTGCCATGGTCTTTTTCGCAGATTTGCCTTCATACATTACCTCGTAAACGGCTTTGACAATGGGCATTCGAACTTCTTGCTTCTTTCGGATTTTCGAAACCAAAGCAGCTGCATAATAACCTTCAGCTACCATAGTCATTTCAGCCTTTGCACTCTTTATTGTATACCCTTTACCTAGCATGTTGCCTAGCATTCTATTACGCGAAAACTGACTGTAACAAGTTACCAAGAGGTCTCCCAAATAGGCACTTTTCTTTATGTTAATACGTCCCTCACACGTGCTCTTCATAAACCTTCGCATCTCGCGTGCAGCGTTTGAAATAAGTACAGCCTGAAAATTATCTCCGTAACCTAAACCATGGCACATACCCGCAGCTATGGCATAAATATTCTTCATCACTGCTGCATATTCGGTTCCATAGATATCCTTGGAAAGCGTGCAGCGCACGTAATGATTTTGCAAGACCCCTGCGACACTTTTTGCCGCGGCAACATCTAATGCGGCAACGGTAAGAAAACTCAATCGTTCAAGGGCAATCTCCTCTGCATGACAAGGGCCAGTAATGACTACAATATGATCTTCCAGAACACCAACTACTTCTCGAAGGTATTCCCCAACAATCATATTCTCGTCTGGAATGATTCCCTTTATGGTCGAACACACCAGTTTTCCGTGAAGCGCACCGCTGTCCATATGAGACAATACCTCCTTCACGAAAGCACTAGGTACCGCGAAAATAACAATGTCACAGCCTGCTATTGCCGCATTAATATCTGTGTGAATTTGAATACTTCCTTCCTCAAATGCTACCGAAGAGAGGTAGCGTGGATTATGATGGTATTGTCGAATATGTGCCGCGCTTTCTTCGTTGTGCATCCACCATTGACAACGGCCTGTATTCTCACTCACCATTTTCACAACAGCGGTCCCAAAGGATCCTCCGCCTATGACTGCTACTTTCGGATATATTTCAGATTGAACTTCCATTAGAACGTAATTTCCGACTCCACTTCCTTCCCATCTCTCGAGTAACGGATGGTTGTGGTATCGCCTTTTTTAAACGCGCCCAAGGCTGTCATGTACGCGTAAATATCATCAATAGCAATGTCGCCTATCTTCAAAATAATGTCCCCCGCCTTTAAGCCTGCATTTGCACCTGGTCGACCTTCAGTTGCACCGTCAATTCTAAGACCAGGGCCTCCGAAGAGGTAGTCGGGTATTACTCCCAAAGTCACAGAGAAGTTAGGCGTAGTCTTTTGTTCGGAGGATGTGGTTCGCTGAAAGTTTAAACCCTCATAATTCGCTGTACGTGCAGTAATGGAGTACACTAAAGAGGCCAGTTTTGCCATGCCTTTATAATTGATCTTATCGGCATCATCCGTGGGCTTATGGTAGTCATTGTGAGTTCCAGTAAAGAGGTGCAAGACGGGTAGGTCTTTGTAGTAAAAAGAGGTTTGATCTGACGGGCCAACTCCGGCAGGATCTTTTTTAATGTCCAGACCATGAATGGGCGTTTCAAGGATTTCGTCCCATTCTGCGGCAGTTCCTGTTCCGGAAAGTTGAAGGCGGTTATCGCGTAATCTGCCCACCATGTCGCTGTTGATCATAAATTCAATCCCTTTCAACGGAAAAGTCGGATGGTTCGTCCAATATTTAGATCCAATCAAGCCCAATTCCTCAGCGCTGTAAAACTGTATTAAATAGTTATAATTCGTGTCTTTACGTTGCGCATAATAGCGCATTGCTTCTAGTAGGAGTGTCGTTCCCGAACCGTTATCATCCGCACCGTTGTGAATGGCCGTAGGTCCTTTGTACAAACTATTTTCACCGCCCATTCCAAGATGATCGTAATGTGCTCCAAGCACCACGGTTTTACGCTTTTCGTTGTGGATGTAGCCAATCACATTATAGCCATCGCTAAAACGCTCGGACATGTCCACTGCCATAACAGTTGTCATGGAACGCTTGATCAATTTACCTGTCCATTTTTCGTTTCGCACGAAGAATACGGGTACGGTAGTAGCATTAATACTCTTGAAGAATTCTCGCGTATCCGACGCTGTACCTTCTGGGTTGATTAGCAAAACTCCTGTGGCGCCTTTTTCCACGAGATTGGCCACTCGTTCGTTCAAGCTGTGGTAGGCCGCATAGGCGCTATGAGGGTGGATGCCGTCCGGTGAGCTGACATTCATGACGGCGATTTTACCTGTAACATCAATCTTCGCAAAATCATCGTAGGTGCCATCTTCGGTAGTAATACCGTATCCAACATACAGGGTCTTATCTTCTACAAGACCGGCAGTAGCACTAATAGAAACCGGATAAAAATCTAAATGACCATCCAGTTGCTTTTTACCCATTGAAAGTTTAGTAGACGCGTAGTTTACTTGAGCATATTCTGGAACAGGAAACTTCTGGAAATAGCCGTTTTCACCCATAGGTTCAATGCCGTATTCCAACATGGTTCCCGCTATGTAATCACGAGCAACGTCCGCTTCAGGTGAACCTGGCTTACGTCCTTTTAGCGCATCCGAAGACAAGAAAAACAAGTGGTTCTCCATACGCTTTACAGCGGTCAGATCAATAGGAATTTCTTGTGCGCATACGCTGGAAGGAAGAGCGGTCGTTAAGAGTAGAGCTAGGGTAAGGAACTTGTTCATGAGTTCATGTTTGTTTCCCTACAAAGGTAGCGACCAAAGACTATATTTGAAGGGTGAGCAATGGGATGAAAGCACTTGCCGGTCAAACGGCGATTTACGGCGTAAGCAGCATCTTAGGAAGGATGATCAATTTTTTATTGGTCCCCCTACAGACGGCTGTTTTGAGCCAATCTGCCTATGGTATAAACGTAGACTTTTATTCTCTCATCGCCTTTCTTATTGTTGTGGTCACCTTTGGAATGGAAACCGCCTACTTCCGTTATTCGGAACAAGAAGGTTTTGACGAAGGCAAAGTTTTTGGCGCCGGCTTGAGCATGATTGCCCTCGTTCTTGCAGGAATCGGGTTGCTCGTTTTACTTTTTCAAGACGGCTTATTGCACGCCTTACGCTGGGAAGAGACCCCTCACTACCTCTATTATTTTCTTGCCATTTTAGCTTTAGACGCGTTAAGTGCACTTCCGTTTGCACGGCTTCGTAGAACTAATAAAGCGGTGCGCTTCGCTGGAATTAAATTGGCCCTTATATTCTCGAACGTACTGATCAACCTGTACATTTTCCTCCCGGCCTATTGGGAGCTCCATGGTAGCGTTGGGTATTGGTCCCATGAATTTCGGGGAGTTGGATATATTTTTATTGCAAACTTTTGGGCAGCTGTACTGATGTTCGCTTTGCTCTTGCCAACGCTGTTTCCACTGAAACTCAACCTCGATAAGAAGTATGTCAAAACCCTTTTAATGTTTGGTATCCCTCTTCTTATTGGAGGGCTGGCGGGTATTGCTAACGAGATGCTTGATCGCCAATTGTTGAAATACCTCCTTCCCAAAGAAACCGCCTATGCTAGCGTTGGCGTTTATGGAGCGGTCTATAAAATTTCTATCTTTTTAATCCTGTTCAACCAGGCTTTCCGCTACGCTGCAGAACCTTTTTTCTTTAAAAACGCAAAGACTAAAGACGGTACAGAGCGCATGAGCAAGGTCATGGATGGCTTTGCCTGGGTCATGTGCGTAGGATTCGTTCTCATCATTTCGGGTCTCGATTACCTCAAGTTTTTCATAGACCAAAAGTTTTGGTCCGGACTGTATCTGGTTCCCATATTACTCTTAGCTAATGTCATTTTAGGGATCAATACCAACCTAAATGTTTGGTATAAAGTCAGTGACAAAACGGTATACGGTATCTACATCACCTTTGTTGGCTTATTCATCACCGTGGTCGGTAATCTAGTTCTTATACCTGTTCTGGGTATTCTTGGTGCAGCGCTGACCACATTGGGCGCCTATTTCGCTATGTTTATCGCTAGTGTTTTATGGGGAAGAAAGCATTATCCTGTTCCCTATCATTGGGGTAAAATTGGCGCGTACATAACGTTTGCCTGCCTCGTCGTCTTTATCTTGCATTACAGTCAGTGGTTCACTATTCCGCTTAAACTTTTTGGTGGGGTCAGTTACCTTGCAATTATGCTTTTTTGGGAACGCAACGGACTCCTTAAATTCGCGACTAGAAAATGAAAATCAATGTAATCTACAGCGGCAAGCACGAGCTGCCGCAATTTGAGACCACACAAAGCGCGGGTATGGACTTGCGCGCAAACATCGATGCGCCAAAAACACTGCCGCCTGGAGCATATGCACTCATTCCTACCGGCATTAAAATGGCGCTTCCTGCGGGGTATGAAGCACAAATTAGACCACGCAGTGGGCTCGCTTTCAAACACGGTGTTACGGTCCTTAACAGCCCAGGAACCATAGACGCGGACTACCGCGGTGATGTCGGCGTTCTACTCATTAATCACGGAACGCAAGACTTTGTTATCGAGGATGGCATGCGTATTGCACAAATGGTGGTGGCTGCCTACACTCAATTTGAATGGAGTGCAGCAGACCAGTTAGAAGAAACCGCTCGTGGTGCCGGAGGATTTGGCAGCACAGGCAAACAATAAAAACCAACCAAAAACCTACGAACAAATGAAAATTATTGTCCCAATGGCCGGTCGCGGCTCAAGACTAAGGCCACATACCCTAACCGTACCAAAACCCCTTATTCCTATCGCAGGGAAACCTATTGTACAGCGTTTGGTTGAGGATATTGTGAGCGTTTGTGGTGATAAAAAAGTAACCGAAATCGCCTTTATTATTGGGGACTTTGGGGCCGAAGTGGAAGCCAATCTTATCAAAGTCGCAGAAGACCTGGGTGCAAAAGGAAGCATCTATTACCAAGATAAACCGCTCGGTACAGCGCACGCGATACACTGTGCGGCGGACAGCATGGACGATGAGATTGTAGTCGCCTTTGCAGATACCCTGTTCCGGGCAGATTTTACTTTAGATACCGAGGCAGATTCTGTGATTTGGGTGAAACAAGTAGATAACCCTTCTGCGTACGGTGTGGTGCAGTTTGGCGACGATGGAACCATCAATAACTTCGTAGAAAAACCGGAAGAATTCGTCTCAGATAAAGCCATCATAGGTATTTATTACTTCAAAGATGGGCCGGGTTTACGCAGTGAATTGCAGCATATTCTAGACAACAACATCATGGATAAAGGCGAATATCAACTGACCGATGCATTGAGTTCTTTGCTGGCCCAGGGTAAGGTGTTTAAGCCCGGAACCGTAAACGATTGGATGGATTGTGGGAACAAGGAAATTACTGTAGAGACCAACAGTAAAATGTTAGGCTACCTTGACGGCAAGCCTGAATTGCGCGGTACAAACATTACGCTGGACAATGCAACCATTATTGAACCTTGTTATATTGGTTCAAACGTAGTGTTGAAAAACGCCACTGTGGGCCCTCATGTCAGCCTAGGTAATGATTGCGTGGTGGAAGATGCAACTATAGAAGGTTCGTTAATTCAAACAGAAACAACGATCAAAAACATTCACTTAAAAGACAGTATGATCGGCAACAAAGCCCATGTAGACGGGAAGTGGTCTTCACTATCTTTAGGTGATTTTTCAAGAATGGACTAATGCACAAAAAGCTGGCCCTCCTTTGGGCATTCATACTGACAGCTTCACTTTATGCTCAAGGCCCTTCGCAAGAGGGGCCTTCTGCGTTAAGCGGAATGTTTTACAAGGCAGAAACCTACCGCATTACAGGCAGGACTGAATTGGCCATGGAGCTGTATGAAACCTTGGCAAAAGATCCCGTATACCGGGAAACAGCTTTGTATCAATTGGCCCGTATGCATTTTGATCAGAATCAATTTTTTGAGTCCTTCAATCTTGCAACGCTTGGCGCAGAATCCTACCCCACGAATCTTTGGCTGCTTCGGATGAAAGCGCAGAGCGCGAAAAGTATAGGGGATTTTAAAACGGCGGCAAGCGCCTTCAAAGCATTATTTGTTCTGGCTCCTCACCAACCGGAATATCTTTTTGAAACCTATAATGCCTATTTAGAGGGGGGGCTTTTTAGCGAGGCTATAGAAGCACTTTCTGCGATAGAAACGTTTCAAGGTTCTTCCCCCGAACTTGTTCAAGACCGGGCACGTCTGTTTTTACAATTGAACGATCCAAAGTCTGCAGAACGTTGTTTTAAGAACGCCGTAAAAGCCTTCCCAAATATTGCAGAATACAGCGGTTTATTGAGCCAATACTACGACGGTAATGGAAAAGTGAAAAAGGCCTACAAGGTACTCACGGCAGCTGTTGAAACGTTTCCTGACAACGGTGCACTTCATATGGAATTGGCCCGTATGGCCCAAAAATTAGAGGACACAGAGACTGCGATGTATCACATGGAGCAAGGGCTGCTGCTCCAAGGAGTTTCACTAGAAGATAAAATGCCCGTTCTGTTGAGTATTTACGAAAATCGAGCGAATCCTTCCTTTCAAGCGATGTTTGATCGAATTTTTCCAGTGTTCAATGATCAGTATTCTGACCGTATTGAGCTTCATGTACTCGCTGCACAAATTCACATCCAAAACGAACGCTGGGACGAAGCATTGGAGAGCTGTTTCAAGGCCATTGCAAAGAACCCAACCAACTATTCGTTGTATCAGATGGCATTCTCGTTAAACCAAGAAATGGATGCTTTTGATGGCCAAATAGCAGTATTAGAAAGCATTGAAGAAAATTTCCAAGAAGAGGAGGAAATCCTCGAAAGCCTGGTTTTCGAATATTACAATATGGAGCAGTGGAGTTCTAGTGCCCGATTGGCTGATGAGCGCGCTAAAAAAATCCTGGATCCGGAGCGGGCAGCAAATTTACATGCATTGGCAGGTTCAGCTTGGTTTCAATTGGACTCCTTTGAGCTGGGAGCTAGGGCATATGATAAGGCTTTAGGCTTGGTGCGCAACGCAACGGCATTAAACAACTACGCATGGGATTTAGCCACACACGAACTTCACCTAGAATTGGCACTGCAATTGACCACTGAATCTAATGCGTTAGTCGCTCTTGAGCCCACCTTTTTAGATACTTGGGCATGGGTATTGTATAAAATGGGACGGTACGCAGAAGCACAGGCTAAAATCGAATTAGCTTTGCAACTGCTCAAAGAGGCCGATCGCGTGGGTATATACCTGCATGCTGCGAAGATTGAACAAGCCTTGGGGAATGAAGAGAAAGCAAAGATCTACCGTATGAAGGAGGCCGTCTTAAAACAGCTGTGATGTTCGACCGTCCATGGCATATTTACAAGTGTACGCGACTCCTTTTTGTAGGCGTTGCCTTAGCTGTGCTTACGAGCTGTGGTGGACCTTTATCTATAGAGAAACCATTGAGACGGGAGAAAATAAATGATGGCGTTTCACGGAAAATCATCGTTGAAGATCGACATGCATGGACGCAGATTTTTACGCGGATTTCTGCGGAAACTCCAGATGGTGAACAACGCTTTCGAGTTCAGGTACGTTCAAAACAGGACAGTATTCTTTGGGCGGCCATTTCGGACGATATGATTGGGTTACGCGTGGGAAAAGCGATTGTGATTAACGACAGTGCTGCCTTCTCCTCTACGCTTTTAGGTGTAGAATGGAAGGGTTCCGCACATGATCTCGCTGGCGTGACCGGCATTGAAGTTCCATTTCAATACCTCAACCGGCTCCTTCGTGGCCAATTAATAGGCACGAATGAAGCCATGCGCTACCGCTATGATGGCAATGGCGACCACTGGATTACTCAATACGCTATTAGTAGAGGTCGATCTGTTACGGTAGCGCTGGATCGAGATTTACGCATGAGTTATGTACTCATTGATGACCCGGTAGAATCGGTCTTTATTCAATACAAAAGTGTAGATGAAGCAACCGGCTATCCGGCCAATATCGAAATCACCATTAAGAGTCAACCGGATTATAAAGTCACCATTGAGGTTACTGAAATTCGAACAGGGGGACCATTTAACACGCCATTTAGCCTGTGATGAAGAAGCTCCTATTCTTATTTTTATTGCTTCTAAATGCAGGTTTGCAAGCGCAAACTAAAGAAGAGCTCCAACGACAAAAGGTTTTGCTTCAAGATCAGATTGATCTGGCCAGCGAATTGCTGTTGAAAACCAAAAGCACCAAAGAAGCGAGTCTGTCGGAGCTCCAAACCCTAAATCAGAAAATTGAAGCGCGCAATAAACTGATACGAACCATGGGCCGTCAAATTCGTTCGATTGACCGTGAAGTAGCGAAGAAAGCAAAAGAAATTACGGCACTTGAAACACGGGTTGATTCACTTAAGAGCGATTATGCGAAACTCATAAAGCTTGCACAGCGTCAGCAAAAACCACGGGATCAAATTCTTTTTATTTTAAGCTCCAACAGTTTTTCCCAAGCCGCAAAACGGATGCAGTATTTTAAAGATATGGCTGCTTACAGGGAGCAACAGGTGCAGCAAATTTCCATTGCTCAGGAAACTTTGGCTCGAGAACGCGAAGCACTAATCGTTAAAAAAGCGGAGAAAATTCAAGTACAAACGGCTCAAGAAGGAGAGAAATTAGCGCTGCAATCGGATGCGCAGGCGCAGGAGAAAACTTTACAAAATTTGCGCTCTAAAGAATCCACACTGAAAAAAGACATTGACAAAAAGCAGCGCGAAGCGCAACAATTAGAGCAACAGATTAAACGCATCATTGCAGAAGAAATGCGTAAAGCAAAGGAACGTGCAGAGCGTAGTAGTTTAGAAAATGAAGCTAAAGAATTGGGTTTAGTCTCTGGTAAAGATTTTTCAAGACGCACCTCCAATAAAGCCTTGAAAAAACTGATCGATAAAGCTCGCAAAGAAAATGGACTAGACGTCCGTGATGACGGCCCATCTTTTGCGATGACTCCTGAAGCGCGTGCATTGGCAAACAACTTTGCATCGAACAAAGGTGCGCTGCCGTGGCCAGTAGAACGCGGCATTATTACCGGAAAATTTGGCAAACATCCGCACCCTATTGTCAAAGGTGTAGTTGTAGACAACCCACATATCGAAATCACCACAGAAGAAAACGCGATCGTGCGCTCAGTATTCGAAGGTGAAGTTAGCTCCGTGGTACCCATTCCCGGTGCTAATGTAATGGTACTGGTGCGTCATGGAAATTACTTCACGGTATACAGCAACCTCATCAATGTAACGGTTAAGGCAGGTGATGTTGTGAGTTTAAAAGAACCTATAGGAACCGCATTTACGGATGAAGAAGGAAAAACTATGGTCCAATTAGGCATCTGGAAAGATGCCAACATCCAAGATCCTAACCCTTGGCTAGCAAAATAGAAAATGATGTCGAAAATTTACTTCCTCAGCACCTGCGACACCTGTAAGCGCATCATGAAGCAATGGAACCTTGATGCCGTGGAGTTGCAAGACATTAAACACGAGCGCATCACTGAAGAACAAATAGATGAAATGATTGCTTTAGCAGGATCCGCCGAAGCGCTTTTTTCAAAACGTGCGAGGAAATACAAGGAATTAGGTCTTAAAGACAAAACCCTTACTGAGCAAGATATCCGTGCGCTCATCCTTGAAGAATACACCTTCTTGAAGCGTCCTGTATTGATTCATCGAGGAGCTATTTACGTAGGTAATAGCGCTAAAGTGGTCACAGCAGCGGAGGCGGCACTAATCTAAGTGATGGAGGGAGTCTCGAAAAAAACAGTCCTTGCAGCACACCTCGCTTTGCTTGGTGTTGCCGTCATTTATGGCGCGTCCTTTCTCATTGCTAAAAATGCCATGCAAGGTGCCATACCACCGCGCGCTTTCATTCAGTTCAGAGTTACCGGCGCCGCTTTACTCTTCTGGCTGTTAGCTCCAGTTTCAGGAGGTGATCGTATTGGTCAAATTCCACGAAAAGATCTTCTACGACTGCTCGTTTGTGCTGCTTTTGGCGTTACTGCTAACCAATTATTTTTCTTCGAAGGCTTGAAAATTACCACACCTGTCAACGCCTCCATCATGATGGTCAGTGGCCCCATAGCCGTACTTCTTGTGGGTGCACTGCTTGTAAAAGAGCGCATTACCACTGAAAAATTAATCGGCATTTTATTGGGTGCTTTTGGCGCTTTCTGGTTGATCTATTCCGGAAATCAATTTGATCTTAGCGGACTCTTTGGAAACGACGTCTCTCGCGGAAATGTGTTTGTACTGATCAATGCGACCTGTTATGCTACTTATCTCGTATTAGTAAAGCCACTCATGTCTAAATACAACGCACTCTTTGTGATACGTTGGGTCTTCACTTTTGGAATGTTCTTCGTATTGCCTTTTGGCGGTCCTCAACTATCCGATATTCAATGGGAGCTTTGGAATGGTCCCATAATTGGTTCGGTACTTTTCGTTATTCTGGGGACGACCTTTCTTACGTATTTAGGTAACATTATAGCGCTTAAAACCTTACACCCAGCGACCGTAGGTGCCTATATTTACCTTCAACCCCTTATTGCAAGTTTACTGAGCTTATTCTTTGGTGGGGAGCAGTGGAGCGTTCATATGCTTCTTGGAGGTGCTGCAATATTCATTGGAGTTTACTTTGTGAGCTTTTATGGGCGTAGGCGGACTGCTTAAGGTAGTTTGAGTTTCCTACCTTAGCAGAAATTTAGTTTCCATGATCCAAAGCATGACTGGTTTCGGTAAGGCTATCGGCCAAATTACCGGCAAAAAAATCACCGTTGAAATCCGCAGTTTGAACAGCAAAGGGCTGGATCTAAATGCGCGCATCGCATCCCTATTCCGTGAAAAAGAATTAGACATCCGCAAGATTGTGGGTGCCGCATTAAACCGTGGTAAAGTTGATATCAATATATACGCAGAGGTAACCGGTATTGAAAGTGCTTC
>JAKMEB010000087.1 GCA_022426185.1 Schleiferiaceae bacterium
CAACGTATGGAATTTGAGCTCGAACAAGAACGGTTGGAAGCCAAGCGTAAAAAGATTGAAGCAGAAGGTACTAGAGATGCACAGAAGGTATTGGCGGAGGGACTTACTGAAGAGATCATAAAGTGGAGAAGTTTAGAGGTTTTTGAGAAGTTGTCCAATTCTCCAAATGCTAAACTGATTTTTACTGATGGATCCGCTCCGATGCTTTTAAACGAGGATTTGAAGTAAGTTATTTTATCACTCTATCCTAACAATCCCCTTCATTACAATAGTAGTGTAGGGGATTTATTTTGATGATACAAATAAGCAAGAGACTTGAAGATCCTTATAATTGTCTCATAAATGAATTTATTTAATTATACATAGGGTCAAATATGGATAAAGTACAATCATATCACTAATATTTGAGAATATTAGTACTATTGCCTATACCCATAGGTAATTACATTTGAAGTAAACAGCTTCAAAGATGAAAACACGGTATTATCTCTTCATTCTTCTATTCAGTATTACAGCGAACGCTCAAGAATTAGTTATTAATAATACTGTTTACGGGCAGGTAACCTCTACGTTCTATAAAGAAGCTCGCGTCGTTCGGCGCATAACACCCGCGCAGTTTCATGAGTTGTCTGTTTTATATGACGGTTACCGATTAAACTTCAAAAATGATGTTGATTATTCGGCATGTTTTTCTTCTTATCCAAAGACAATTGATTGGGAGTTAACTGAAGAAGAGTTAAGAAACTTAAGAAACTTTATTCGCAGAAATGGAGGAGATCTTCCAAAAACTTTGAAGTCTAAGGTGAGTAGTCTCAATCCAGATACTCCAAATACTCCCAATGAATTGGTCTCAATTGCAGTTGACCAGAAAGCAGAAGAAGAGTTAGTTGATACTAAAGAAGAGCATCTATCGAGTGTTGAAATAAACGCGGCAACAGACACAGAAGACGTACAAATCGTTGAAAACGATTCTACGACTTGGACTAAACTTTCGGATGATCTCGACTCATCAGAATTAAACGTCGTAGCACATGCAATCACTATGAATAACTCTGACGTTGAGGCAAGTGGCATAATAAATACAGAAAATGATAGTAGCGTCAAAGAAATGGATCAGATGCGCGCTTACAAAAGAAAAGGTGTGATCTATCGCACTGATACGCTCTCTGTAAAGGAGGCGAAATTAATAGCTATGAACCAAAACTTCACAGCGTACCGCCACTTCGCGGCAGCACAAAGAATCCGAGGATGGAATGTGTTTTTGGGAATCTGTACGTTACCGGCACCCCCAGGGGTGATTATCACTGGACCGGTTATAGCCGTGAGGGAGTCTATTCGAAAAAAGAAAATAGAGCAGGCTGTAGAAGCCTATAATATTTCTGTTCTTAAGGCAAAAAACAGGGATATCAAAACATTGATTCGATAATGAAAATTACTATTGTTTGAAGACGATCGAACTAGTAACGCTTTGATCACTCTTAACTTTCAATATATAAGACCCGCTAGACAAGTTAACAGTCGAAAAAATCACAAAAGCACTCTCAGCGAAACGTTCGCTACGTACTAATCTCCCCGTCATATCATAGAGATAATATGTGCCTTTTAAGGGCCTGGTAAACTCTATCGTCAAAGATCCTGAAACAGGGTTTGGGTAGGTTTTATACGTTAAAATGCTTTCATCGCCGAGCCCTATCTCATTTAGACTCTTTACTACTTGTATCGTATCTGCACATTCGTTGTATGCTTTAAGTGTGATTGTATAATTTAAACTCACCGTGGCATATTGGTGAGATATACTCGTAGCTTGAGTAATGGTTTGTGATCCGTCACCCCAATCCCATACTAGGCCTTGACTACCGGACACATTAGCAAAGAATTGGACCAGCATACCATTCGAACCTGATGATGCGATATTAAAATTAAAGTTAGCATTTAATGCAGGACATGTAGAAACTGTATCTAATACAGAATATGAACCGCCGCAGGTATCCGTGCAATTGAGGGTTACATAATAGGTTCCAATGCTGGAGTAAGTGTGGGTCACGCTTAAACCATTGCCTGTAGATCCGTCGCCAAAATCCCAGTTGTAAGTACTCAAGCCGGCAGGTTGTGCTGCAAAAGTGAATGTTGAGCCCGAAAAAGTATTGGTGAAGTTTGGGATAACGGTTTGGCAAATGTCTAAAACGCTAGTTGTAATATTGACGGTACCGCATGCATCAGTGACTGTGAGTGTAACCAAATAAGGTCCCTCAGATGCGTAGGTATGGCTAGGGTTAGCTGTTGTACTATTTGAACCATCGCCAAAATCCCAATTGTAGCTTAAGCCTGCCCCAACTGAAGTATTTGAGCTAAATAGTCTGGTAGCACCTTGACCGGTAAAGCTGAAATTTGCTACAACAGCCCCGCAAACGGTCAACGTTGTCGACAATGTGTCGCTATTTCCGCAATCATTGTATGCAATTTGTTGAACGATGTATATGCCAGGGCTTACATAAGAATGGGAAACCGAATTTCCTGTAGACGAATTACTATCGCCCCAATTCCATAAAATAGAGTCATTTAATGACCCGGTATTCAGAGCAGTTACCGTCGTGCCATTTAGGGAGGTAGTTCCTTGTGCTGTAACTGAAGGACATGGGCTTGTTGTGAAATTAATGGTGGCGGTTGAGCTAACTAAATTAGATGCACAACTATCTTTCACGAAAACAGCATAGGTAGTATTAGGCGACAGTCCGGTTAAAGTGTAAGGTGAGGAGGCAGGGTTAATAAATTGTCCTGTACCCAATGTAAAGCCAACTGTGTCATATTCAATAATGCTAACGCTTGAGGTTCCCTGCCAACTAATTTCAGCAGTGTTTGCGCCGATATTGCTCGCTGTCAATAAAGAAGGAGCAGGACATGTACTCGTTCCGTCAAAGGATATATCATCTATTGCAATAGCAGAGGCGGCAGTATAAAAGATATTCGTTCCAGCGTTTTTGTAAGCTTCAAAACTGACTATAACCGTATCTCCTTGGAAAGAACTTAACGAACAGGTTTTTTTAAGCCAGGCATAACTGTTTGAACTAGTTGATTGCTGGCCATTAAAGTTGGCAATGAGTGTATCACTACCGCCTGTTTTTCTTACGAAAACCTTTAAGCCCTGAATTGCCCCTCCGTACATGTGATACCAAAATGAAAATTCTGGGCTTAGGAGTTGACCAATATATACGGCGGGTAACTCAACTTTTGCAGTATCCGCAACTGAAGTAGTTGTTTTAGTGAAAAGGTAACCACTCAAACCTCCTGTGTGATCGCTGGTGGGACCAGTAAAAGTATTATGATCATATCCCGAACGCGCGCCGCTCCACCAAAATCCATCCGTATTGTCTTCGAAGCTTGTAAAGCAATTACCTATTTTACCCGAGGGCAAAAAAGGTGAAGGAGATTTCCATTGACTATTGGTGAAGCTGTTGTTGTAAGGGGCCGTGAATACAGTACAAGCTGTATAAAACGTAGGACCTTTTACCCAAGCACTTGTATCAGTAGCACCGCAACTATCTCTCACTTCCCAGCGGTATTTTGTATTCGGGTCTAGATTATTTAATACAGCCTGCGTAGTAGAAGTCGTTAAAAACGTCCAAGAATTGGTATTGACTTTCTTGTACCGAATTTGATGATTAGGAGCGCCTCCTGATGACCATTTAACGCTCGCATCGTTCTTATTAACTGACAAGGTTTTGAGATATCGCGGCTGCGGACAAGATGGAGCTTCGACAATAGAAATATCATCTACAGCAAACGGTTGTTCATCAGCTGTTTGAAAAGCATTATAGCTAAGTATAACTCGAACTGTGTCGTCATTATTTGTCAGTTGGTCTAAAGGAACTATGACCTCTTTCCATGGTGATGTTTGAGCGGATTGTAATGCACCAGAGGTGTCAAACACAGCAAAGGTTTGTCCATTAAGATTTTGAATCTTTGCGGTAAGTTTCCCAAACGGATCTGTTGAAGCTTCACCTGAATAGGAGTGTACCCAAAAACGTAGTTCAGGATTTGTTAAAGAATCCAATGCAACCCACGGGCCAGTTACGGAGAGATTGGACGGCATATTACCATATCTGTAATTTACAGCAACATATTTTCCTGCACCAGTAGGAGTATGGTCCGTATTGGGCCCCTGATTAGTATTGTACTGAGGGAGTCTTGCTACCTTCCAAAACGCGCCTAAAGATCCTGAATCAAGGAAACAATCTCCAAAGGTTCCTTGAGTAGCTTTACTAAACCAGCTTTGCGGAGCGATCCAATCAACGCCTTCAAAATCTTCGACCCAAGGTGCGAGAAAAGCGCCACACGATGTAGTTAATGTGAGATTAGTCGACCATGCAGAGGTATCATTCGTGCCGCATATTGAACGAACTCTAAGTGTATAAGTAGAGTTTGAAGCTAGGCCTGTAAGATTGTATAAATTAGTCGAAACTATCGCAGTATTGCTTGAGGCTGCTGTTGTGCCCTGAGCCCATTGAATTTGATAATCCGATGCACCCGTTGTATCCCAAGTTACTTCCGCAGTACTTACATTCAAAGTTAGGAGCTGAAGATTTAAAGGCGTGTTGCAGGATAATGTGTCTTCTGTTACTGAAAAGTCATCGAGCCCTATATTTGAGTATTGCCCATTGCTAGAACTAAAAGAGTTTCGAAATGCTGTGAATTTAAAAGCGACAGTGTCGTTAATATAATTAGCAATAGAATAAACAGCTTGTTGCCAGGGGCTGCTTGGAGAGACAAAGGTTCCGGCAACCGGTAATATGGAGTCTAATACCATCCAAACTCCAGCGGTATCTGTGGCGATAGCAATTTCGAGTTTCTCAATATCTGATCCAAACATATGGTACCAAAATGATACTTGGGGAGCTGTATCATTCGCTAAGTCGATGTATGGTGTAATTAAAGATGTGGATGATGCGCTAGCGGCAAAAAAAGAATTAATTGTACTCAAGAATCCTTGTCCACCATTTGTGTGATCACCCGAAGGTCCTGTGAAAGTGGCTACACTTGTATTTGCTGAAGGAGCTTTGATCCAGTTATATGTTGTATAGCTGTCACGATTCCAGCAACCATTTAATGATCCAATATTAAAAGAATTAGTAGGAGAAATCCATCCATTACCAGCTCCTGAGAAAGCCTCAACGTAAGGCGAGCTGTAAAGACAGGGAATAGAGCCCGAAGTTGAAGTACATACGGTGTTGTATTGAGGCGTTGTCGTGGACAACAGATTTCCTGTAGGAGAGGTATATAGTGCTGTGCCAGTGGCATTATCAATAATTGTGAAGGTACATTCCGATTGATACGAACCACCGCCATTCCATCCGAAAAATATGGAGTCCCCAGTTGCGGTGCTAATTTGATATGAAACAGACGAACCGCTATTCATAGTCACCGTGGTGGCGGTGGAACCAAAAACTGCATAATACATGCTATTACCATTCCATCCGTCTCCGTACGAATCTAGCAGGGTAAGCGTATAGCTACACTGCGAAGTTGCGCTGAAGTTTAGCCCTAACAATAAAGTTAAAAGAAATTGTTTGATTACTCGAGATAAACCCATTTTGTCTAACTTATTCATGTTAACAGTTAAACAAAAAAACGAAAATTCAGTTCATTTCAACTTACCAAATGATAAATTCCGACTGAATCAATAGATCATAGAAAACGCTATCAGATAGAACGTAACCTACTTAAACTCTGTTGGGTAATGCCGAGATATGAGGCGATGTAACGATTTGCAGCGATTTGTTCAATTGGTGCATGCTTTTTAAGAAATAATTCATACCGCTCTCTGGCCGTTAGTCTGAGCTGCTCAAGTATTCTATCATGAAGGGTTGCAATATGTCTTTGCAGAAATCTTCTTCCCACAGCGGCTAAATCAGGATGCTTCGCATACAAGCGTTCCAAATCGAGCATGTTAAATGCTAAAATTTGTGAATCTTCAAGAGCATCTGAAGAAATAGAGCCCTTAGAATTTTGATAAAGCCCCTTATAATCGCACAGCCAATAGTTTTGGGTGTTGAAACTCATGGTATGTTCTTTGCCCATTTCATCCGTTTGAAATGCACGCATACAGCCGGACACAACGTAAAATAAGTCCGTTATATTTTTTCCTTGCTCGAAAAGTATTTCTCCCTTTCCGACATGTTTCAGTCTTGCTATGTTTTGAATATCCGTTTTTAATGCAGCGGATAGTTGTAATTTTTCATTTAGCCAGGAGAAAATGTGTTCCATTTGGGACGATTGGGTAGACATAAGAAATGTATTTGTTCAAGAGTAGTGAATACCAATGGTACTCTATCAAGATATCACTCTAATCCTTTGTTAAAATACAGATATAAACCGCCTGTTCAGATCTAAATATGTACGGCTGCAGTCCTAATTATTAAACGCAACTAATGATTAACGTTTATTCTTTCTGACCTATCTTTCCTTCAAACTCGGTTTTATGATAGGGTCAACAACTTTGATTGGAGTACTAGTAGGATTCACATTGCTCGGAATTATTCTGGGTAGAATGACATCGAAGGATAGCGTTGACGATTTTGCCTTAGGCGGCCGATCCTTAGGTTTTTTTCCCTCATTGATGACATTGAGTGGTACCTTCGTAAGTGCAGTGACATTAATGGTTTACACGAGTTTCGTATACATCTACGGCATCTCCGCCGCTTGGATATTTATCGGCTATACACTTGGTTTTCTATTGTTTATACCTTTTGCTTTAAAGCTGTATAGACTAAGCATAGAGCATAAGTTTTTTACACTCACAGATTATTTCGTATTCCGCTACGGACGTAAAACAGCGCGTTGGGTGATTGGTGTCATTTTCGTTTGGTATGTTGGCTTACTCAGTACACAGTTGTTGGTTGGATCGAATTTATTGAATGAACTTGGCGGAATAGCTGTGAATTGGGCTAAACTGGGAATGTTGCTTTGCGTCATGGTCTATTTGTTGGTGGGTGGCTTTGGTTCTGTAGTGAAGACGGATATGTTCCAATTCTTGGTCATATTCTTAGTGCTCATTTTAGTGACCCTTACGCTACAAAAAGGGGGAGAGGTCCCTCCAGAAATGTATGCACCGTTTAATGCCGGCCCGGTTAATATCATAGCCTTTCTTCTTTTAGGAGTACTTACGCCTTTCGCCACGCAGGATTATTGGCAAAAAGTGTTTGCTATGAAGAATGAAAAAGTAGTTAGACAAAGCTTTGGTGTGGGGGCAGGAGTAAATGTGTTACTTACTGTGGCGTTGACTTATGTAGGCCTCATAGCAAGGGCCCAATTCCCTGCAGGAGCTGGTGTTACCAATGAACACGCTGAAATGATGGTACTTAGGACATTTACAGAACTCGTTCCGCCAGAGTTTCAAGTTGTTGTATTAATTGCCTTTTTCGCTGCCATTTTAAGCACCTCTGATACGTATCTATTCTTACTTAGTTTGAATGTAACGAATGACCTATTCCCAAAGAAATCTGAAACTGCTGGTGCAGGTATCAGACGCATTCAATGGGCACTTGTTGGTGTGGGATTCTTCGCTTTACTAATCGCGCTCTTTTTCCAACGTATAGAAGATATTGTAGTGACGTTTAAGGCCTTAGGAATAGGAATTGCGCCAGTAATCTTTTACGATTGGGCAGGAAAGCACGATAAACGAAGCGTTGTTTGGTCGCTATTGGTTATGACAGTGGTATCACTTGGGGTGAGCGTCTACATGATGTCTGCTCAAGGTAAAATCAATCCAGCCATTGCCTTTGTGAGCATCGGTACTTCATCCATTGTATACGGCATTAGCTTTTTCTTCCGCAAGAATAAGGTTTCGGTAGAGTAGAGGGACAAAAAAAAAGACCCTTTCGGGCCTTGTTCCTTTTAAGTGAAGAGCTCTTCGACTTGTGTCTCGGCAGCTTCCTCTAGTTGTGTGTGTGGCAGTCCTTCTATAATTGTGATAGGACGCTCACGTAGTAATTCTTTGTTGAACATAACTTTTAGGTTTGGTAATGGTATAAATATACCAATTATATCCTGAAAATCAGGGTTTTCAACAAATATTCACCCTTTATTAACAAATAGTGGCTACAGTTTAACCAATCGTTCAACTTTTGAAAAGCCGGCATCGCCTTCTAGGCGAACGATGTAATTTCCTGCCGCTAAAGTTCCTAAATGCAAGTACAATTCTGCAGGCCCTGCAGGCAAATCTCTACCAGTGAGTTCTTGAACTAGAGAACCATTCACATTAAACAATCTAGCCTCAATACGCTGATCTTGATCGAGATTAAAGGTGATGGTAACCATATCCTGATCATAGGCAGGGTTAGGATACAATTGGCCACCGTTTGCGTGGAGAGCAACAACAGTATCTGTACTAAATACTTGCGAAATAAAGGTTCTATTTTGCTGCGGACCGTCTCCATAAAAACCAGCCATCCAGGCTTCTGACGGAATTAACATCCCATTTTCATCGAACATGGGCTGAACCGCAAAATAATCTCCC
Organism: Schleiferiaceae bacterium; assembly: GCA_022426185.1. GTDB lineage: Bacteria > Bacteroidota > Bacteroidia > Flavobacteriales > Schleiferiaceae > UBA10364. The sequence continues at coordinate 8,513 of JAKMEB010000087.1, forward strand.
CATCGTTCGTAGCTGTCGCTATGACGGTCAACATGTGTCGTACCATTAATTAGGTCTATAGGATTAGAAAACGTAGTATCGTTTCCAAGCTGGACCGCACCCATACCAGGGTGACCAGCAATGGATGTGAAGTTGAACCCTATTAAGCATTGTATCTGGTTTGGGTGCACGCCACTCCAAGTAATGTTGGGGTATCCATAATCGCGTTGTGGATGGGCAAAAATTCGTGCAGATACCTTAGGCGCTGAACTTTGTGCATCGCGAATGAATCCGTGATAAATTCCTGCATTAGCGTTAGTTCCATGTGCAGTGGTGCTTACAAATTGAATCCAATCGTCTTTTTGTATCGCGCCCAATACTCTACCGTCATTTGTTTGCAGCCCCTTCGTAGCGTCTGTAGTATCTGTATCGCCTTGTTTTCCATTAGGTGGAACTCCGTACGGCACGTTACTTAATAATGCTTGAGCGCTTACGGTAGTATCTGTTGAACCTTCGGTCAATGTGATCAAGAAGAGCGTATCGTTTTGAAGGTCAAAATTTCGATTACTTAAGAATTGGAGTTGATCGCTAATATTGTCGTAACCTCTTACAGGGTGTAGATTTCTGACGAACTTTCCATTGTGCGCTATTTGCGTATAGACCGTTGCACCTACATTGCCGCCTGCAAAACCTTCATTTTTATCTAAGTGCCAAATCACGGAACCGTCAAAGCCCACTTGCCAACTCACATTTGGGATGATAAGATTGGCCGTAATGACTAAACCTGTCTCGCTCAGGGCTATAGCGGGGAAATCTGTCCAACGATTATTGCTCAGTGGATTACCGGTTAAACTGTAAATATTCCAAGGGTCTGTGGGGTCGTTAGAAGAAGAAAAACAAACAATTATGCGGCTGTTCGCAGCATCGTTGTCCTTTAAAAATACGAGGACAAATCGGTCTAAGGTTGGATCATAGATGAGTTTAGGATCGTAAAAATTTGAGAAACTCGACCCATTGGCCATCTGTTGTAAACTAAAAAGACCAACTGGAGATGGCATGATGAGTTCCCCCGTTTTCGTATCCATCGCCCAAAAAACACTGTTTACGGCAGCACACAGAATTCCATCTTTACTAATCGCCATTGCATTGTCGTTGGGTATGCCTCCTGTAAAATCGAAAGGATTACCCTGCGGGGTTAATCTATAGATAGAAGTGCCAAAGCCTGCTACCGGATCTGGTGCAGTGGTCGTTTTCATGGTCTGACTGGATGCCGGGAAATTTTTGTAGTTCTGTAATACCTTTTGCTCTGCTAAAAAGCTTTTGTAGCCGTCCCCGCCAGGTACTGGGGCACCAGTGGGGTAGAGGAAGGACAGCACCTGAGTCTGCGTTGACTTTGGGTCAAATCTACCCTCATAAGTTGCATCAAACTTTTTTGTTACAAAATCCTGCCCAAACGCAGTGATGGTTGTAATTAGGAAAACAAAAATCCAATTTCTCATTAGGTCTGTATTACTCCGGGGTTGTATCGTTTCATTTCCGGGTTGTTATTTGACATTTCAATACCGTAACTGAGCCATTCACGGGTTTTAGCGGGGTCAATGATCGCATCTACCCACAATCTAGAAGCTGCATAATAGGGACTCGTTTGACGCTCATAACGGTCTTCAATGTCTTTTTGTAAGGCATCTAATTCCGCTGGGTTGAGTTCTTTTCCACTGCCTTTAAGGCGAGACTTTTCTATTTGAAGCAACACCTTCGCAGCCTGCTGTCCACCCATGACGGCTAATTTAGCATTAGGCCAAGCTACAATCAAGCGAGGATCGTAAGCCGTTCCATTCATCGCGTAATTCCCAGCACCAAAACTGTTACCTACAATCACAGTGAATTTAGGCACAACAGAATTTGCCACAGCGTTGACCATTTTTGCGCCGTCTTTAATGATACCACCGTGTTCACTTTTACTACCAACCATGAAACCCGTAACGTCTTGTAAGAAGACTAGAGGAATGCGCTTCTGGTTGCAATTTGCAACGAAACGTGCTGCTTTATCAGCGCTGTCAGAATAAATGACTCCACCAAACTGCATTTCGCCTTTTGCGTTTTTCACAATAGCTCTATTGTTAGCCACTATACCTACCGCCCATCCGTCTATTCTAGCATACCCGCATAGAATGGTCTGTCCGTACGTCTCTTTATAGGGTTGCCAGCTTGCTTTGTCTACAATACATTCGATGATTCTTAGGCTTTCAAAGGGTTTTCCATCTCTTGGTACAAAGCCGTAGACTTCAGAAGTGGATCTTTCCGGTTCTGTAGATGTCGTTCGATCAAAACCTGCTTTAGGGAAAGCTCCCATTTTGTCAACTAAGCCTCGAATGGTAGTGATTGCTTCGCTATCGTCCTCACACTTATAATCGGTTACTCCACTAATATCGCAATGCGTATCTGCGCCGCCCAAGGTTTCATTATCTATAGATTCCCCTATGGCTGCCTTAACTAAATAAGAACCTGCAAGAAAGATGCTTCCTGACCCTTTCACGATCAAGCTCTCATCACTCATGATGGGTAAATAGGCACCCCCCGCTACACAACTGCCCATAATTGCAGAGATTTGAGGAATGCCCAGACTACTCATGACGGCATTATTCCGAAAAATTCGCCCGAAGTGCTCGCGATCTGGGAATATCTCATCTTGGAGCGGAAGGAAAACGCCCGCGCTATCTACGAGATAGATGATCGGCGTATGGTTTTCAAGAGCGATCTGTTGAGCCCGTAAATTTTTCTTTCCGGTGATGGGGAACCAAGCACCAGCCTTCACTGTGGCATCATTGGCCACAATAATGCATTGCGTTCCTTTGACATAGGCTAAAACTACAACAACACCTCCCGCAGGACAACCGCCGTACTCTTCGTACATGCCATCACCTGCAAAAATCCCCAACTCAAGACAAGGTTTTTTAGTATCGACAAGCGCTTCAACACGCTCTCTGGCAGTGAGTTTTCCTTGGTCTCGTTGCTTTTGAAGTTTTGTATCGCCACCACCTTTAGTTAGAATAGCTTCTCGACGTTTGACTTCACTTAGTAAGAGCTTTAAGGCGTCTTCGTTTTTATTGTAGGATAGGTCCATAGATTGATGTGGTTCTTACTGCTGTGATCGTTATTTGAGCGTATTGAGGTAATCCCAACTGCTACGCCCTAAGTTAAAGAACAGATCTAAGGCACTCAAGTTGTTTTGAAAACCAATTTTATGATGAAAAACTTGTCCATATGAAGGTAAATTCATGTCAGATGGTGTCTTGGGATTGATGCCTCTGAGGTCTTTCATCCCAGTTATAGCGCCATATTCTGAAGTTTCTTCTTTCAGTAGATCTAGTTCAAGCCATTGTGAAAACAATGCAATGCTGGCTTGATTTAATTCCCAAAGTGTTTCGAAGCGTTGGTTTAAAAGTGCCTTTACATCGGGGTAAAGCACTTCAAAGTAAGCCGCATTTGCATAAGCGCTTTCAATCGCCTTGATATGGTCCTTGATCCAATTTTCGCTGTAGCTAATGGGAACATCTTTGATGACTCTCGATTTGCGCTCTACAGGTAC
>JAKMEB010000098.1 GCA_022426185.1 Schleiferiaceae bacterium
GCTTAATATACTTATCGGAAAGTTTAATGTAAGTGTATCAAACACCATTATGATGTCTGGTGAAGTATTTAATCTTGAGGATGAACTAGTAAGGTATGCCCCAGAAGCCGTTTCAGTATTTTATAAACCCTTCAAATTGATCGACTATATTGAGATAATTCCTTGATGGCTGAATAATAAGTCTATTTCCTTAGTATTCATCAATAATGCTGAAGGCACTGTCAGGCAAGACGAGCTTGAGCCGTGCAGGGTGGTTTCGTAGCCTCGCCGTATGACAAAACACTCCCCATTCAGGTACTTAAAATGAGTCCAGAGATCATCCGTCTGGCGGTGATGCTTTATGTTCGGTTCCCGCTCTCACTTCGTAACGTGGAAGATCTTTTGCACGAACGAGGCATTGGCTGGGCGCCAAAGTAGAGCAGTGGAGCGAGTGGAGCAAATTCCATGTAACTTACGCAACGCCAACGCGGTGTAAAGCACTGTTTCCCAATTATACCATAATATACATTGTAAAACATATAGTTATATATGCTATAATTGTTTCGGTATAATTGCTCTACTCGCTCCACTGCTCCCCCCTAATAGGGGCGGAAAGCGCGTAGCGGAGGCTTGCTCCACCGCTACGCTCCCCTCTTTTTTGCACCGTGGGGGCTAGGCTGCATAAACGCCATCTTTACTCACGCTTCAATTTCAAGCTGAACCGTGCCGCTGCTTTCGCTGAGTGGTGACAATTTATGGGCGCAGAAGTTTAGGTTGTGCTAGCAATCCGATGCTAGTTCTTATTAGCCTGATTGCACCGCATGCGGCGATATAATCAGGGCATGGGTACGTCTGTTGTGAATTTCGGAACGGAGTAGCCTGCTTGCACTGCCGGTCTCGCTGCGATTTTAAGGTACCAATCTTTAACGTTTGGGAAAACATTGAGATCAACCTCTTGCCATTCAAACCGCGACGCCCAAGGCCAGCATGCCATATCTGCGATTGAATACATTCCATAGTCTTTGCCTGCAAGGAAATCACGACCCTCTAACCGTTTGTTTAAAACACCGTACAAGCGCTGTGCTTCTGCTGAGTAACGCTTCTCGGCGTATTCCGATTTGCCTTTGTTATACTTTACGAAGTGATGGGTTTGTCCCAGCATTGGACCTAACCCGCCCATTTGCCACATTAGCCATTCAACCATTCGCCAATATTCATCACCATCGCATTGAAACTTTTTATACTTGTCCGCGAGGTACATCATGATCGCTCCGGACTCCATCATTCGAATGCCGGTCTCCTGATCTACAATCGCGGGAATGCGGTTGTTAGGTGCAATTTTCAGAAAGTCTGGTGCGAATTGCTCATCCTGATTGATGTCGATGGCATGAACTGTATAGGGAACCCCGAGTTCTTCAAGAAGGATCGAAACCTTGCGGCCGTTCGGCGTCGTCCACGTGTAGAGATCAATCATTGGCCTGCCTTTTCCATTCTTTTGTTAACGTCTTGCCTCTATTGGCGTCATAGGGGTGCGACTGTCAAGGTAGGACTATTTGGTAGCCAGAACGCGGGAAATGGACACACACAGTACCCACATCGTCGGTGGTACGTTCTATGACGACCGTCTCTGCATTCGCAAAACGTATTTTACCGGCGACCGGTTGCTCGCCGCCATTGACGTCAGGGCGGATCGTTACGGTTTGTCCAACTGACAAGCCCTGCGGATCGTAGTCGGTTACGCCAGTCTCGGCCGTTGGTTCCAGTCCTTTTGCGCGCGAAATGGCATCCAAAGGAGCCATTCCACTGGGGGTGCCATGGCCAATCGCACGGATACTTTCCTCCCAGCGAACTAGGTCTGTGAACTCGGACAAAAACGATGGTCCGTCTGCCCATCGGCCGCGTAGAAACCAAACCACATGGTAGAACTGTGCATCTATCGCCGCAGGTTTTGCACCCAGCAAGAACGCCCGCCCATCCGACATTTGCGCGTTCAGCCATGAACGGGGTGCGCGCATTTGAGACACCAGATGGGGCAGTTCAGCATTGGCCTGTTTCAGCGCTGCAGCCCAGTCTTCGCCAAGATAAAGTCGACCTCGATCCGCAGCAA
>JAKMEB010000133.1 GCA_022426185.1 Schleiferiaceae bacterium
CCCTAAAATACGAGCTGATTCCTTCGATTCTTCATCGCGAATTTCCGGTGTTCCTCGAGTGCCCAGTTCACCACGAGTTAAATCAATAATTCCTACCTTTTTGCCTGCAGCTCCGTGAACTGCTAGAATACCTCCTGCACCCAACTCAACATCATCGGGATGGGCACCAAAGGCCAATACATCTAGTTTCATAGTTTTACTTTCCTCTGGCAAAGGAAGTGATTTCTGAACTCATTGGATCTACCCTTGATGCATGATGTGCTACCCACGTGCCGTTTTCGTCAATAAGAAATTTATTGAAATTCCAACTGACGCTAGCATCACTTACGCCATTCTGCATTTGATTACACAGCCATTGGTAGACGCTATGTCCACTTCTACCACTGGTCTTCACTTTGCTCATCATTTGAAACGAAACACCGTAATTCTTCTGGCAAAAATCCGCGATTTTTTGCTCACTTCCTGGCTCTTGAAAGCCAAAATCATTAGAAGGGAAACCTAAGATGACAAAATCTTCTCCTCCGTAAGCAGTATGCAACTCTTGTAAACCCTCGTATTGTGGGGTATAACCACATTTTGATGCCGTATTGACAATGAGGATTCGCTTGCCTTTTAGTTGAGAAAAGTCATAGATGTCGCCATCAATAGTAGTAGCGCTGAGATCGTAAAATGAAGTAGATTCCATAGGAGTAGAAGAGTTTAGGGCCAAAGCCGCTGTGTATTGATTTGCTTCTGGAGCGGAACACGCTGCTGCAATTAAAGCAGACAACAAGATTATTTTTTTCATGATTAAGGGTTTTCTAGAGTAACATAAAATTTGCGCAATAGTTTGACGTAATTTTACACCCATGAAAAATACATGGGTACTGGTGCTTAGATATTTCTCTCAGGAAGTACGTAATTCCAACGTTCTCTTTTCCTTGGGACTGTACCTTGTGGGTGTCGCGTACCTCATCTACCTCCTAAACGGCGGAAGTGTACCTGCAGATAAAGTATGGAATACACTTTTGTGGATCGTAGTATTCTTTGGAGCCATCCAATTAAGTTCGAGAAGTTTTGAATTTGAATCGAACGATTACTTCTATTATTACCAAACTATCGCTGGTCCCGGAGCAACTATCATTGCAAAACTTTTATTCAATAGCGCCTACATTGTTGTGATTAGTAGCCTCACCTGGGGCTTATTCAGTGTATTCTTCGGGAATCCAGTTTACAATACCACTTTATTTGGCTTAGCACTTCTTTTAGGCAGTGTAGGATGCAGTGTCGTGCTTACCTTGACATCTGGCATAGCACAACGTACTCAAGGTAATGCTACTCTAGGTGCCATTTTAGCACTCCCGCTTCTTCTTCCTATTCTCCAATTAACTAGTGTTTTAAACCTTCAAGCCATCGTTGGCGTACCTACCAATGAAGCACTGAATTTATTGGGGTCTCTAGGTGCATTAGATGTTGGAATTGGACTACTAGCCTACCTACTCTTTCCGTATCTTTGGCAAGATTAATTTCACGCATGAAAGGACTACCCTACAAAATAGCAGGACTACTCTTAATCCTATTCAGCCTCACCTACGGTTTGTGGGCTGAAGTACCTGAACTTCCCATAATCGAACAAAGCATTCGCAACCTATTTTACCACGTGAGTATGTGGTTTGCAATGGTCGCGATGATGGCTGGAAGTTTTGGTAATGCCATACGTTTTCTTTCTTCAGAGAATATGATTCGTGACCGCAGAAGTATTAGTCTGGCAGAAATGGGTATGTTTTTTAGTGTCATGGGATTGTTAACAGGAATGTTATGGGCAAAATTTACCTGGGGCGCTTGGTGGACGAACGATCCAAAGCTGAACGGAACAGCCATAACCATGCTCATCTATTTGGCCTATTTCGTCTTACGGAATTCCATTAATGATCCACGTAAAAGGGCTCGAATCAGCGCTGTTTATAACATTTTCGCGTTTGTAATGATGATCGTATTCATCGGTATTTTACCTCGTATGACCGACAGCCTTCATCCAGGTAACGGAGGAAATCCAGGATTTAATTCCTACGACTTAGATAATGGATTACGATTGGTTTTTTATCCTGCAGTCCTTGGTTGGATTTTAGTGGGAACTTGGATCGCCGCTTTGCGTTATAGAATAAGAACTTTGGAAGAATGAAAAAGCAAATTGCGCTAACAAGCGTCTTATCTCCCTTTGCTGCAGCCGCTCAAAACGACAGCATCATGTACGGGAATGACAAAATGAATGTAGTTATTGGTGTAATCGCCATAATTTTTGTTGGTCTTGGTGCCTATTTACTCTCTTTAGACAGAAAAATCAAAAAACTGGAGGATGAAAAATAGTCAGGTCGCCATCATCATTGCTATTGCCGTGCTCATCGGGTACACCCTTGTAAAGCTTGGTAATAGTGCTACGTATAGCGATTTTACCACTGCAGCTACGGCAGATGGTGAAACGACTACGGTTATTGCTTATTTAGATTTAGATGCTTCTATGTCTTTTGAGCCAAAAACAATCACATTCTCTTTTGGCGCCATCGACAAACAAGGCAAGAAGCAACGCGTTATTTATTATGAGCCTAAGCCACAAGATTTTGAGCGCTCAGAAGAAATTACGCTCACGGGATACGATGCGGACACTGCTTTTGTTGCCACAGAGATCCTAATGAAATGTCCTTCTAAGTACAACGAACAAAACGAAGTAGATAGCGATAAAATCTACAAATAACCCCTTATGAATTACATCGGTGAACACCTTTGGGCAGCAGAATTAGGTCGTGGTTTGACGGCCTTTTCTTTTGCTTTTGCCTTACTTTCTGCCATTGCCTATTATCAAAAAGGGGCACAGTGGAAATCTTTAGGGAGACTAGCTTTTAGGCTGCATGCTACCGCGCTGTTCGGACTTATTGGTACGCTGTTCTTCATAATGGCGAACCACTACTTTGAGTTTGACTACGTGTGGAAACATACCTCTCTGGACCTTGCACCTCGCTATCTCTTTTCTGCATTCTGGGAAGGACAGGAAGGTTCGTTCTTATTATGGATGTTCTGGAATGCTATTTTAGGTTGGATTCTTACTTACAGTGCTAAATCTTTCGAAGGACCCGTAGTTGCTGTATTTGCTGCCGTGCAAGCGTTTTTAGTAAGTATGATTTTAGGGGTTTACATTGGTGACCTTCATTTGGGCTACAGTCCGTTCATTTTGGTACGTGAATTGAGTGAAAACGTAGGGTTGCCTTGGACACAATTTGCCGACTACCTTACCCGCTTCCCCAATTTTGCCGACGGTTCCGGACTAAATCCTTTACTTCAAAACTACTGGATGACCATCCATCCGCCTACCCTGTTCCTTGGATTTGCTTCCACGTTGGTGCCGTTTAGTTATGCCATTGCCGCTTTATTGCGCAAAGACTATAAGAGCTGGATTAACAGCGCACTTATATGGAGTTTCTTCTCTGTCGGGATTTTAGGTGTCGGGATTTTAATGGGAGGCGCCTGGGCGTATGAGGCATTAAGCTTCGGTGGATTTTGGGCTTGGGACCCGGTAGAAAACACCTCTCTAGTCCCTTGGCTTACCATGGCAGCGGGAGCGCATTTGTTGCTCATTCAACGCAATAAGGGCGGAGTAATGCCCTCGGCATTGTTTTTATTGATCCTTACCTTTTTACTCATTTTGTACTCTACGTTCCTTACCCGTTCAGGCGTACTGGGTGATAGTTCGGTGCACGCTTTCGTGGATCTAGGTTTGAGTGGTCAATTATTAATCTACCTCCTCTTTTTCACCATTGGAGCCCTAGGACTGTTGCTGTTCCGCTACAAAGGACTTCCTAAAAAAGAAAAAGAAGACCGTATGGACAGCCGCGAATTTTGGATGTTTATCGGAGCGCTTACGCTTTTGATTAGTGGACTACAAATCACACTAAGCACTTCCTACCCCGTTTTTAATAAGCTGTTTGGCCCAGAAGGTGTATTGTTCACCTTGTACGAGCGCAACAAAGTCCTTAATGACCCTATCGAGCACTACAATGCCATCCAAGTGCCTTTCGCCATTATCATTACACTCTTGATGGGTGCAGGCCAATTCCTTGCCTACAGAAGAACCACAACGGCGTCATTCTTTAAGCGTCAAGTTCTCAGTTTAGTAGCCACAACTGTCGTTACATTGGCAGGCGCAGCTGCCCTAGACATGTGGAACCCCATGTACATTTTCCTCTTTTGGACGAGCGCTTATGCGGTCATTGCAAATGCCGATTTTTGGTTGCGTTGGGCCAAAGGACAAAGCGCCGTTGCAGGATCAAGCGTTGCCCACATTGGATTTGGATTAATCATAGCTGGATCACTTCTATCCAATGCGAATAAAACCATCATTTCACAAAACGATACCTTCATACATGAAGACTTTCCTTCAAACGAAAATCTACTCATTGAGCAAGGCGATACCGTACCCATGGGCAACTACTTTGTCAGCTGGTCTCAGCAGTCGGAAGAAGGCCATTTTGTGAACTATCATCTTGATTTCTTCGAAGAAAAGGACGGACAGTTGGAGCCAGTGTTTAATCTAAAACCACGGATACAGCTAAACGAACGTATGGGCAACGTCGCTGAACCATCGACAAAGCATTTCGCTCTGAAAGACATCTATACCCACGTCACCTACGCCGATCTAAGGACCGCAGAAGAATTAGGAGATGAAGAATGGAAAAATCAATTCGAAATTGAATTTAACCTGAACGAAAGTCACTACCTCTACAGTAAATATCAGGTCACTCTAGATACGCTACTCGTGGATGCACCTGATAAAGAAGGCGAACTAGAGTATGCTGTCCTTGGTGCAGGGCTTACGATAAAGACAATGGACGACAGCACGTACAAAGTCATGCCTGTTTATGTAGTGGAAGGAAATGAGGTAAAGCATATGGATACGGAAATAAAAGAATTGGGCTTAAAGTTCAGCTTTGACCGCATCAATTATGAAACCAACAGACCCGTGATTATTGCCAGTGAGCATAAGGAAGAAGAGGTTCCCTTCATCTTAGTGAAGGCCGTAATTTTCCCTTGGATCAATCTGTTATGGATTGGTTCTATTTTAATGGCTTTAGGTACGGTCATCGCCGTAGTACAGCGCCTGAAAAGAGGGTGATTTATGAGTGAGGCATCCTTACATATAGCTATTGTTGGTAAAGGAAACCTCGGCACACATCTCTACAACGGGTTATCAAAAAATCACACCCCTTATTTCGTGGGTCGCCACTTGGAGATAAAACCATTAACCGACCTTATTATCGTCTGTGTTGCAGACGAATCAGTTGCCGCTGTTTGCAGCGCATTACCAAAAAACATCCTTGTCGCACATACCGCGGGCGCCCTCCCAATGCAAAGCGGAAACCGGGGCGGAGTTTTTTACCCGCTCTACAGTTTTACCAAGGATGCGTCCGTGGACTGGACCCAAGTGCCTTTTTTAGTTGAAGCCAATACTCAAGATGATGAAGAACTGCTGGAAAATGTCGCACTATGCCTGACTGAAAAAGTCTTTCACATCCCATCCAACCAGCGGGAAAAATTGCATGCTGCGGCTGTAATGGTGAATAATTTCACTAATCACCTGTATACTTTGGCTTACGAACATGCCGCGCAGTACGATCTCCCTATAGAAATTTTATTTGCCATCATGCGTCAAGGTCCTGATAAAGCCATCAAATTAGGTCCGAAAAAAGCACAAACTGGACCGGCAGTGCGGCACGATGCACCAACACTTGCGAAGCATATGGCTTCCATTACAGATCCCGAAGTCCTAGAATTATATAAATCATTAAGTGCAAGCATCCAAAAACACCATCCAAAAGATGAACTATAAAGAGCGCTTCAAAAATATTACTACCGTGGTCCTTGATGTAGACGGGGTATTGACTAACGGAGAAGTCCTACTTATGCCTGGAATGGCACCGATACGAAAAATGCACAGTAAAGACGGCTATGCCTTACAATTAGCAGTACGGAATGGTATTCGTGTTGCCGTTATTACCGGTGGAAAATCTGCTGATGTAAAGGAGCGTCTCTCTGGATTAGGCATCTCAGATGTGTATTTAGGTGCATCCTCAAAGATGGATGCTTTTGAGGACTTGAAAATGTGTTACGACCTCACCAATGAAGAAATTCTCTACATGGGCGACGATCTTCCAGATTACGATGTTATGGCATTGGTAGGACTTGCCTGCGCACCGCAAGATGCAGCCCCAGAAATCAAAGCCATTGCAGATTATATCAGTCCGGTTTTAGGCGGCGAAGGCTGCGTAAGAGACGTGTTAGAACAATTATTGAAAATCCACAATTTGTGGGGCCGCAAAGAAGACAGAACTTGGTAAAATGGAATTGACTCATGAACTTATTTTAGGATCTCAAAGCCCACGAAGAGCGGCTTTTTTAGCTGATCTGGGCCTAGAATTCAGAACGCATCCTCTTCATATAGATGAAAGTGCTCCAGCTCACCTCTCAAGCGTTGAGGTGGCAGCGCACGTAAGTGAGCTTAAAGCACAAGCATTGAGTACTCATCTTATACCTGGCCAGGTAGGCATAACGAGTGATACGGAAGTCTGGCAAAACGGCAAGCGATTTGGCAAGCCTTCCAACGAAAAAAATGCCCGTGAAATGTTAGTTGCGTTGAGCGGCACGAAGCACGAGGTGGTTAGTGGGTTAACCGTTGTTAGTGTCGATCATGGCAAGCCTGAATTGACGACAGAAACGAGCCGTGTGAATGTGCATTTCACAGCTGTACCGGAATGGGCAATAGACTACTATATAACCCAATTTAAACCTTTCGATAAAGCTGGAGCTTACGGTATTCAGGAGTGGATAGGCGCCGGCTTCATTGAACGTATTGAAGGAAATTACAACAGCGTAGTCGGACTAGATACTTCTGCGTTATTCCGACTTTTACTGCCCTATAGAAAATAAAAAACCCGGTCGTTTTCACAACCGGGCTAGTAAGTCTTGACTTTCGTTGATTATTTAGTTGCGGCAGGCTGAACTGCATCGATCATCCATTGGTGCGTATCCGGTGTGCGCCCTAAACGAATATCATTTAATAAACCTTTGATTTCCATCGCCTTGCCATCTGTTGGTGTAGGAATGGTGTAGTTCGTCCCTTCATGACCAATGGTATCTATTTGACTCACAACTGCAGCCGTCCCCATACCAAAAGCTTCTTTCAAAGTTCCGCTTCTCGCCGCTTGTACTATTTCATCAACGCTAACAGGTCGTTCTTCAATCGCCCAGCCTTGCTCTTTAATCAATGTAATAATGGAACGACGGGTAACGCCTGCCAAAATGCGGTCAGTTAATGGAGGCGTAACAAAAGTATCTCCCATTAAGAGCATCAGATTCATGGTTCCGCTCTCTTCAATATACTTATGCTCCTTATGATCGGTCCAAATGACTTGATCATACCCTTCTTTAATGGCCTGAGAAGTAGGATAAAAAGCACCACCATAGTTACCGGCAGCCTTTGTATAGCCTATACCGCCCTCTGTCGCGCGTGTATATTCCAGTTCAATCTTAACTTTAACTGAGCCATTGTAATACGGACCTACAGGTGAAGTGATGATACAAAAGGTGTAATCATCGCTTTGTCTTGCAGCAATAAATTCAGACGAAGCAAAAAGGAACGGACGAATGTATAAGCTGTGATCTTCCGCCGCAGGCACCCAGTTTGAGTCAATCTCTAAAAGTTTCGTAAGACCATCTATGAAGAGTTCCTGAGGGATTTCAGGCATCATTAAACGTGCGCCACTTTTATTCAAACGCGCAAAATTATCCAAAGGTCGAAACATACTGATGGTACCGTCGTCCTTGCGATAGGCTTTCATGCCCTCAAAAGCGCTTTGCCCGTAATGCAATGCGTGCAATCCGTAGCTGAATTCAAGTTGCCCATACGGACGAATTTCAGGCTCTTGCCAAACACCGTTTTTAAAGTGACACACCAACATGTGATCAGACATGTTACGTCCAAAAGGTAGGTTTGAAAAATCTACTTCGCTAAGGCGGCTTTTAGAGGTCAATTCAATTTTCATGTGTACTGTATTTGGGAGCACAAATGTACTAAATTTGACAATGCAAAATAGTAGAGGTGTTTGTTGAAACAACAGAAACACTCCGATAAATAGACTTAAGATTCACATGAAACATTTAATTCTTGCCACAATAGCGACAATTGGCCTAATTTCTTGCCAAAACGGAAAAAATACTGCGGAGAATAGCAGTGAAAGCTCGACTGAAACCGTTGAATATTTAAACTTTGGCGACAGCACTTTTAGCATTGAAAATGCCTTCACTGCAGCGGAAGTAGTACAAAACATGACTGACGACCTAGATACCGTTTGGGCTGTAGTAGGAGGCCCTATTACACAAGTTTGTACAACTAAAGGGTGTTGGATGGCAACGGCCATTGATTCAAACAACAATCTTTTCGTCGACTACGATTATGAATTTTTACTCCCTACCAACAGCCAAGGTCAAGAAATGATCATGTCCGGTTATGCCTATTGGGACAGCACTTCCGTAGATCAATTACGCCATTACGCTGAAGACCGCGGGGCAAGCGAAGACGAGATTACAGCAATTACTGCCCCTGTTGGTGAAGTGATGTTCAAAGCGAAAGGTGTCAAAATCCTATTATCCAATGGTGAATAAGACGCTTTTTCTTGCCGTATTAATTTTTGTCGGCCTTTATTCATGCCAAACAAATGAAGAAGGCACTTCGACGGCTAAAAAAAGTACGTGGACGCCAAAAATGGATGAGCCCAGTGAATTGGCTCAAATCATGCGTGACCTAAACGAAGAAGGTTTGCAACGTAAAGCATCGCTTGAGAAGGGTGAATTGTTCTCGGGTAGTATCGAAAATCTATTGAAAATGGTTGCGGCTACGCCCACTGAACCGCACATGAAAGGACCTGCGTTTGAACCACATGCAATGGCCTTTAACGCTAGTTATGGTGCTGTTCAATCGGCCAGTACCGTGGCCGAACAGATTGAGGCACACAACAATCTTGTGAAATCTTGCGTAGCGTGTCATAATAATTTCTGCCAAGGCCCTATTTCACGTATTGAACTGCTGCAGATCAACTAATGTCTACTGCAGGAGAACGTCACATCACTACGTCGAGCGACGGAAGTACCACCATTTGGGTACCGGGTTTAGATGAGCATTACCACAGTATACATGGAGCACGAACAGAGAGTCTCCACGTGTTTATCGAAGCCGGACTTAAAGCTGCTACGGCACGCCCAGTCCGAATCTTAGAAGTTGGATTAGGCACGGCATTGAATGCCCAGCTCACCTTCGAAACGGCATCAGATTTAGGCATCGAAGTACACTATACTGCACTTGAAAAATTCCCCATCACCAACCAAGAAGCCATTGCCTTAGGTGAAGCCGGCATGCAAGAGGCGCTGCCATTTTTAATGGCGACTCCAGGTGTGGCAATGAGGCTGGAGAATTCATCATTCACTTTACTCGTGGAAGACTTACGTAATTACAATGCTGAAAATGAAGCATTTGACTTAATCTATTTTGATGCTTTTGCACCCAGCGCGCAACCCGAACTTTGGTCGGATGCGGTCTTTGAGAAAATGCATCGTGTATTAGCTCCAGGCGGTATACTAACTACGTATTGTGCGAAAGGTGTGGTTAAACGATCAATGAAAGCCGCTGGTTTTGAGGTGGAAGCGCTGCCAGGCCCTCCACGAAAACGAGAAATGACACGCGCATGGAAGCGATAAAGGCACGAAAATTCACCGCGCGTTGTTATGCACTCATAGTAAGCGATCGTAATAGACTGCTTGTCATGAAGGAACGCTGGCGCGGTGTAGACTTGAATAAGCTGCCTGGAGGTGGACTAGAGTTGGGCGAGGGATTGATCGACTGCTTAAATCGGGAGCTTGACGAAGAATTTTCTGCCTTCGAACCCTGCTCTTGGACGCATTTACACACACCTACTCACTATTTTACTTCGCAGTTTCGTCCTGATGAGCAATTGCTACTTCATTACTTTAAAGCTGAGGAAACCGTTTCTGAGCAATGCTGGGTATTGAATCCAGAAGAATCTGAAAACTTGTTGGGTATAGAGTGGCTTTCGCTACGTAAAGAAAATAGAGAATGGTTTACAATGGAAAGCGATCGCGACGCCTTTGATAAATTATTGGAAGACTACGCTTAGCCTAACCTACGTTGTACCAATGCCGCAATCTGAGCGTAAAGTTGCGGTGGAGTTTTGGTTCGCCAGTTCAATGCATCCAATGCACCGCCCAACACAAAATACATGTCAATAGAATAGCTTATCAGTTCATCCAATACATGAGGACGTAGATTTAGGAATGCCATCCAACCATCAGGTACCTCTTCCAACCATTCATCGTAGTAGTCCGATTCGTCCGCGTGAAAGTTCAAAATATTATCACCTATCAGTATGAATTTGTCAATACCGACCGGGAGCATTTCATCAATCAAATCGCGCTTCACGCGCATGATATCGTTGTGTACTGCATCGTTCCACTCGCCGAAAAATTCAATAATCGCGTAACCCACGGCATAATCCACATAAAGGACTTTAAGGTAGAGGGTTTCACAGCCTATGCTGTCCCATTGGGGATGTATAATATGATCAAAAATCCGATCGGTAAAATGTACCTCACTGTTAAAATAACCGTGGAGCGGGCTCTGGGAATCCTCGCACGCTTGGTATAAATGCCGCCAATTATAAAAGGGTTCAATCGTATGCACTGAAAAATATTTAGTGAGTGAATCGATAACAAAATTGGCACAACATTGTTAGCTTTCCAACAGAAAATAACCCCATGGCTGTATTTACCATTACCGGTGCTACCGGATCTGTAGGCAAAGCGATTGTTCGACATCTTAAAAATGGATCGCATGAAATACGTGTCCTTAGTACCCGCAGATCCTTAGATATCTCGGGTGTTTCCTCCTATTATTGGAATCCCGCCACGAATGAGATCGATGCTGACGCTTTAATTGGGGCGGACTATCTCATCCATCTCGCTGGAGCCACAGTGAGTAAACGATGGACACCTGCGTATAAAAAACTAATCATGGACAGCCGCGTGAATGGCACCCAATTGTTGATGAGCACGGTGAATACATTAAAAACACCACTAAAGGCTGTAATAAGCGCATCAGCTATTGGCTATTATGGCAGTCATTTCGAACGTACAATGACGGAGGAAGATGCCCCAGCTGACGACTATTTAGCTGCCGTTACAAAGACGTGGGAATCCTATACACAGAAATTTAAATCGGCACATACGCGTAGCATTCAACTGCGTATTGGGATCGTTTTAGATCGCGGTGCAGGCGTATTGGGTCGATTAGAGCCACTAGTGAAATTTGGTCTTGCCGCACCCCTAGGCTCTGGAAAGCAATGGAGCAGTTGGATTCACATTGATGATCTTGCACGTATGTTCGTGTTCGCAGCGACGCAATCTTTGAGCAGCGGAGCCTACAATGCAGTAGCTCCATCACCAGTAACCAACATGCAACTCACTAAGGAACTATGTAAGGTCAAAAAGCGATTTATGCTCCCTATTGGCGTGCCCCCTTTTGTGCTTAAAGCAATGCTTGGTCAGATGGCAACACTGGCCTTAATGAGCCAAAAAGTAAGTGCCGATAAAATAGTAGCTCAAGATTTTCAATTTAGCCACAGTTCAATCACCGAGGCGTTACACGCTATTTATAAGCATTAAAAAGCCCCGACCTTTACAGAGCGGGGCTTGCTTTGAACTATGTTAGGGATAGTTTAAGCGTTTGTAGCAGATACGTTGATGGTCAACTCAATACTGTGATCAATCAAATCTTCTTTTAAAGTTTCTGCGATTGTCGCATCCTCGCTATCGTGGAATTTAACATTCCATTTGGTGCGATCTATTGCAAACGTTGGTGCATTGAAAGTTAAAGAACCCTCTTCCAGTGTAACATTTGCTGGAAATTCGATACTATTGGTGATTCCACGAATCGTCAAGTTTCCAACCACTACGCTGGAGGTCAATTCTGAAGCCTCTTCACGAACTTCTACTATTTCGAACACGGCCGTTGGGAAACTATCTACGTGAAAGAACGCTGGTGAGTTTAAATGGCCAACGAGATAATCGCGTTTTCCTTCATCTTCAATATCATCATTCGCAATCGAAGTCATGTCAATGGTAACAGAACCTCCAATAAGTTGTCCTTCTGTTACAGCAAATGTACCTGACTGTACCCCTATGGTACCATAATGCTCTGAAGTAACATATGTTTTAAAACCACGCCACTTAAGGTAGGCACCTTCAGCTACTTCATATTCAGTAGCTTCTGAAACTACACTTACTTCTTGAGCTTCTCCTGTTACCGCCTCATCAGCAGTAGGACCATTCGAACAGCTAACGGCTACAACAGCTGCAGCTGCTAAAATAGAAA
>JAKMEB010000110.1 GCA_022426185.1 Schleiferiaceae bacterium
TTCTTGTGCGGTGGCGTATAGCGAAAGTGCTACTGCTACTGCGGTACTCATTACATGTTTCATTAATTTTGGTTGTTAAACCACGTCAAGGGGCAATAACGCGTTATTACACATCTATTGCTTATCGTTCCTTGGCAGCATTACCTGCCCAGGTTCTATGGGTATGTTCTCAGCCTGTAGGTCCGTAGACTTTATAGGCACCCCTTTGAGACAGTGCGAAGGTATAACACAAATACCCTATTTTTGAACGCATGAAGAAATTTATCAAAATCACAGGAAGGCTAGGAGCCGCGACTTTAATAGGTAGTGTTATTTTTAAAATCCTTCACTGGATGGGTGCACCAACTTTACTGTTCATTGGAACCGTAAGCACCGGGCTTTTCATTATTGCTTATGTGATCCAGAAGCTCCAAAAAAAATGACGCACGTTAGTTGGCTCGAAAACGAGTAATAATTCCTTGTGGTCGCAGTCGTATCTCATCGCCAACCATGGGTTGGTATCCCACTGGGAAATCGTTAAATTTATAGAGCTTGGCCAATTTTACTTGTTCTCGTTGACTGATCCCATGCATCGTCTCGCCTGCACGCACCACCGTCGTTTTTGATGCACCTCGACTTTTCTTCTCATCGACATAAACTCGATCGTTTTCAACGAGAACTACCTCATGCGTCCAATCATTGAATTGAAGTAAAGCGGCGGCTGGTAAATGAAGTGAGTCTGCAATAAACTCTAATCGATCGTTCTTCTGAAATAAAACAAAAGCTACCCGCGTCCCTTCGCTCTGCACACGACGTAAAACGAAACGTTCTCTGGCATTGGTTACCGGTCGAGCTCTTTTATCTAAAACAGGTCCTTTGCCTGAAGCAGTAGCTGGCGTTAGTGCAGCTCCACCGTCAAACCGGTACAACATTTCATCCTCTATAATTTTGATCAGTCGATCCGCATACTCTGGTGCTGTAGCATAACCTGCCTTTTTCAGGCCCCTAGCCCATCCTTTATAATCATTCGGGTCTAAATCAAATAAAAACGCATAACGCGATCCACGCATCAAAAAATCGGTGTGATCTTCAAAACTATGTTGCGGTTTATTGTATTTACGAAAGCATTCGCCCTTTTCATCATCGTCGTGATACACTTTAGCTCCCTTCCAATCGCTGTGGCATTTAATCCCGAAGTGGTTGTTGGATTTACGGGCCAAATCACTTTGACCGTTTCCGCTTTCTAAAATCCCTTGCGCCAGCGTTATAGAAGCTGGAATGCCGGATCTATTCATTTCAGCAACAGCCAATTGTGCATACTCTTCTATATACGACTCGCGAAGCGACCGCTGCGCCTGGGCATTAAAGCCAATCGATAGCGTAAAAAGAATAATTGCAAGGACGCGTAAACGAATTTTCATAGGGGTCGAAGTAAAAAAGGTGTTGAACACTTCTGCTTGGTCTAAGATACAACTAGAGTTATCAAAAAATTGGAACGTAACTCCCACAAAATCAAAAAATGAAATTGTTAATAACGCGAATTAGGTCGGTGTAGAAAAGACACTTTGAATTTCTAGCTTTAGAATAAGACAAAAACGTAAAACTATATACCATGAGTGCAAACGACTTCCAAATGGACGATTCCTTCGCAAGTTTCGTACAAGAACTAGAGCAAGCAGAACAACCCAAAGCTTGTAGTATTGACAATCCAGAGTGTGAAGCATGCGGAAGCTAATTCACCCTGTAGACCTCATTTAAAGGCCCGATTTTCTTCAGAAAATCGGGTTTTTTTATCCCGGAATTTGCGTACCCATTAGACCCAGTCCAAGCACCATGCCCCAACTTAAAGACAATGCAATAATATGCTTAGCCAAAGTCGGCCATTCCCAATACCAATAGAGGTACAAGAACACTGCTAAGCCCGTTTTAGCACCCCACATAAAAACTATGTTTCTTACCAAAACCCATCCAGAGGCTACCTCAATACCCAATTGAGGCTGAATACAATAGACCGTCAACAACGTGGTAAAGAGGGTAATTACAGCGTAAGGAACCCACAGTCTCAGAAAATAAACTTTAGAAAACATTTTTTTTCGTCCGGAATAGAGCTAAATCAAGCTAGCGTTAAAGTAAGTAGGTGAAGCCTACGCCTAGGTAATTGCCCCAGCCGTTTAATTCGTATTTCACACCAAAAGAGTTAATACTGCCGTCTAAACCGTACCACTGAATATCTACAGCGATAGGAATGGTGAAAACTGCAACCGGATCGGTAGGATCGAGGTAGATTAAATCAAGCAGTCCGCCCCTCTCGGCATCATCGGCGCCATAGAAGTAACCGAACCCTATAGAAGTCAAGATGTCTAGAGAATTGGCCTCTACGAGCTTTCCAACTTTGACCTTTGCGCTTGTAAATTTTCCTATGGCATAATTAGGTAAACCCAAATAGGTACCATAAGCACCGTTACGAACGTATGAAGTTGTGACGGCGACGAGACCGCCGTTGTCCATATCGTGTAGGTATCCGCCCAGTTCATATTCTTCACCAATAACAAAACTGGGGAGATCGCGGGAAATATAATGGTAACTGGCAAGGAGGCCCATGTCTATTTCACCCAAAACAAGCTTGGCTTGACCGTTCGCAATGAACGGAAACATAAGGGTGAGGAATAGACCTTTGATTATTTTCACAGTGGGCATCTTTCTGGGTTTAAGGTCAGAAAAACTATGCCAAATTTCAAGGAATTGGCTGAAAACAATACGGGGCCGCGTTGCGGCCCCGTAGTTGAAAATTTTCTTAATAGCGGTAGTGCTCGGGCTTGAATGGGCCTTCTACTTTCACACCGATGTAATCGGCCTGATCGCTGCGAAGTGTTTCAAGCTCTACACCAATCTTCTCAAGGTGCAAGGCAGCTACTTTCTCATCCAAATGCTTTGGCAAGACGTATACCTTGTTCTCGTACTGATCGCTGCGTAACCAAAGCTCTAATTGAGCCAATACTTGGTTCGTGAAGCTGTTTGACATGACAAAAGACGGGTGACCCGTTGCACAACCTAGATTTACCAATCGGCCCTCGGCCAAAACGAAGATCTCATTTCCCTCTACATTGTAGAGTTCTACTTGTGGCTTAATGACTTTCTTAGTATCGCCGTAGGTCTTGTTCAACCACGCCATGTCAATCTCGTTATCGAAGTGACCGATATTACATAGAATGGTCTTATCGTTCATCAATTTGAAGTGCTCCTCCTGAATGATGTCTTTATTTCCTGTTGCAGTAACGATGATTTGCGCGCGCGGAATAGCTGTAGCCATACGCTTCACTTCAAATCCGTCCA
>JAKMEB010000131.1 GCA_022426185.1 Schleiferiaceae bacterium
GGCAGCGCATCCCGAAGCATTGTTGTACGGCCAAGATGTAGGTGGTAGACTGGGCGGTGTATTCCGCGAAGCAGCCACACTTGCTCAGAAATTTGGCGATGAACGTGTGTTTAATACGCCCATTCAAGAAGCATTTATCATCGGTTCAACCGTTGGAATGTCTGCCACTGGGCTGAAGCCATTCGTAGAGGTTCAAATTGCAGATTACCTCTGGCCGGGGATGAACCAATTCTTCACTGAGGTCAGCCGCAGTTATTACCTCAGCAATGGAAAATGGCCGGTCAGTACCGTCATCCGCGTACCCATTGGTGCATACGGTTCAGGCGGTCCATTCCACAGCTCCTCAATAGAAACAGCAGTCACCAGCATACGCGGTATTAAAATCGCTTATCCTTCAACGGGGGCAGATTTAAAGGGGTTAATGAAATCGGCTTTTTACGATCCTAATCCAGTCGTAATCTTTGAACATAAAGGATTGTACTGGAGTAAAATTCCAGGAACAGAAGGTGCTAAAACTCCCGAGCCCAGTGAAGACTATGTCATACCCTTTGGGAAGGCGCGGATGGCCTTACAAGCGGCTCCTGATACCGTTGAAAACGGCGAGGCAGCGGTTGTAGTGACCTATGGCATGGGCGTGTATTGGGCACAAAAGGCCGCCAAAGCTTTCCCTGGACAGATCAGCATAGTGGACTTGCGTACGCTCGCGCCTTGGGACCGCACTACGGTCATGGCGGAGGCTAAAACGCACGGCCGCGTGTTAGTACTCACTGAAGAATGCAGCAGCCCAAGTTTTGCCCAAAGCGTACAAGGCGCTATTGCCGAAGAATGCTTTGAATTTTTAGACGCACCCGTGCAACTGATGGGCGCTGAAAACGTGCCCGCCATTCCTTTAAATACCACTCTGGAGCAGACCATGCTTCCCAATGCGGAAAAAGTAGAAGCCGTATTGCGCAGTTTGCTCGAGTATTAATAGGGTCCAATTCAGTAAAAATGGGTACTTTAGTCGCTCAAAATCAGTAGAGATGAATACAGTATTTCTAGGGATCATGGGTCCCAATCAAATGATTCTCATCCTTGTGGTAGTTTTGTTGCTTTTCGGAGGCCGCAAAATCCCAGAATTAATGCGTGGTTTAGGTCGCGGTGTTAAAGAATTTAAGGACGGCGTAGCCGACGAAGAATCACAGGACGACTCGAAAGAGTAAACCCATCCCAACACAGCGCATATGAGTACCACGGCCCAGGCGGTTGAACAGTTTTTGGTGAAAATTGACCAAACGAAAGACCTCAATATTTTTCTAGAAGTTTGGGCAGACGAAGCGCGTGCGCAAGCCACGCAGGTCGATGAAAAAATTGCTGCAGGAACAGCCGGTCCTCTTTCGGGGATGGTCATTGCCTTGAAAGACAACATTTGCTACCGCGGCCATAAGGTCAGTGCTGCGTCAAAAATCTTAGACGGATTCGAAAGCCAATTCTCAGCCACTGCTGTCGAGCGTTTGCTTGCTGCAGATGCCGTTTTGATTGGCCGCACCAACTGTGATGAATTTGCCATGGGTTCTGGGAATGAAAATTCCGCCTTTGGCCCAACTAAAAATCCGCACGATCCCACAAAAGTACCTGGAGGCTCGTCAGGGGGTTCCGCAGCGGCAGTTGCCGCAGGTCTCTGTCATGCTGCATTGGGTTCCGATACCGGCGGCTCTATCCGCCAACCCGCCAGTTTTACCGGTACGGTTGGTTTTAAACCTTCTTACGGCCGCGTCAGTCGCCATGGATTGATCGCCTATGCGAGCAGTTTTGACCAGATTGGTCCGTTCACTACTTCAGTGAAGGATGCGGCTCGAATCATGGAAGTTATCGCCGGACCGGATGCGTTCGATGCCACGGCCATGCAAGATGAAATGCCTGCTGTCGTAAAAAGCCAGCCTAAAAAGGTGGCGTACTTAAAAACTGCGGTGGACAACCCTGCGGTGGACGAAGGCGTTCGTAAGGCATTTATGACTCAGCTAGAATTATTAGAAAATGCCGGTGTTACCGTAGAACCGGTAGAATTGGAGCTGTTGAATACGCTGGTCCCTATTTACTACATCATCACCACGGCTGAAGCCAGTTCCAACCTCGCAAGGTTTGATGGTGTGCACGCCGGTTTCCGTCACCCAGAAAGTACAGATCTTGAAAGCGTTTATAAACTCAGCCGCAGCGCAGGGTTTGGAAAAGAAGTGCAACGACGTATCATGTTGGGGACCTTTGTGTTGAGCTCCGGGTATTACGACTCATTCTTTGGCAAGGCACAATCGGCCCGTCGTTTGGTTCAAGAATGGACGGATAAAACGTTGGAAGAATACGACGCCATTTTATGTCCTACCTCGCCCACTACGGCCTTTGAGATTGGACGCGAGGTAAGCGACCCTACCGTGAATTATTTGGAAGATATTTTTACCGTTCAAGCAAATATAGCAGGTGTTCCCGCCGTTAGTATACCTATGGGCGTTCATGCAAACGGGCTTCCTATGGGGCTGCAACTCATGGGAAGAAACGGAGCGGATTTGGACGTATTGGCCATGGCCGATTGGATCCAAAACCACTAAGAATGCGCACAACCTCGACCTTACTTTTTACCTTCATTATTGCTATTGCTTTTAGTCAAAACAGCGATACAACTGCATTCTTGTCCGACACAAACGCAACCGAATTTGCTGCGTCAACGGATTTAGATAGCGCGGCGCTGTGGGCACTGGATAACCGTCTGGCAAAATTGGATTCTGAGCATGTTTTTCGCACCGCTGCACAGATTAAAGCCATTGACACCGTGCATCCGCTGCCGTTAACGGACAGCATCTTTGAACACTACATGGCAGAATTGGACCAGCGTACCCCGTTTGAGATGACCTACAATCCCATCGTTCGCAAGTACATTGAGCGTTACCTTAAGTTTGGCACCACACGACTGAGTCGCATGATGGCACACGGCCAGTATTATTTTCCCATGTTCGAGGAGCATCTCGACAAATACGATATGCCGCTCGAGATTAAATACCTCGCCGTTGTTGAGAGTGCGTTAAATCCTAAGGCACGATCCTACGTTGGTGCAACAGGGTTGTGGCAATTCATGTACAGCACCGGAAAGATGTATGATCTTAAAGTCAACAGCTACGTTGACGATCGCAATGATCCATTAAAAAGCACAGAAGCTGCATGCCAATACATGCTTAAAATGTATGACGTTTTTGAAGATTGGAACCTCGTTTTAGCAGCCTACAACAGTGGACCGGGGAACGTCCGTAAAGCCATTCGTCGCAGTGGTGGAAAAACCTCGTATTGGGAAATTCGTCCATTTTTACCGCGCGAAACTTCAGCGTACGTGCCGCTGTTCATCGCAGCGACCTATGCAATGGAATATGGGCATATGTATGGTGT
>JAKMEB010000137.1 GCA_022426185.1 Schleiferiaceae bacterium
GTTTTAACATGGTATAGGTAGGTTTTGAATTTATCATAAGCCACTTCATCGAGGTGGAAGATGATGCCTGCAAGGTTGATGTTTATTGTTTTATTCATGATGGGGTAGAAGTAAGTTGTTCAACGGCGTTATTCAAGTTTTCCCAGGTACTCTTTAGTTCGAATAGGAAAGCGCGTCCTTGTGCGCTGAGGCTGTAGTATTTGCGTGGGGGACCAGCGTTGCTTTCTTCCCAGCGATACTCAAGCAGACCTGCATTTTTCAGTCGCGTTAACAAAGGGTATAGGGTTCCTTCTACCACGATGAGCTCAGCACCTTTTAGCCGCTCAATAATGTCTGAGGCGTAGGCATCATCCTTACTAAGTATGCCAAGAATGCAATATTCTAAGACGCCTTTACGCATTTGTGCTTTTGTGTTTTCAATCTTCATCTAAAGTCTTTGTCAATGTGAAATCACCATAAAAGGTGAGTAATATGGTGCTTGAATCTTCGCGAATTAAGAAGTGAGCTTCGTCAAATCGGGTTCGGCTTCCTCGTATGAATAGGTAATGGTCCTGGCCATCATCATCTTTAATTGGAACTTTTTTGTAGCGTGCTTTATTTAGGAATTTTTCCCATTCGCTAGTCACTTCTTTAATGTATCGCTCATCTGAAATTCGCAACCATTGTACCCGCTTGATCTCACCGTTTAGGGTACGCTCAAAATCACCGTTAGCAAAATCAAGGTCTAATGGGAGTGCACTGAGTAATGACCCGCCAAAACTGAAGCCAGCTACGTAAGGTTTAGGTTCATATTGCTCATAAAGTTTGTCGGCCAGTCCTTTTGTTTGACCAATTGCTCCTGTTGTGCATGCAATAAGCACTAGGTGTAAAAGATATTTTTTCATGAATCATTGAGCTTTCGGCAAAGATATATGTTTAAATAGGTACTATGCAATACAAAGTACTATAAAATTGACTTTTATTCATTGATTGACTCTAATAATCTCGATAACGAGATTATTAGAGTTGCGGAATTTAGTTTATGGCAGAATTAGCTGTTCCCGTACTTATTTATGAGATTTTAATGGCCTTGAGGACATTGATGTATCATATAAGTTGTTGAAAACAAATAAATTATGGAAATCATGAACGTGTTAGTTGAAGTTTTGATGCTGTACTTGTTGTTAGATTTTTTAACAGGAGTAGTGCATTGGTGGATGGATCGTTACGGTCGAGAAAATATGCCCATTGTGGGAAAGGCGATTATAGAAATTAATACTTGGCATCATGCGAATCCGCGTAAAATGATTACCAGAAGTTATTGGTATTTATGTAAATCTGGTTGGGCAGGAGTTACCGTGATGCTCTTGGCCGTTTACCTTCTTACAGGTTCGGTAACTTGGCAATGGTGGTTCATTGCAATTTTAGGGGCAAATGCAAATATTGTACACCAATGGGCGCATAAGTTTCCAGACGAAAAGCCTAGACTCATACATTGGTTGCAGCAAATGAAAGTACTTCAGCGTCCACAAGATCATGCAAGACACCATACTAAGCCTGAAACGCGTTCGTATTGCACGTACACGCCATGGCTTAATCCTATTTTAGATCGAACGAGGTTCTGGTTCGCAGTGGAACGAGTGCTTTCCTGGTTCAAAATCTATACGACGGATCGAGTTCATTAAGCGAATTAAATGATTTTCTTCCTAGCACGTATGGCATAGACGAGCGGAAAGAAGCCTTCCTTTCCTTTAATTTGGTATTGGCCGGGTGCTTTTTCTGTATGCTCGAACAGGGCATATGGACTCCAATCACTCTCACCGAAGAAGGTCAAGGAACGCTCAGGGTGATCAGCGATGGGTAAGATGAGGTCACTGATACTGTGGTTCCAAGTGTAATTCACCATTTCATCGGCTTCTGGAGCAGCGTAACTCCCTGCAGTTTCCTCGATAATAACACCGGTGTTGAAATACGGATATTTGATTTCTTTAAATTCTTCATCTAGTATCCACAAAACTGGGTGAAAGTCTACTAAAATTAAGGAGCCGCCCGGTTTGAGATAATGGAACGCTGCGTCCATCCATTCCTTCGCTGAAGGATGCCAGCCCACCACACCGTACGAAGCATAAACAACATCAAATGAGTCTTTTAAATGGGGTTGTAACTGGAGCACATCCGATTCAATAAAAGAAACTTGGGTACCGCACGCGGCATTCAATTTTTCCGCTTGCCTGATCGCTTCTGTGCTAAAATCAAGACCCACAACGTGAGATGCACCTAAGGTCGCTAGACTGATCGTATCCTGTCCAAAGTGGCATTGCAGATGCAGTACACTCTTACCATTTAAATTGGGCAAGATATCACGTTCAATAGAGTGGAGAGACTGTTGATGCTCTATGAAAGACGCGTTGTCGTAGAAAGAAGATTGTGGATGCAAGCTCGCCCAGTGGTTCCAGAGTGCGAGGTTCTGTTTTAGGTAGGTTTGCATAGCCAAATTTTATCGTTTTAGTGACTCTTCGGTTTCAAATCGGGCCTTTTCACGCTCGTATTCTTCGTAACAGGAGAGAAGAGAAACCAGGAATTGGTAGTCGTTGAAAGTACGTATTTGCGTTTCAGAGTATTTGCAATAAAACATGAAAGCCTCCATTTCCTCCTTAGGAATACCCGTTAAATCCTCTAGGATGGTCCGGTTATTTCCTTCTTCCAATTTTCTACGGTAGTAATCTTCCTGTTGCAATTTTCTTAAAGCTGCCAATTGCTGTGGGCGTTTGCCGAAGCTGTAATACAATAGGTCTAGAGGATTTGCGAGCGTCGGGGCAACTGCCTCAGGTATTCGTATATCCGCGTTTGATGGAACACGCGGGCTCCGCTGAGCCATGGTCCGCGGATTATTGGAGGTGATGGCATAAATACTCACTTCATCAAGCAGGTAATTGCGAGGTATGAGCTTGACAAGTTGCTCTTCTCCTTTGGCTGTTTTGCTGCAAAGCGTACTGTCTATTGCAACATATTTGAATTGGTATCCAATGTTTGAAAAAATCAAGGTATCGCCTTCAGCGACAGGTATCTCGAAGTACCCAATTCCATTCGAAACGGTGCCCATGAATGTTCTATTGTTGACCACATGTGAGTTGGGTAATGCAAAAGTTGAATCTCTATCCATAACAGTGCCCTTCAATATGTAACTTTGAGCAGTGAGCGTTGTGCTGTTAAAAGCAAAGAACGCGAGTAGAGTAAGTACTAAATTAGAAATACGTTTATACATGTCAGACGACGGTCAGAAGGTCATTTTTTCGATGTCTAAAGTGAGTAAAGTCCTACCTCACAACAACAAAGCTATTTTAAAGGACATTTATCTCTCTTTTTTCTATGGTGCCAAAATAGGCATCTTAGGTTTAAACGGCTCAGGTAAATCGACACTTTTGAAGATTATTGCAGGTGTTGAGAAGAGCTATCAAGGCGATGTAGTTTTTGCAAAAGGATACACCGTAGGATATTTGGAGCAAGAACCTCAGTTAGAGAAAGGGAAAACGGTCCTCGATATTGTTAAGGAAGGTGCTGCGGAGACTGTAGCTGTTCTCGACGAATACAACTCTATTAATGATCAGTTTGGCTTGCCCGAAGTGTATGAGAATCCCGATAAAATGGAGCAGCTCATGGCACGACAGGCGGAACTTCAGGATCAAATTGACGCCACTAATGCATGGGAATTAGAGACGATGTTGAATCGTGCCATGGATGCGCTGAATTGTCCCCCTTCAGACCAGTTAGTGGATCACCTTTCAGGTGGTGAGGCGCGTCGTGTGGCCCTATGTAGATTACTCTTGAAACAGCCAGATGTACTATTACTAGATGAGCCAACCAACCATTTGGACGCAGAGAGTATTTTATGGTTAGAGCAGCATCTACAGCAATATAAAGGGACCGTTATTGCAGTTACGCACGATCGATATTTCTTGGATAACGTCGCAGGTTGGATTCTAGAATTGGATCGTGGAGAGGGCATTCCATGGAAGGGGAACTACAGCTCTTGGCTCGACCAAAAAACCAAACGCATGGCTCAGGAGGAGAAGCAAGCTTCGAAACGTCGTAAAACTCTGGAGCGCGAACTGGAATGGGTGCGAATGAACCCGAAAGGACGCCAAAGCAAGAGCAAGGCCCGCTTGAACAACTACGAAAGTATGTTATCTCAGGAACAAAAAGAGAAAGAGAGTAATCTCGAAATCTTCATTCCAGCTGGACCTCGATTAGGAAGCAATGTTATTAACGCGAAGAGTGTAAAAAAGGGTTTTGGCGACAAACTGCTCTACGACGACTTAAATTTCTCATTACCGCCTGCCGGTATCGTTGGAATTATTGGGCCTAACGGCGCGGGTAAAACCACGATCTTTAAAATGATAATGGATCAGTTACAACCAGATTCAGGTGCGTTTGACGTAGGAGAGACTGTTCAGATTTCTTACGTAGATCAGAGCCATGAAAAACTCAATTCTGAAAAAACTATTTTCGAAGTAGTTGGAGAGGGAACAGAAGAAGTATTGCTTGGTGGCCAACGTGTTAATGCTCGAGCCTATCTGAGTCGATTCAATTTTGCGGGCGGCGACCAAAGTAAAAAAGTAGGTGTTCTATCTGGGGGTGAACGCAACCGTTTGCACCTTGCTATGGCCTTAAAAGAAGGGGGTAATGTATTGCTTCTGGATGAGCCTACCAATGACCTGGACGTCAATACCTTAAGAGCATTAGAGGAAGCGCTTGAGAACTTTGCGGGTTGTGCAGTAATCATCTCACATGATCGCTGGTTTCTAGATCGCGTTTGTACACATATTTTAGCCTTTGAAGGCGATTCGCAAGTCTACTCATTTGAAGGCAGCTTTAGTGAATATGAAGAAAACAAATTGAAGCGATTGGGAAAAACCGAGCCTACGCGATTCAAATACAAGAAACTGATAAAAGACAGCTAGTCAAAATCGAATCGGATTAAAAAAAAATTGAAGCCCGCAAACACCACGCGGGCTTCTTTGTTATCTTACCAAACCTATCAACAGAAACCAATTTTATGAGAATTCAACTCAGTGACGAGCGCCAAGAAATGCTGGAAATGGTGCGTCAATCGGCCAAAGATTTTGCAGAGAAAAACATCCGTCCCAACGTAATGGATTGGGATGAAAGCCAACATTTCCCTGTCCCGTTGTTTAAAGAGATGGGAGCCTTAGGCTTTATGGGCGTGTTGGTTCCTGAAGAGTACGGTGGCG
Source organism: Schleiferiaceae bacterium (assembly GCA_022426185.1). GTDB lineage: Bacteria > Bacteroidota > Bacteroidia > Flavobacteriales > Schleiferiaceae > UBA10364. Next base: position 5,232 of record JAKMEB010000137.1, read on the forward strand.
CTGGATTGGGGTACCAAGAATACATTACTATTATCGATGAAATAGCAAAGGTCTGTGGCTCAATAGGCTTATCCGTAGCTGCTCATAATTCATTGTGTACCGGTCATATTTTGCAATTTGGAACGAATGCTCAAAAGAAAAAATGGTTGCCAAAGTTGGCCTCTGCAGAATGGATAGGCGCTTGGGGACTTACTGAAACTGGTACCGGATCTGATGCGGGAGGTATGGATA
>JAKMEB010000008.1 GCA_022426185.1 Schleiferiaceae bacterium
CTTTTAAACTAGAAAGCGAAGCACTTGCCTACGTTGAAGAAAAAGGCGGCAATCTTGAAATAGACGGTAAGTACTTGTTAACTGACGACAAGAAAGCGAGCGTTCCAAATTACGACCCAAAATACCAAGGGTTCTTCCCGAGAATCTGGAACGATGATCCGCAGTATAAGCAGAACTACATCAACATCATGAACATTAAAGATCCCGATGCGCCAATCACATTTGCGCAACATGTAGGATTCTTCTTTGAGTACCAGATTGGGAAAATGTGGTGGCGTTACTTCATGTGGAATTATTCCGGTCGTCAAAATGACCAGCAGCACCGTTACGAAATGACCAAAGGAAACTGGATAACGGGGATCTCATTTCTAGACAAAATGCGATTGGGAGACCAGAGCAATCTGCCGGACCACTGGAAAAACGATCCCTCGCGCAACACCTACTTTATGTTGCCGTTCCTTTTAGGGATTTTTGGGCTCTATTACCAGTATAAAAAGAGTAAGAAAGACGCCTGGGTGGTCACCCTGTTCTTCCTTCTTACTGGAATCGCCATTGTTGTGTATACGAATCACAAGCCGTTTGAGCCGCGCGAACGCGACTATGCTTTTGTGGGTTCTTTCTATGCCTATGCCATCTGGATTGGTCTAGGGGCGCTTGGTTTGTGGGACATGATTCGCACCAAACTCAGTCCTATGGTTGCCTCGTACCTAGTGGTAGGCGTTGCACTCATCGCTGTGCCTGTAAGAATGGCAGCAGAAAACTGGGATGATCACGACCGCAGTAATCGCTATACCGCAAGAGATATCGCAAAAGCCTATCTCGACAGTTGTGATCCCAATGCCATCCTGTTTACAAATGGAGACAATGATACGTTCCCGCTTTGGTATGTGCAGGAGGTTGAGGGCTACAGAACGGATGTTCGTGTTGTAAACCTCAGCTTATTAAATACCGATTGGTATATCGATCAGCAGCGCAGAAAAGCCTATGACGGAGAAGCGGTGCCGTTCAGTTTTAAATGGCACGAATATGTCCAAGGAACGCGCGATGTGTTGTACTACCGCGACCTAGGTGTTAAGGGCCGCTGGGATGTTAAAGACTTCATCCAGTTCAGTAAGCGTGATGATGCCCAAGTGAAGTTCAAGACCGGAGGTGGTAAAGAATTACCGTTATTCCCGCAGAAAAACTTCCGCATCAATATTGATAAAGAAGCGGTTTATGCAAACGGTGCTGTTGCTATCGCAGATAGTGCATCTGTTTTGGATTACATCGATTGGGATTGGAAATCGAACGTGATGACTAAGCGTGATTTAATGGTTGTTGACTTAATCGCAAACAACAATTGGGAACGCCCTATCTACTTCTCAATTACCGTGGGCAACAATCCTAAGGCCTACTTCTGGTTAAACGATTATTTCCGTTTAGAAGGAATGGCATACCGCTTTGTACCTATAAAGTACGAAAGCGGGACGGGTATTGACTATGGTAAGGTGGATACCGAGATCATGTACGAAAACCTAATGACCAAATTCAGCTACGGCAATATGGAGCTTCCAGAAGTATACCTGGACGAAACAAACCGTCGTTTGAGCTACAACTTGCGCACCATTTTCGGCCGCCTTGCCAATGAATTCATCGTTGAAGGAGAGAACGAAAAAGCGGTAGAAGTTCTAGACTTTGCTATGGAAAAAATGCCGGCTGAAAAGTTTGGTTACAACTACTTTGTCTTTGGCATCATCGACTCCTATTATAAGGCTGGAGCTACAGATAAAGCGCGTGCATTAACAGATGCGTTTGCAGATCATTTAGACGCAGAACTGGATTACTTCAGCGCATTTAGTAGAGAAAACCGCAAACGTGCAGCGAACGAATGGCGCACCAACTTGCAGTTCTATCAGATGCTCTTACAGAATGTTCAGGTTCACGATGAGGACAGTGTTCAAGAGTTTTACCAGCGCTTCCAGCTTGCGGCACAACCGTTTGGCAACGGCCGCGGTTAATTCCAACAGATTTTTAACGCGAACGCCCTTCACCACTCAGGTGGGGGGCGTTTTTTTTAACCAAAGTCCAGCTGCATACGTTTTATACGCTGTGCCAGGGTTTCGTTGCCCGTCGTTTCGCGCAAACGATCAACTAAAATGGGGAAGCCTAGCGGGGAAGGATGCGTTAGATGTTGCAAGACCTTTTCCTGTGTAGCAATGCGGTCTAAGGCCGATCGCATTCGGGCTTCCTCGAGCTGAAATTCGTGAACCTCTTCATACGCTTGACGCAACAAGAGGTTGTCGGGCTCATAGTCTTTAAACACCTCATACACCAGCTTGGTCGAACTAACCAGCTGCTTCGTAGTCATATTCTTTCCCGGGTACCCTGTAAAAATGAGTCCAGAAATCTGCGCTATATCTCTAAATCTGCGTTGCATCATCTCGCTTTCATTCAGGCTGCTCACTAGATCCTCACGTAACGATTCCGAGGCAAAAATATCGCTGTCTAACCCGTCTGATATCGGTATGGGCTGATCCGATAAAAGCTCAAAGCCGTAATCGTTCATGGCTATAGAAAACGTCTGTGGCCCAAACAACCCTAAGCGATAAGCAAGCAGGGAGGCCAGCCCTTCGTGAACAAGTCTGCCCTCAAATGGGTAAACAAAGAGGTGATGACCCTCCTTGTCCTCGAGGTACTCCATCAGAAATTGTGCGTTGCTTGGAACGATGCTTCGTTCTTTCTGGAGACGAATAATAGGTTGTATTAGAGCCAATTCCGGGTCTTCAAAAGAATCTTGTGTTGCGGCCTCCTCTAATTTATCTCTTAAAAAGTGGCCCAATTCCGCACTAAGCGGCATACGGCCTCCCATGTAACTAGGCACGGCACCGGTGGTTGCTTTCGAGAGACGAACAGTGGCTTCAACGCCACGGAATCGGACCAGTTCCAAACAGCGACCCGCAAACCAAAAGCTGTCTCCAGGCATCAATTTCGAAATAAAATACTCTTCTACATGACCCAGGAAACTACCTTTCTGCAGCTTCACTTTTACCATTGTTGCGCTCACTATGGTACCAATATTGAACTTGTGTCGCATCGCAACTTTTCGAGAAACCACTTTATAAACACCGTCTTCGTTTACCACCTTGTGGTAGTCGTCGTACACCGCTAAACTTTGCCCGCCTCGAACAATAAAGTCCAAACACCAATGCCATTCTTCATCTGAAATACTAAAGTAGCTGGTCGTTGTTCGAACTTCCGCCAACAATTCCTCCGAGATGAACCCGTCGCTAACCGCTATAGTGACCATATACTGAATAAGCACATCTAGACTTCTTAAATAAGGAATACGATCCTCATTTGTGTTCTGGTCAATAGCTTTTCGCAATGCAGCGCATTCAAGCAGCTCTAAGCTGTGGGTAGGAACAAAATGAATCTTACTCAAAGCGCCCGGGCGGTGTCCCGAACGTCCGGCGCGCTGAACAAACCGACTCACCCCTTTCGGTGAACCAATCTGCACCACACAGTCTACGGGACGGAAATCAACCCCCAAGTCCAAGGATGAAGTACAAACGACTGCTTTTAAATTCCCGTCGTAAAGAGATTCTTCTACCCAGTTTCGCACTTTCTTAGAAATAGCACTGTGGTGCATAGCTATGATGCCTGCAAGAGAAGGGTCCGCTTCGAGAATTTTCTGATACCAAATTTCGGCTTGCGCCCGCGTATTTGTGAAAATAAGGGTGCTCTGGTTTTCATGTATGAGCGGGACTACTTTTTCCAGCAACCTAATGCCTAAATGTCCTGCCCAGGGCAATGTTTCCACCTCATCCGGAAGAACCGGCTCGACGATAAGCGCTTTCTGGAGGTCCGCCTTTATAAACTGTGCCGATTCAACACCGTCAACTCCCATTAACACCTCTAGGCTCTCCTCCATATTCCCAATGGTGGCGCTAATACCCCAGGTTTTTAACTGCGGACGAAGTTTTCTGAATTTTGACAAAAACAATTCGCATTGAACGGCTCTTTTGCTTCCCATGAGCTCGTGCCATTCGTCAATAACCACCGTATCTAAATTGCGAAACAACTTTGCATAACCTTTATTAGACAGCATTACGTGAATACTCTCTGGGGTCGTTATCAAAATCTGAGGAAGTTTTGTCTTTTGTGCCTGCTTTACTTTTTGAGAGGTATCACCAGTACGGGCTCCTACTTCCCAGGTCGAACCCATGCCGTCGATGGCTCTACGAGCGCTCTGCTCTATCTCTTTCGCTAAAGCTCGAATGGGGGTAATCCAAATCAGCTGGACCCCTTCCGCTTCGCGCCCGCTGCGCTCCATTCCAGCCGCAATCGCTGGAAGTAAAAGGGAATAGGTTTTACCGCTACCCGTAGGTGCGTTTACTATACCTCCTGCGCCGCTTAGAGCCGCAGACCAGGCTTGAATTTGAAATGAAAAGGGCTTCCAGCCTTGGTCCTCAAACCAATTCCGGCAAAGGTTTAGGGCCGTCGCTTGGCCCGACATTTACTTCGCAATCTTTTCAGTGAGCCAAAGGAAATCCTTTAGAAAAACCGGGTAATTCAGGTTAAAATGTTCATCGACCGGAATACCCTGGTCGTCGAACAAGCTGCCTGCCTTGCTAACCAATAATTTCGTTGGGCTTAAGATTCCACCTACATAGTGTGCCCAATCTCTAAAGTCATATAAGGCATTGACCCCGCCAAAAGGACCTGCGCTTACCGTTGCAATAGCCATAGGCTTCTTTACGTATTCAGAACGGAAATAATCCAAGGCGTTTTTAAAGGCGCCTGGAACACGTCCGTTGTACTCTGGTACAATAAACAACAAACCATCTGCGTCCGTTAGGCCAGATTGAAATAATGCCAAGCCTTCTTCTGAGGCTTTTTCCATGCCCCAATTAGGAAAATTAAAGCTTCTAATGTCCAGAAACTCCGTAGCGGTGATTGCGTCATTTAGATCCAATTGCTCTTTAAAGAAACGAGCGACCTTAGCGGAGTTTGCCTGTTCGCGTGGACTGCCTTGAATGATTGTGATGCGCATGATGTCGTATTAGGTTGTCGGGTTAACATCCCCCCGCAGTCTTTGTTTAGACCTTCTTTCCAAACTTCGAAACGCGGAAATAATCGCTGTTCGCATCGGGGGCGTTCTTCAACGCCTCTTCTTTTGAAATCATGTTTGCCACTTCGTCATTTCGCATAACGTTTACGCTTGTACTCATCTGTGTGAGCGGCTCTACTCCGTCCAGATCCAGCTTTTCTACTTGAGCCACGAAATCCAAAATCTTTGACATATCGCCTTGCATCGCATCAATCTCTGCATCCGATAATTCTAATCGGCTCAAATGAGCTAAATGCTTGATTTTTTCTTTACTAATCTCCATAGTGCTTAAATCTACTCCAAAGGTAAAACAACTTCACCGGTATGGCCCCAGTTTTTCAAATCGGCGGCCATTATTTTGTACGAACGGTCCATCAGGTCTTGTACTCTATTCTTTGCGTTTTCGTCGGCCCAATACTCCCCTAAAACCTTCGTGTCTACAGGCCCAATACTCGACGGTTCGCCCCAATCGCCCATACGGTATTTGCTTTGGTAAATACTCAGGAGTACCACGGGCACGTTGTTTTCTGCGGCCAGTTTGAATGCGCCCGCTTTGAAACCACGCATTAAATACTTCTGCGGTGGAATTCCACCCTCCGGGAATATACAAACGCTAAATCCTTCTTTAATTTTCAGGTCTGCGTCGATCATGGCCTGTTTTCTTCCACTAAACGAGGAGCGATCTACCGCTATGCTGGTCTGCTTGAAAAAGTAGCCAAAAAGTGGAAGTTTTAACAGCTCTGCCTTGCCCATAAAAACTACGGGTGTTGGAGACGCTAAAAAGGTAAGAGGAATGTCTATGTCTGAGGCGTGGTTTGGCGCAAGAACAAACGGCCCATCGTGCTTAAGCTGATACTTTCCTGGGCGTGGCCAAACGCCCATGCCCACTAAGTACATCCAGGACCACACCTTCCCTACTTTAAAAAAGTGATGGTAATTGCCCCCAGGTCGTGCCGTCCATAATAGCGCAGGTAAAAGCACCAGAATAGTCACAAAGGCGATCAAATAATACCAAATGTGGTGAATGTAGCTAAATATTCTCACGGCGCTAAAATAGGGTATATGTGCATTCGATATCCGGCCACAAAACATTCTTAACAACTGAATGTCTTAGCGTTATAAAAAAGTCACTCCATTTCCTGTGAGGGGTCTTGGCGGAAGAAAATAAAACTAAAAACCTAGTTTTTCACGAACCCGCCCTAAAGTCGCCTGAGCAATAGGTCGCGCCTTGTCCGCGCCTATTTTAAGGGCTTTGCTTACTTCGTCCGGATAGGCCATAAAGTGATCGAAGCGTTCGCGCGCAACCGCAAACTCCTGTAGGATGAGCTCCAGAAGGGCTGTTTTCGCGTGACCGTATCCAAAATTTCCGGCGCGATAGTTCGCCGCTAATGCATTCGTCTGCTCCGGGGAGGCAAGTAATTTATAGATGGCAAATACATGACACGTCTCCGGATCTTTGGGGTCCTCCAACGGTGTGGAGTCCGTTACAATACTCATGACTTGCTTTTTCAGCTGCTTCTTTGGTAAAAAGACATCAATAACGTTGCCGTAGCTTTTGCTCATTTTTCGGCCGTCTGTGCCCGGGATGGTCATTACAGATGCTGCAATACTTGCCTCTGGGGCTACAAAAGTTTCACCGTATTGGTGATTAAAACTACTGGCCAGGTCGCGTGTAATTTCCAAGTGTTGCTTTTGGTCTTTACCAACCGGGACTAATTCCGCATCGTACAATAAAATATCTGATGCCATCAAGACCGGATAATCAAACAAACCTGCGTTTACATCGCTGAGGTTGTCGCTCTTGTCTTTAAAACTGTGGGCGTTGGCAAGCATTGGGTATGGAGTAAAGCAGTTTAAATACCACGTTAATTCCGTACACTCTGGCAAATCGCTTTGGGCGTAAAATACCACTTTTTCCGGGTCTAGGCCACAAGCGAGCCACGCTGACGCTGTCGCCAAAAGGTGCTGCTTACGCAATTCAGGATCCTTAACCGTTGTAAGACTGTGCAAGTCGGCTATGAATAAAAACGCATCATTTTTTGAGTCTTTACTCATTTCAATCGCTGGGCGAATAGCGCCTAGGATGTTCCCTAAATGCTGGCGTCCTGAACTTTGAATACCGGTGAGTACTCTTGCCATTGGTTTATTATTTAATCAGTGTCAACTCTAAATCGATATCCGCCCAATAACTGCTGTCCGCAGGGACTTGCATAAACGACGTTTGCCAGATCTGCTGTGTTGGAAGTCCGCTGATCATCTTAAAGGCGTAGCTCACACTGTCGTTATCCAGAACCAAGGTGCTGTCATTATTTTCGAGGTACCACGTTCCACCACTGATGAGGCTTACTGGAACTTGAATGGTATTTAAGTTGGCCACAAAGTCCACGTGCAAATTACCGGTATCCGGCATCTCGTAAATATTGATTTTACCGTACAGCTGTGTGCCTATTCCGCTAAACTGCATTAAGGCAGATGGGTTGATTGGGTTGGGCATTTCGCCACTGTACGCCACCTGATTTACAGTCCATTCACCAACAACGTCTTCGCGAATAAAGGTTTCTGTAGCTACGGGGTCTTTTGTGCATGAAAGCGCGATCAATGTTCCTGTGGCAACTAAGGCTAAAAGGGTCTTTTTCATCTTGTATAGTTTGAAATACTAAAAATAACAGGGATTTCCTGGTTTGTGTTTATTACATCAAGCAGGGTCGTTGCTACGGTCTCTGGTAAAACCAGGTTACCCGATTCGAATTCTTCCTTAAAATGAGCGACACTAGGAAAATCCGCTGCCGTGGTTGCTCTTATTTCTGCCTGCATTGGGGTGTTTACCTTTCCTGGTCGGAAGGCATGAATTCGCAAGTGTGGGTGTTCTTGTGCCAACACCTCAGCGTACATGTGAACCGCCGCTTTTGATGCACAGTAAGCGCTCCAGCCCGTTATAGCAAATTGCGCTGCGCCGGATCCTGTAAAGTACAGTTGTTTTTCGCCGTCAACCTCATTAAGAAACTTCGCGCTCAAAAGCATTGCGCTGCTTGTATTCAGGGTAATGCAATGGTCTATTTCTTCCCAGTTTGCCTTTTGAGCGGGCTTTACCGGGCCTAATGTACCTGCATTGTTGACTAAAACCGTGAGGTCGTAAGACTGCGATGTAGACAGTGAAAGCTCTTTTAAGGCGACTCTATCGCTCAAGTCACATGTTGTAAATGAACCGTGACTGTGTTCGATAAGTTCTGTAGGAGCGTTTCTTCCTATGCCCTCAACATACCAGCCTTGGCGCAAAGCCTCGATAGAAATAGCCAATCCTATTCCGGAGCTTACCCCCGTAACAATCATTCGCTTTCTAGTGCTCATTAAGCGTTGATTTCGATAAAGCGATTGATGTCTTTTATCTTCCCAAAGACTAAAATAATGTCTCCATTGTTGACGACGCTGTCCGGCCCTGGAACTCCGTTGATGTGGTGGCTGTCGCCTTCTTTGCGCAAAACCGTTACCAGGTTAATATTGTATTTCTTGCGCAATCCAATGTCCTCGAGTGTTCTGCCTATGATCTTAGACGGCGCCTCAACCTCTATGATTTCATAATCGTCTGGGAGTTGTACACACATCAACACCCCTGGATTGGTCAATTGCTCAACAACATTGTTTGCAACCTCCTGTTCCGGGCTTAAAATGTGCTGTAGCCCCATTTTCTCTAGAATCTTGCGTTGTACCGGTCCTTGAGCACGAGCAATGATTTTCTTCACGCCCATCTCTTGCAATTGGAACACACACAAAAGCATCTCTTGAAAACTGGAGCCAATGCTTACTACTACTGCATCCATTTCCTTGATGTTCTGTGCCTCCAGCGCTTGCTTGTTGGTCGCGTCGAGCGCTACTGCAAAAGGAACGTCTTGCGCCATGCGCTGTACCTTTTCTTCACTTTCATCAATGGCCATTACATCGGCGCCGCGCTCTGCAAGCTTGCGAGCGATCGCTGATCCAAAAACACCAAGGCCTATAACGGCAAACTTGCTATTCATACGCTTTTATTTTGCGAGTGCCTGCTCTAAATCGGCAAGCAAATCTTGTACATTTTCAATTCCTACAGAAAGACGAATGAGGTTGTCTGTAACGCCCACTTTTTCGCGCTCCGCTTTAGGAATGGATGCGTGCGTCATCGAAGCTGGATGTCCGGCTAAAGATTCTACACCACCCAGGCTTTCTGCTAAGGTAAATACACGCAGTGCGCTTACGACCTCAGCCGTTTTCTCAAAGCCAGCACCTTTGATTGTAAAGCTGACCATACCGCCAAATTTCTTCATTTGACGCTTCGCGACTTCGTGACCGTTGTGCCCTTTTAGACCCGGCCAATACACGTTGCCAACAGCGGGGTGCGCCTCCAAGTAATGCGCCACGGCCTCGCCGTTTTCACAATGACGGTCCATGCGCACGTGCAGCGTTTTGATGCCTCGAAGGGCAAGAAAGCTGTCCATAGGGCCCAAAACCGCTCCTGAAGCATTCTGAATAAAATACATTTTCTCGGCAATGGCTTCATCTTTCGTAGCCAATAGTCCTAAAACAACATCGCTGTGACCGCCTAAATACTTCGTTCCACTGTGCATAACAACATCCGCTCCTAGGTCCAAGGGGCGCTGGAGATAAGGCGTTGCAAAAGTGTTGTCAACGACCAAGATGATCCCGTGTGCTTTAGCAACCTTAGAGGCAGACTCAATATCCAAAACATTGAGCATTGGATTAGTTGGTGTTTCCATCCACAACATTTTTGTCGCTTCGCTCACTGAACTGTGCCAATGATCGTTGCTCATGTCGACAAATTTGAATTGGATCCCGTAGTTGGAGAACATCTTTGTAAATAATCGGTACGTTCCACCGTAGAGGTCGTTACACGCAATGACTTCATCTCCTGGGTTCAAGAATTTTAACATGCAGTCGATCGCGGCTAACCCCGAACCAAACGCAGCTCCGTGCGTGCCTCCTTCAATGCTTGCGATGGCGTTTTCTAGAGCGGTACGCGTTGGGTTTCCACTGCGGCTGTATTCGTACCCCTTGTGTTTGCCCGGATACTCCTGAACATAGGTAGAGGTTTGATAAATAGGTGGCATTACGGCTCCTGTAGAAGGGTCGTACTGTTGTCCGCCGTGAATGGCTAAGGTTTCAATCTTCAGGTTCTTATCGTCCATAGGGCGCTGTGATGGTCTTTAGTTCAATTATTTACAGTGCTCTTCAAAAGCAGAAAGCAAATTGCCTGCAATCATTTCTGCCGTGCGGCCTTCAATGTGGTGACGTTCTACCATGTGAACCAACTCACCGTTCTTGAATAACGCCATTGAAGGAGAAGAAGGTGGGAAGGGTTGCATCATGCCGCGAGCCTCATTCACCGCTTCTACATCATTACCTGCAAAAACCGTGATCATACGCGCTGGCTTGATGGCTGATTTTGCCACTGCCATTGCTGCTGGGCGGGCAGAACCTGCCGCACAACCACAGACTGAATTTACAACGACAAACGTTGTTCCGTCTGCATGAATAGCTGATTTTACGTCTTCAGCGGTCTTTGTTTCAATATATCCGCTGTTTGCTAGCTCTGCGCGCATTGGCGCGATCATCTCTTCTGGGTACATATCTTGATTGTGTTTTTATCTTAACAAAGTTAGTGTTTCCTAATGGTTTGCGCGATTGTACCTTTGCACCAATTATAACGACTATAGCATGAGCTCAAAAGTTCGCGTTCGATTCGCTCCTTCACCCACGGGGCCATTACATATAGGCGGTGTTCGTACTGCTTTATACAACTATTTATTCGCCAAAAAACACGGCGGTGATTTCTTGTTGCGTATCGAAGATACGGACCAAACTCGATATGTTGCCGGTGCAGAAAAGTATATTGTAGAAGCTTTGGCTTGGTGCGGTATTTCACCTGATGAAGGCATAGGTGGGGAAGACCGCGGCAACGGGCCTTACCGTCAAAGCGAGCGCAAGCCCATGTATCGCGAATACGCTGAAAAGCTGTTGGCAGAAGACAAAGCGTACATTGCTTTTGATACGGCAGAGGAGCTTGATGCCATGCGCCAAATGGCCAAAGACGCTGGCGCTTCAAACTGGCAGTACAACTACATTACGCGCGGCAACATGAAAAACTCGCTGACCCTTGCAAAAGAAGAGGTAGCTAAGAGAATTGCCGCTGGCGAACCTTATGTATTTCGCATGAAGCTTCCGCGAGATTATGAAGTGCGACTTGAAGACACCATTAGAGGATGGGTCAGCGTGAATACCAACAACATGGACGATAAGGTCCTTTTTAAGGCAGACGGAATGCCGACCTACCACCTTGCCAATATCGTGGACGATCATTTAATGGAAATCACACACGTGATCCGCGGTGAAGAGTGGTTGCCGTCTGCGCCATTGCACGTCATGCTTTATGATGCCTTTGGTTGGGACTGTCCAACTTTTGCTCACCTCCCACTGCTTCTAAAACCAGATGGTCCTGGAAAACTCAGCAAGAGAGATGGCGACCGCCTGGGCTTTCCTGTATTTCCTATCGACTGGAAGAACGACGAAACAGGAGAGACGGCAAGCGGATACCGCGAGTTTGGGTTCTTCCCAGATGCTTTTATCAATATGCTCGCATTACTAGGCTGGAACCCGGGCACAGAGCAAGAGGTTTTTGACCTTGCCGGGCTTATTGAAGCGTTTGATCTTAGCAAGGTTTCAAAGTCTGGAGCTAAGTTTGATTTTGAAAAAGGCAAGTGGTTCAACCAGTTGTACCTGAGGGATTTGAGTGAGGCAGAATTGGCCCGTGAACTTAAAACAGTGCTGGACAACGAAGGTTTGACCTATAACGAGGCGTATTTGGGCACCATCGCTACAATGATGAGTGAACGCGCTACTTTTCCTAAAGACTTACTTGAGGAAGGTCGCTTCTTGTTTGAAACGCCGCTGGAATACGACGAGAAAACACGCACAAAAAAGTGGAAGGCTGAAAGCGCTCCTATGATGCAGGATCTCTCGGATCGATTTGAAGCGCTCGCAGATTTCTCGTCAGAGGCAGTCGAGGCCAGTTTCAAGGGCTATTTGGCAGAAAAAGAATTGGGCTTTGGAAAAGTGGGGCCTTCTTTCCGACTTGCAGTAACAGGAAAGGGTATGGGACCCAGCATGTTTACGACCTGCGCTGTTCTTGGTAAAGACACCGTTCTTTCACGTATTGCTAAAGCAATTGAAGTATTGGGCTAATGGCTGTATTACATCAAATTGACGTTCACGGCATTCGTGTTTTCACGAACCACGGATGCATGCAGGAAGAAGCCGTTATCGGCTCTCACTACGAAGTAAACATCAGTGTGTGGGCAGACCTCAGTGCTTCCGTAGCGTCCGATGACCTAAAAGACACTGTAGATTATGTTGCGCTCAATGCTATTGCCAAAGAAGAAATGGCCGTTCGCGCCAAGCTCCTTGAAGTAGTGTGTCAACGCATGATCGACCGTATAATGACCGAACACCCTACCGTTCAAAAAGCTTGGGTCAACGTCGCAAAACTCAACCCCCCAATCAATGGAGATGTAGAACGCGTAGCGCTCTCATTCACAGCCGAGCGATAGAAAGAAAATAAACTCGGGCCAAAACCAATTTTTCTCCTATTTTTGGCCTCCCTAAGGTTCCGTGGCCGAGTGGCTAGGCACTGGTCTGCAAAACCAGCTACAGCGGTTCGAGTCCGCTCGGAACCTCAGAATAAGAAAAGCCCCGGCTCGCGATGCGAGCTGGGGTTTTTTAGTAGCGGCAATCTGGAAGCTTGCTTCCGTGGTTGGCGATGGTAAAAAGCCAAGGACTTTGCACAGCAAAGGACCGGGGCGTTCTTACTGACCTTAGGTGACGCTGCGGTCCGCCGAGCGAAGCGAAGGCAATCCGCAATAGACCAAGCGTTTAACAACAAAAAAACCCCGAACCAAAGGCCCGGGGTTGTAGTTCTATTGCATTGTGTTTTTATAACAAATAGTCCGTTGTCATCCAGGTGCTTTGACCGCCTGAAATTACATTTCCAACCAACTCTTTTTGGTCTGTGCCGGTTGCCACAAGGGTACGGATGGAAAAAGAGCGCAATGCATCGTGCACACTCAATGTGGCTACCGCACTGTCTTTTCTTCCGGTAAACGGAAGGTAATCCGGGCCGCGCTGACAAGAGGCGTTGATATTCACACGACATACTTGGTTGACCATGTTATCTACCGCATAAGCAATCGTCAATTCATTGTCACTAAACAAACTACACTGTTGTCCATAGTCAGAGGCCGCTATAGAAGTCATGACCTCTTCTAGGTCTTCATATTCTACAATAGGGACCACTGGGCCAAACTGTTCTTCGTGGAAAATGTCCATTTGTGTGGTCACAGGATAGAGTACTGCGGGGAAAAAAGTGGTATCTGAAATACGCCCTCCGTTTTGGTTAATGACGGCAGCGCCTTTAGCAACTGCATCATCCACATAGGCCTCCATCTGCTCCACCTTGTTGTGCTCTGGAAGTGGTGTTAACATGCTGTCTGTAGCCGGGTGGTCTAGTGTTAGCGCGTCCACCGCTTTAGTGAACTTCGTGCGGAATTCTTGGGATATCGATTTGTGGACGAAGATCAGCTTAAGCGCAGTACAACGCTGACCGTTGTAGCTCAATGCACCGTTTACACATTCCTTGACCGCCTTATCAATATTAGCGTCGTCAAAGACAATCGCTGGATTCTTTGCCTCTAGACCCAAGACTTGACGTAATCTGTTTGGTTTTGGATGCTGCGCAACTAAAGCGTTTGAGCTTTTAGAATGTCCAATTAACGCCAAAACATCTACATCACCGGTCTTCATAATGGGGCCTGCCAGGGTTCTACCGCGGCCAAAAACAATGTTGACGGCTCCTGGAGGAAAAGCTTCTTTAAACGCTTCAATGAGCGGTGTTAACAACAGAACGCCATATTTAGCGGGCTTAAACACGATCGTATTACCCATGATTAATGACGGAATCAAGAGACAAAACGTTTCGTTCAAAGGGTAGTTATACGGCCCCAAACAAAGCACCACTCCTAAAGGACCTCGACGTATCTGAGAAAGAACGCCGTCTTTACTGGCTACGTGTGAACCTCTGCGTTGCAATTCTTTATATTCTTCAATGGTATCATAGATGTAGTCTACGGTACGGTCAAATTCCTTGTATGCTGCGCTTTTGTTTTTGGCGATTTCCCACATCAGCAGTTCACTGACCTCTTCGCGCTTTTCTTTCATTAGCACAACGAACTTCTCCATCGCGACGATGCGCGCAGACGCGCCTGCCGTGGGCCAATAACCGCGACCATTGTTGTATGCTGTTTTTGCAGACTGCAGCGCCTTCAAGCCGGCAGCTTCATCCAGTGTAGGCGATGCCCCCAAGTGGACCTTTTCGGTTGTTCCGTCTTGTGAGATTTTACCCATAGGACTGTACACTTCTTCGAAATCTCCTTCCCAGGTTTCTATTTTACCGTTGATTAAATACTGGTTCCACCTGAACGGCTTTGGTGGTTCAAACTCTGTGATAGATAACTGCTTCGAGCTTGCTTTCATGTTCTTGTTCAATTAGTTAATGCATATACAAGGGTAAATCGGTCGATTTAGTTCATCATTAGTCGAAGTAAATTGGACCACGCCCTTAGAAATTAAGAAGTGGTATGTATTACAAGGCTGCTTTGTAACTTGCCAAAAATCATCTCTAATATGACCCTTCACCCAATACATACGGGAAATTTTAAACTCGACGGTGGCGCCATGTTTGGTGTCGTGCCGAAAGGACTGTGGGAGCGAACGAATCCAGCGGATGAGAAAAACCTATGCACCTGGGCCATGCGCTCCTTGCTCATAGAGGACGGCTCCAGATTAATTTTGATCGATACCGGAATCGGCGACAAACAAAGCGAGAAGTTCTTTTCACATTATTACCTACACGGAGACCACAGCTTAGACAGCTCACTTGCTGCATTGGGCTTTAATAGAGACCAAATCACTGATGTTTTTCTGACCCATCTGCACTTTGATCATGTCGGTGGCGCGGTTGGGTGGAACAAGGAACGTACCGGCTATGAGCCCGCCTTTAAAAACGCCACATATTGGACGAACGAGCGCCATTGGAGTTGGGCCATAAAACCCAACGCTCGTGAACGCGCCAGTTTCCTTTCTGAAAACATCTTACCGCTCCAAGAAAGCGGTCAGTTAAAATTCATTGCTGCAGAGGAAAACCAGCACAGAATTAACACCGGCTTAGGGTTTGATGCGTTTGTGGTGAACGGACATACCGACGCGCAGATGTGCCCCATACTAGAGTACAAAGGCAAAACGGTAGTGTTTATGGCCGACCTTTTGCCATCTACCGGCCACATACCGCTGCCCTATGTGATGGGCTATGATACGCGCCCGCTGCTCACCCTTGATGAACGCACTAGAATATTTACAGAAGCGGCAGAAAAGGGCTACCATTTGTTTTTAGAGCACGACGCGTACAATGAAGCTTGTACCCTACAAATGACAGAAAAAGGCCCGCGTCTTTCAGATAGCGGCCGCCTAGACCACTACTTCGGATAAAACCCCAACACTATGAAGAAAACTATACTTGCACTGTTTCTGGTGTTTTCAGGAACTGCACACGGACAGTACTGGCAGCAATCGGTCAACTATACCATGGATATTACCATGAATATTGAAGACCATCAATACGACGGTTACCAAAAAATACAATATACCAACCGCAGTCCCGACACGCTTCAAAAGGCGTATTTCCACTTGTATTTCAATGCTTTTCAGCCTGGAAGCATGATGGATGTGCGCTCACGAACAATCAAAGATCCTGACCGCCGCGTGACGGACCGTATTTACGGGCTTGGTCCTGATGAGATAGGTTTTCAAGAAGTTCGAGAATTTACTCAGAACGGCATGCCCTTAGGGTGGGAGGTCAACGGAACAGTGTTAAAATGTGCACTAGCGGAACCGCTGCTTCCTGGCGAAAGCACAACCTTTGAAATGCGTTGGAACGCGCAAGTTCCAAAGCAAATTCGCCGTTCAGGCTGGAACAACAAAGAAGGGGTGGAATTCACTATGACCCAGTGGTATCCTAAGCTGGCAGAATACGATAAAGACGGGTGGCACCCGGATCAATACGTGGGTCGCGAATTTTATGGGGTTTGGGGAACCTTCGACGTAACTGTACACATAGATAAAAGCTATGTGTTGGGCGGAACAGGATACCTGCAAAACCCTGAAGATGTAGGCTTTGGTTATGGAGGGGTTAAAAAGGTCCGGCTAGGACGCAATGAACTCCGTACTTGGCACTTCAAGGCTGATAGTGTTCACGACTTTGCATTTGCCGCTGACCCAGATTACAAACACGTTCAGTTACAGATTGAAAACGGTCCTTTGGTGCACTTACTATACGATCCTAAAACAGCTAATGAAGCCAATTGGATTAAAATTCAAGACGGCTACCTACAAGGCTATTTCGATTTCATGGCACAGCATTTTGGAAAATATCCCTACCAACAGTTTTCTCTCATACAAGGCGGTGATGGCGGAATGGAATACCCCATGTGTACGATGATGCTTGGAGGCGGTGATGATTTTGAGGGCTTCACAGGGTTGTTTGTACATGAAGGAACACACAATTGGTACTACGGTGTAATAGGGACCAACGAAGCTGCTTACCCATGGATGGACGAGGGATTCACCTCCTATGCAGAAGAAGAGTGTATGAACGTCCTTTTCAGCCGAGGTGAGAGCAATCCGCATCTGGGTGCCTACAGAGCGTATGTTTATTTAGACACCTCTGGTCTGCGCGAACCCTTGAGTACGCCGGCCGATCATTTTAATTACAACCGCACTTACGGTATAAACAGCTACAGTGCTGGAGCGCTGTTTTTAAACCAATTAGAATACATCATCGGCGAAGAGCCGTTTGCGCGTGGCATGAAGCAATATTGGAACCAATGGCAGTTCAAACACCCCAAGCCCGAAGATTTTATCCGGATTATGGAGCGCGAGTCGGACCTAGAATTGGATTGGTACCTCAGCTATTATGTGCATCAAGTAAAAAGCATCGATTACGCAGTATCGCTTCTTGGCAGCGACGAAAAAGGCAGTGAAATCTTAATAGAACGCAAAGGTCTTTTCCCTATGCCAATAGATTTACGCATTACTTATGCAAGCGGACGTACAGAGCTGTTAAATATCCCGCTGGTGAGCATGTATGGTGCAAAGCGTATTGAAGGGTACGATGTTCAGGCCCCGTGGGGGTGGACACATCCAGAATATGTTTTAAAACACACCGCATCAGAACCCATTATTTCCATTGAGATCGACCCTTCAAAACGTTTGCTTGATATCGATCGAACGAACAATATTTGGACTTCTGATAACTAAAAAAGGCCCGCTAGTGCGGGCCTTTTCATTATCTTTTCTTCGGGCCACTCTTGTGCTTGGCCGCTTTGGTCATTCGCTTTTTCGCGCCTTTGCCTAAGTTATAGCCTTTAGCGTTTTTAGCCTTCTTCGGGTGCTTTGACGGCCCTGGTTCTTCCAGTTCTGCAGCCGTTTTTCCACTACGTGGACTAACCTTACTCATCGAAACTAATAACTAATTCATCACTCGTAGCATGAGTCTGACAAGTCAATACATAACCGTCCTTCACCTCATCGTCCACCAATGCGTAGTTCATAACCATCTCTGCCGTTCCTTTGAGCACCTTGGCTCTACACGTACAGCAAACGGCTCCTTTACAAGCATATGGAACATCTGCGCCCGCATCTAAGGCTGCGTCCAACACATAGTCTTTAGGGCCCATCTCAAAATGCGTCTCTTCGCCATCCAGCACGACTGTAACCTTCGCGTTGGCGCTCGCCTTTGAGGCTGTTTTTGCGGTTGCCTTTGCTGCTGCTCCTGCAGTGTTGAACAGCTCAAAATGAATATTTGATTTTGCAGTGCCTAACGATTCCAAAACGCCGCTAACGTCTTCGATCATTCCCAAGGGCCCGCATAAAAAGTGTGCAGTTGCCGTTGCTACATCAAAGAATTTCCCGCTGTACGCGTTGACCTTCTGCGCGTCGATTCGGCCTGTAGTGTAGTCGCTCCCTTGATCTTCGCGGCTGAGTACGTGATGCACCTCGAAACGGTCTACGTAAGCGTTTTTTAAATCCTCCAGCTCATCTTTAAAAATGATGCTGTTGCTGTTTTTATTACCATAAAATAGCGTGAACGTGCTTTGGTTGTCGCTGTTTAAAACCGATTTTGCGATCGCTGAAATAGGCGTAATTCCAGAGCCGGCTGCCCAGCCAACCACATGAGCGGGACTTCCTTCGTTTTTCCAAGCAAAGTTCCCCATGGGGACCATGCTCTCAAGCGTATCTCCTGCCTTAAGGGTTTTATTCGCGTAAGTAGAAAACTTACCGCCTTCAATCTCTTTGATTGCAACTCGCAACTCACCTTCGTGGGGTGCGGCACAGATGGAATAGGATCTTCGTACCTCTTCACCTTGTATCGTCGTACGAAGGGTTAGATATTGTCCTGGAGCATATTTGAAAACCTCTTGTTGCTCTGTATTCAGCTCAAAAGCAACGCTGACCGCGTCTTGTGTCTCACGACGCACTTCTTTAACCCGGAGCGGATAAAACGCACCGGTTGGTGCAGTAGGGTCGCTTGACTGTAATGATGGCTTTTCTTCTTTGTTCTTTTTGAAAAATTTCAGCATGCTTTTTGTTTTGTGGTGTAAAGGTAGAGTGGATTATTAAACCATAACACACCTTACGCTGTTGTGTTTTAACTTTGTAAGCGACCTAATACACAGAATGATGGGAACAAATGTATCATTAGAAGAAAATTTTCAGACGTACGTCGATGGGGAAAACAAGGTTGAACCCAAAGATTGGATGCCTGAAAAATACAGACGAACCCTAATCCGCCAAATATCACAACATGCTCATAGTGAGATAATTGGAATGCAACCAGAGGCCAATTGGATCACTCGTGCACCCTCCCTTAGGGCGAAGCTTATCTTGCTCGCAAAGGTGCAAGATGAAGCGGGACACGGACTCTATTTGTACAGTGCCGCAGAAACGCTTGGTGAGTCTCGAGAAAAGATGATTTCTGACCTTCAAAGCGGAAAAGCGAAATACAGCTCCATTTTTAACTACCCCACGCCTTCTTGGGCAGATATGGGTACGATCGGTTGGCTGGTCGACGGTGCCGCAATCCAAAACCAAGTGATGCTTACCCGCACTTCCTACGGTCCATATGCTCGTGCCATGGTTAAAATTTGCAAAGAAGAAAGCTTTCACCAACGTCAAGGTTATGAAGTAGTCATGAAGTTGGCGCAAGGAACGCCCGAGCAAAAAGCAATGGCACAAGAAAGTTTAAACCGCTGGTGGTGGCCCTCTTTAATGATGTTTGGTCCATCGGACGACGAAAGTCCAAACAGTGCGCAAAGCATGAAATGGAAAATTAAGCGGAAAAGCAACGATACCCTGCGTCAAGAGTTTGTAGACAAAACTGTTCCGCAGGTTGAATACTTAGGTCTGACCGTTCCTGATGCGGACTTAAAATGGAATGATACGCGCGGTCACTACGATTTTGGAGTGATTAATTGGGATGAATTTTACGACGTAATTCAAGGCAACGGTCCATGTAACAAAGAGCGTATTGCGCATCATGTCGATGCTCACGAAGATGGTGCTTGGGTTCGGGAAGCAGCCAATGCTTTTGCTCAGAAACAAGTCCAACGAAAAAAAGATACGGTTACCGCCGCCTAAACCCTTAATCGCATGAATAAAGACCACTGGAAACTATGGGAGGTATTCCTCCGTTCAAAAAATGGACTCTCCCACAAGCACGTAGGCAGCCTTCATGCTGCAGATTCAGAAATGGCGATTCAAAACGCACGCGATGTCTACACCCGAAGAAGCGAAGGCATCAGTATTTGGGTTGTGCCCTCTGAGGCTATTACCGCCAGTGCTCCCGACGAAAAAGAGCCTTTGTTTGCTCCGAGCGACGACAAGGTGTACCGCCATCCAACATTCTACGACATCCCTGACGATGTCGAACACATGTAAATTATGACTGGAGGTTGGTTAGCTGGGAAAAAATCCCAATACACAAAGGAAGAAGCACTCAAGGAATACTTCCTTTTTCTTGCAGACGATGCGCTTATTTTAGGACAGCAACTGAGCCGATGGTGTTCCAAAGGCCCGGTATTAGAACAGGATATTGCTATTATTAACACCTCTCTTGATCACATAGGGCGGGCACGTCTTCTCTACCAAGAACTTTCCAAAATAGAGGGTGCGGGAACTACTGAAGATACCCTTGCTTACTTCCGTGATCACCAAGCCTTTCGCAATGCATTATTACTAGAACAGCCTAACGGTCATTGGGGCGATAGTGTGGTGCGTAGTTTTTTCATAGATACCTTCAATTTCTTCTTATACGATGGTCTTCGCCAATGCGAACACCGTGTGTTGGCTGGAATCGCTGAAAAGTCAATAAAAGAAATAGCTTATCAAGCGCAGTGGAGCGCAGAGTGGGTCATTAGACTAGGAGACGGCACCGACGAATCGCACGAAAAAGTTCAAAAAAGTATCGACGACCTGTGGATGTGGACTGGCGAATTATTTGAAAGCCACCCAGTATTTGAGGCGCTAGACGCAAGCTTCGTTGATTTCTCCGCTCTAAAAACACAGTGGCTCAATAAAGTCGCACTCATTCTAGAAACGGCGACACTACAAATGCCGAACGCTGAAGCGTGGATGCAAACTGGCGGACGTTTAGGTGTACATACTTCGCATTTGGGCTTCATCCTAGCAGAAATGCAAAGTCTACCGAGAACCTACCCCAACGCTAGTTGGTAAATACGGGTGTAGACTCCCCATCTTTTTCTACTCTTCACAATTCCTTAACGCTGTTTTTAAGCTCTGCTCAAATTACGGCACGAGGTTTGCACTGTATTTTATACACGAAGGTTATACGTGTTTTTGTGTTAAGCGAGTGAGGGCTAGAGTGGGGACTTTAGCCCTCTTTTTTTGCTCCAAAAAAAAGAAACCACAAAAAGCAAGAAACTTGCAACGGCCATAGATCCGCTGATTGATCCGCCAACCCACTCCGAAAGAAAATAGCCGAAAACCGCGCTTAACAGTCCTTGACCTAAAATATATAAGGTCATGCGCCTTAGGTTGTCCGTAACTAAATAAGCAGTTGCCGCGGGTACAACCAGAAAGGCAATGACTAAAATAGCCCCCACACTCTCAAAACTTACCACTGTAGCCACGCTTGTCGCCGCCATTAAGGTGTAGTGCCAAACCGCGGTCTTAATGCCTATGCTTTTTGCGTAATCGCCATTGAATGAAGTTAAAAGCCATCCTTTATAACCGA
>JAKMEB010000009.1 GCA_022426185.1 Schleiferiaceae bacterium
GTTCCAATTGCCACATGCACTTCAACAACCACCCGATTCCTTTCTGCAGTATATCTGGGGCCTTTTCAGCCGCTATGGGTGCATAGGCGAGCAGATGATCGTATTCGCCTTTCTTTAAGAACCACAACTGCGATACAATCGCAGCGCGACGCTTCCATATATTTGGGCTTGCTAAAAACGCCGTGAGTGTATCGCAGTTATCAGTTTCATAAGCATGACGGCCCAGGCACACGTGCGCGCAGGTATCCACTAGATCCCAATTGTTGATGCCTTCAAAAGACTTACACAGTAGGTTGTGCCAGAATTCTCGGTTAGTACGCTCCGCACCATAGCGGCGAAGTAGCGCGAACAAGGCAGTGTGGCGCACTTCATGAACTTCATGGCATAATCCAGAGGTAATTACCTCTGTAGACCACCGCATTGCATTTTCTTTTGCAACTGCCCGACGTGTTGGGACCATGACACCTATAAAGACATCACCCGCTCCATAGCCGCCCTCATACGTCTGAAAATAGCGTGAAAAGTCGCCAATACGCTTCGCATTGGCTGAAGGCTCTAACGCTCTTAATATGGGATGCGTTTTATGCATGGGATGCGAACAGCGCATCTAAAGTTCCTTGCGAAAGCGGATGGTAGGAAGGACGGGCCTTTTCATAAATCTCACGAGCCCATTCTTTACGCTTTTCGTCACCTTGCAACATACTTTCGTACATCGGTACAATGAATTTTCTTCGACCCACCTTTAAGAGAAATTCTTCCACAGTCTTCGCATATATGGCTGGATCGTACCCTTCATAATTTGTTTTCAAAATTGCCGAGAACCATGCAGCCACAATCTCAGGATTTGGACTGCCACTAAAACCGTAATTCTCATCGGCTAAAGCATAATGACCTACAGTTGCGCCGCCCGCTTCGATACCGCGTATGTAACGCAACCATTCATGCGTGGACCAAAATTTCGTAGTTTCAAACGCCGCATAACACATCTCTTTAGCGTTGGCCGCTTCTGGTGCAGTACTGAGCATCATTTTCACTGCTTCATCAACAATGAAGAATCTGTTTGATGCAGGAAAAGGACAATTTACAGGAAGTCCTTTTCCGTAGACCCATTGATCTACGCCTATTCCATCCCATTGTTCTTGGGTCAGTACATGTCCTAACTCTTGTAAAAACTGCTCCGTCACCATGGTTTTAAATCGGTATTTCTCAAAATAACCCTTAATGAAGGCGTCCCATGAATCTCGTCCAACCGTCTGCTCACATAATTTTAAAAAGTGAAAACCTTTATCGTAAGCAATCGCATTTACTCCATCATCCGGGTTCTTACCTGCCAGATTTTGCTTCAGGATGGTCGCTTCTGGATCATTCTCAAGCATATCCGCCAATTCTTTTTGGAGGTCGTCATAACTCAATGCCACTAGCATATCCGAGAAATCTGGACCATAAACTCGTTCCATGATGCGCATCTCAAAGTACACCGTGAATCCTTCATTTAACCAGAAATCGTTCCACGTCCCATTCGTTACCAAATTTCCGCTCCAGCTGTGGGCCAATTCGTGGGCAATCAAACTCACCAGACTTAAGTCACCTACAACTACCGTAGGTGTAAGAAACGTCAAACGTGGATTCTCCATTCCGCCAAAGGGAAACGATGGCGGCAGAACCAACATGTCGTAACGACCCCAGAAATACGGCCCGTAAAGCTCCTCTGCTTTTTCAATCATTTTCTCGGTTTGACCAAATTCGAAAGCTGCGTTTCGCACCATTTCTGGCTCAGCGTATACTCCAGAGCGTTCGCCCAATGCAATAAACTCTAAGTCACCAGCACCCAAAGCCATGAGATAAGATGGTATAGGCTGTGGCATGGTAAACTCATAGCTGCCGTCCGCTGATTTTTGTGTTGGATTAGACGCACTCATCAGCGCCAACATTCCCTCTGGAACCTGAACGCTTGCGTTATAAGTAAAACGTACACCCGGACGATCTTGACAAGGAATCCAGGTACGTGCTAGTATTGCTTGGCTCTGCGTAAACAGAAATGGCATGCGCCCTCCTTGAGTCAATTCAGCAGGAAACCATTGTACTGCTTCAGCGCCTTCTGTAGTGGTATAGGTAATAGCGACCTGCTTCGAAGCTGGGCTTAAATCGGATACAACCAAAGCCGATCCCAACAAATCATCTTCCTTACCAAAACTCCATCGCGCTTCTTGGCCGTCTAATAAAACCTCTTTAATTTCAAGTGCCTTCGTGTCAAAGACAATTTGATCTCCATGAAGTTCTGATAACGTCCAGACCGCCGTTGCATGAATTTCTTGTGCTTCAAAATCAACCTTTGCATCCCATTCTAGGTGGGTTACAGTTGCCTCTGCAGTACTAAAGCTATGCGGATCTACAAAGAGTTCTGCACGAAGGGTTGTGTCCCCAATCATAAGCGGTCGCTGCGCAGGCTGGCTCTCTGTAGTGGTCGCGGGCTGGCAACTAAAAAGTGTAGCTGATGCAAAAATTCCAGCGAAAAGGTGGCTCTTAATTCTTTTCATTTTATGTACTTTTCGAAAAAGTGAATATACCGCACATGAGACAAAAACCTGGACTTCTTACGAGACTTGTTGTGAGTTCGATCGCCGTTTTTGCAGCCGATTGGTTACTTCCCGGCGTCAGAATAAGTAGTTTTTCTACTGCCGTTGCTGTTGCCATCGTTTTGGGACTTCTAAATGCAACGTTGAAACCACTACTCATTGTCATTACCATACCACTCACTTTTATGAGTTTAGGGCTCTTCTTACTCATCATTAACGCCATTATTATTGGAGTGGCGGACCAGTGGATTGATGGTCTTGAAGTAGCAAGCGTATGGACGGCCGTATTATTCAGCTTGCTGGTCTCAACGATCAGTTCGTGGATGTATCGTTACGGCGATGGTAAGAGGTAATCAAGAAGCTTTAACGAAGTACATTCCTTCATTAGGACTACTGTGTAGCTTCCCAGAATTAATGGTATAGCCTACTTTCTGTATTTGTACGTTTGTAAAACCAGCCGATTCAAATAAATCATACACCTCGTCCCTAGTAAAATAATGAAGGTAGGCGGTCGCTGCTCCATTTTTTCGGCGATAAAATATATCTCCCGATTCATATCCTTGAGATGGAAGCCGTAAGGATGAATGCAATGATTGAATGGCGCCTCCCCACTCATGGATGTTGTTTAGACAAAAAAGATCGGCATAAAAAGTGCCTCCTTCGTTGAGCATTTTTTTAACCGATGCGAGCACCGATATTCTGTCATTTCGTGAAGATAGATGACCAAAAGCATAGAGGTACGTAATTGCATCGAACGTTCCCATCTTTTCAATATCCAGATCTAGAATGTCTGAGCAATGAACTTGAAGTCCTTTATTTCGTGCTTCTTCACACATCTTTTCTGAAACATCCAAACCGTACAAGTCCAGATTCAATCCACTCAATTCTTTAATATTCGCAGGTCTTCTTCCTGTGCCGCAGCACATAGCAAGCATTGAAGCTGCATTTTTCTTTTTCAATTCGCTGGCGATAATGGTGTTTAAACCTTGCGTGTAGTCGTTACGCCATTTTATGCTCTTATCGTTGTCATCATACTGTTCAGCCTGATTATTGTAATAGTCCCGTAAACCGTCAACGATCTGGCCTTGGTCAGGCTTTGGTATGATTGGATGAAAATAATGAGAACCGTCTACAGAAGTCGATAAGGGCAAATACCTAAATGCCTCTGTCTGTACCGATTCAAAATGTCCAGGTTCATTTTTCCAAGAGGCACTCGTAGCACTAGCGCTTAAGGTACCTATAGATCGCTTCTCTACATGGTAGAGTTGCATACCTTCAAAGGAAGAAATAGCTGGGAAATAGGCGTGAATACTAACACTGGGGACATCAAGAGGATTTTCAAGAAGATGTATTACACCGTCCGGCTCTTCAACAATACCCCCAGCTCTGTATTCTGAAACTGCAGTTTCAGATAACGTGCTTTCCTCAAAATGGTATTCCCTGTTAAGTACGGTTCCCGAAATTACTTTAACTGCACCGTGAAATCCATCATGTTTATGGATGGCACTTTGAGTTCTTGGCGGCCAGAATAGGACCGTAACTTCAAAAGGGGT
>JAKMEB010000139.1 GCA_022426185.1 Schleiferiaceae bacterium
GGTTTGAACCACGGTATCTAGAGATGAGGTGCCGCCTTTTAGAAAACAAAATGTTTCGTATTCTGCGTCCCATAGTCTATCAAAAATGAGGTCCTCTAATATGAGAATATCAAAGGTATCCAGAGGTAGTTAACCAAATGAAACCGCACCATCTTTTGAAGGGGTTGCAACGAAAATTGGATGATCTACCGTATCTGTATTCGATTCGACCAGCCAAACTTTTAGCGATTCAAACGCTACTTTTTTCTCAGGCTGGATGGTAAGGAGCAGTTGAAGACTGTCGATAAAATCTCCAGTACTCCAAACCATTTCGAGATTGGAGTAGGTATTATTTTCGTTTAAATCGCCAACAGCATCCCCAAATGTGATGCGATAAGTAGTTTGCGCTCGGAACGCTTGTTCCTCCCAATTTACAAGCAGACGCTTGCCTTTAACTTCTGCTCTAAGTCCTTCAATCGTTGGCGTTGAACTCATACTGGCCTTGAGATCTTTGACTTGGATGTATTCATCAAAACTTATGGATGCTTCATTACCGTTAAAGTAGAGTGCGCCCATCTTTGGATCTTGCATGAGTATGCTTGGTGGCGTTTCGTCTCGAGGACCGCCTTGCGGTTTGCTCTGTACGGCGCATCCAATGAATACTAGGGCACTAGCGAAAAAGAAAATAGGGACTCTCATTGCAAACAAAATTGGCCAATTACCGTCAAACCAACCTCATCAAAACGGGGTTTTCAAGCAGTTATTCTTAACATTCATCCTTTTCTCTGATCTAACCCGAGAAGGATTGGGTAAAATGATTAAATTCATCGGGTAAATTTTAAACGTCAGAGTTGTGAAAAAACTTTTACTTTCTTTTCTTTTTAGCTCGGTAGCCTTGTTGTTACAAGGACAGACCTATTGTACGCCAGCATACACCACAGGTTGTACTTATGGCGATGACATTGAAGATGTCTACATCGGGAATTTCCAGGATACGGCAACGGGTTGTACGTCCAGTTATTACAATGTGCAGACGTCAGACACCGTTTTTATTCAACAAACAGCACCGACTACGATTTCTTTCACCTCCAATTATTTTACGCAATATTTTGCGCTTTGGATTGATTTTAATGACGATGGCGATTTTGACGACAGCGGTGAGCACCTTTGGTCTAGTCCTACAAATGCTTGGAGTACCACGACGGGCTCCATTACCATTCCTTCGACAGTAAGTTTAGGATCGTATCGTTTGCGCGTTCGTTCGAACTATTCAGCAGTCATTACAGCTACACAAAGTTGTTCTAGCTTCACTTATGGAGAGGTACACGACTACACTGCAACAATCACCAGCCCTCCAGCATGTCCCGCACCAGTATTTTCAAGCCTAGTTGCTTCAGATACGACAGCCACCCTTAGTTGGACCAGCGCGGACACACTTTTTAGTGTAGACTACGGCATTTTGGGTTCAAGCAACGTACCTACAACCGTAAGTGTTGCAGATACTTTTTTAACGGTAAGTGGGTTGTCTCCAAATACAAATTATGAGTTTTTTATTGAAACAGATTGTAGTTCTGCGGGTAACGGATACAGCCAGACGGTAGGGCCGTACACAGTTAAAACCCTTTGTACAGCGCTAAGCACACCTGTGTATGAGGGATTTGATAACGATTCTACTGGCGGCTTTAGCAACCCTAACGCACCGTCGTGTTGGTACTATTTAGAAGAGACCGCTGCCGCAGGATATGGATACATCGACGACGCGACTTGGAGTGTAAGTGCACGAAGCGGTACGAACTATTACTATCTCTACAACAGTTTCGACGCTTCTTATGAAGCACTGGTGAGCCCTGCAATAATAGGTTTGGATAGCGGAACGAAGCAAATGGAATTCTATGCCGCTAATACTTCTTGGTCCGGCGGTAATGCACTGTATGTTGGTACCTTAAGCAATACCTCTTCATTGAGCACGCTGGATATCATGGATACGATATTTGTTCCTAATGGTGGCAGCTGGAATCAATTCACGATTTACTTCGATGCCTCTACAGGTTATAACATGACCGATGATCACATTGCGATAGTAAGTAGTGACTCTGCTACCTACAGTGCGGTGTACATCGACGACATCACCATTACGAACGCACCAGATTGTTTACCTCCGTCGGCTATTTCCGTGGGAACAGTACTACAAGACAGTGCACAGATTTCTTATACCTCCAGCGGTATTCAGACCTATCTGGAATACGGTCCTCCCGGGTTTACTCAAGGTACCGGAACATCCGTGGCTGTGGGTGCTTCACCTGCGTGGCTGACCGGGTTGGACAGCAATACAACTTATGATGTTTACGTTGTGCAGATGTGTGCAGACAGTTCTGTTTCCGCAGGATTTGGTCCCGCGACCTTCAAAACAATGACCTGTTCTCCCGCGAACATGTGTACGTTTACTGTTGAATTAACGGATTCCTATGGCGACGGTTGGAACGGAGCCTTAGTTGAAGTGATTAATGCACAAGGTGGTGTAGAGTTTGAGCTGGGTGCAGGTTTCCTCACGGGTTCGAGCTACACGGAAACTATTAGTGTTTGTACAGGCGGATCTTATACTATTGAAGTGAGCAATGCCGGAAGCTATGCTAGTGAGATTGGATTGAACGTGATAAGCGGTGGCGCCACAATTGCAACGTATGCAAATTCATCTTCAACTACATTAGGCAGTCAGATGGCCGCCTTCCAAGCTAACTGTAATACGCTTTGTCCAAACCCGAAAGATTTGATTTACACTGCGGGTAAAAATGATGCCTATTTCTCCTTCGATCCAAACGGAAATACGGGCACGTTTATTTACGAGTGGGGCCCTCAAGGGTTTGTCCAAGCGACAGGCTCGATGGTTTCATTTACGGATTCTACGACCAACTCAAGCTTTACAGTAACGGGTTTATCATCTAATACCTGTTATGATATAATTTTAATAGCAGATTGTAGTGGAAACGGGACTTCCGATACTTTAGGTCCACTACCATTTTGTACCAACAGCTGTGATTCAACAGATTTGTGTTCCTATACGATGAATATGTACGATACCTATGGTGACGGATGGAACGGCGCAACGGTTGATTTATACTACAATGGTGTTTATGGTGAAACCTTTGGTACTTCGTTCATTACTGGCGATAGTATGATTGTTGATTTTAAAGTATGTACAGGTACTGAAATTGCTGTAGTCAATGCTGCACAAGGGTCTTATCCGTCAGAGGTGTATTA
The DNA here is from genome assembly GCA_022426185.1 of Schleiferiaceae bacterium. Lineage (GTDB taxonomy): Bacteria > Bacteroidota > Bacteroidia > Flavobacteriales > Schleiferiaceae > UBA10364. The sequence goes on from JAKMEB010000139.1 coordinate 3,238, forward strand.
CACGCTATCTGATGCTTCAGGTACTCAAAATGTTAGTGTTTCCGCAGGTAACTTTAATGCAGGTGCTGTAGACACCGTAATGGCGAACTGTGTAATACCTTCTTGTCCTACACCTTCTAATCTAGGAGTAGCCAATATGGGAAGCACCTTCGCAGACATCTCATGGACAGGAGGTTCTGGAACCTTTGTTTTTCATTACACTGCATTGGGATCAACGAATACTATGATGGGAACGTCCACTACAGCGATTGCTTCAATGACCGGACTGCAGCCAGTGACCACCTACAATTTTGATGTAGCAGAAATATGTGCAGCAGGCGATACGTCACTGCGCATGAATTATCAATTCACAACAGACAGTTGTTCTGCTATAAATGTGGGCAACCCCAACTATAACATAGATTCGATCAGCGCAACATTCGCGGACATTACCTTTACTTGGGCGGGTGCTTCCGGATATACGTCGTATTTCATCAACTTCGGTGATGGCACGAACTCTTCGGGAACAGGTGGATCTCAAACGCACACGTATTCCGCCAATGGTCAGTACACTGCAGTGTTGAAACTTTATGGCGATTGTGATACAACCAGCCAGCAAATCTTTGTTTCAATCCAAGGCATTGGCCTCCTGGAACATTCGGACTTGAGTGCATTGGTAGTCTATCCTAATCCAACACAAGGGTTGATCTCTATCAACGGCACACTGGATCAAGCCGCACCAGTAGCTGTTCGAATTGTGAATTATTTAGGTCAAGTAGTAAGTACAGATACCTTTGAGGCCCAAGCTGGCGGATTTGAAAAGACGTATGACTTAAGCGCTGCAGCCAGCGGCACCTATGTCATCGAAATTGAAACGGCAAAAGGCTTGTTACAGAAAACCGTAGTAGTACGCCATTAGATTTCTTGTGCTAGCGCAAGCAGGTGCACTTCAGCATTTGGATAGGCTTGAAGCACTACTTCTGCGGCACGAACTAAAGACGATCCTGTAGTTACAGTATCGTCGATGATAAAGATGAGCGCGCCCTCCGGGACGCGCTTTTTTTTTGCGGAGAATGCACCTTTGGTATTTCTCCACCTATGATAGGGGTCAAAATTAATCTGACTTTTTCGGTGAGACGTTTTCTGTAGAAGATCCTCATACCGTGCATTCATTCCTGCCTTAAGCAAACCTTGTATCGCCCCGCGGGCCAGCGCTTCACTTTGATTGTACCCCCGTTGGAGAAGTCGCCGCAGATGCACGGGCATGGCGGTAACTACCACTGTCCTCGTCTGGCCAGAGAGCGTCGTTAAGATTAGTGGCGTGAGGAAGTGTTTACCGAGCACCATCCCCAAGGGATAATTACTCCCGTATTTGAGGCTGTAGCAATAGATTTGAACGGCCCCCGTGAAATACAGTGCCGATCGGAAAGAGGTCAATCTGGTTGTAGGTAAGGTGGAGGCTAGAAGCATTGTGCCCATTGCGGCAGTGGAATCTATACGTGGCGCACTGCATAAACAGAATTGGCATAGGCTTTGCTCTGTGATGGATAACAAAACATTGCACTGAAAGCATCTTTGAGGGAATACGACCCTTGTTAAAAAACTTAACCCTTTGTGAAACATTGGAAAGTGGCTTATCGTTAGCTTCGTTACTAATAAGATAACACAACACACACATGAGTACAGGAAACAACAAAAGCAAACTAGGACCGGTATTGGTTATTATGGCATTGGCCGTAATAGTCTTAGGTGTATTGCTTTATTTACGCAGCGAAGAGAATCACGAGATTGCACTCGAGAAACAGGCTTTGACTATGGAATTGGCAGATATGAAAGAAGATCTCCAAGCTCAGGTTGGTCAGAACGACAGCTTGAATGCCTTTGTTCAATATGAAATGACTCGATTAGGTGGAATTATCGACAGCATTAATGCGGTCAATGTTCAAAACAAGAAGTCATTAACAAGTTACCGCAGCCGCCTTGGTTCAATGAAGAAAGCGAATGCGGCTCTTGTAGGAAAGCTTGATAGCGCAAACGCTGCATATGAAGCTTTGCGTTTACGTGAGCAAGCGGTTGCAGACAGCTTAAACACTGCAATGGATGCAAATACATCTTTACGTGAGACAAATAATGGACTCTCGGAAACAGTAGCGAAAGGCAAACAATTGGTTATCGCAACTTCAACAACAGAGGCGTTCCGTATTGCGGGTAACGGAAAGATGCGGAGAACACGTCGCGCTAAAAAAGCGGACGGAATTACAGCATGTATTACGTTGGCTAAAAACAGAATTGCCGTGAAGGGTGAAGAAACGCTCTACGTAAAGTGGATTGGCGAAAATGGTAAACCTGTGGATGCACCAGAGCAGAATCAAGCAACAGTCGGTGGAGCTCAATCAGGCTTTAATGGTAAAGCAGTAGTAAATTTTACGGGTGAAGCAGTCGAAGTATGTATCGACGCAAAACGCGCAATTGACGCACCGGTAGATTTAGCGCCAGGAATCTACACACTTGCTGTAATGACTGACGCCTATTTAGTAGGTACGGTTGCTGTTGAATTAAAATAAACTATGAAAAAGCTACTCATTCTTGCGCTTGTAGGTTTCCTTGGGACTTCGTGTATTAGTACTAAGGTGCATAAGGCCTTACAGGACAAATACGACCTATTGAACAACGAAGCGGACCAATTACGTCAGAAAAGTGAAACACGTGCTGCGGAGAATACGGAGCTTCAACGCACTTTAACAGAGGCGCGTCGTGATAACAAAACATTGGTTGCGGATACCACGACTAAATTTGATGAACTACGTGTTCTTCAAACTAAATACGATCGTTTGTCAAAGCAATACGACTACTTGCTTGATAACAACAGTTCTTTGATCGCTGCCAGTGCTCGTGAGAACAAGGCGCTTATGGACCAGCTGAGCAGCCTTCAAAATCGCCTCCAAGCCAAGGAGGACAGTTTGAACACGGAACGTTTATTGCTTGAAAAAGGCCAACGAAGGGTGAATGAATTGGAAGGCGTGATACGCCGCAAAGACAGTACTGTAGCTTTCGTTCGTCAAAAAGTTGCCGATGCGCTTCTTGGTTTTACCGGCAAAGGTTTGACGGTGAACATGCGCGATGGTAAAGTTTATGTGAGCCTAGAAAACAGCTTGTTGTTCGCTCCTGGATCTTGGAACGTTGCTCCGAAAGGCCAAGTTGCTTTAGAAAATTTAGCCCGTGTACTTGCTGAAAATAATGACATCAGCGTTTTGGTAGAGGGACACACAGATAATGATCCGTACCGAGGTCAAAGTCAGGTCCGCGATAACTGGGATTTGAGTGTCATGCGCGCTACGAATGTGGTCAAAATATTAACTACAAATCAAGGATTGAATCCTGAGCGTATTACTGCGGCAGGACGCGGTGAATTCATTCCATTAGTGGAAAACGATACGCCGGAAAACAAAGCCATCAATCGCCGGACGGAAATTATATTGACACCGGATTTGACAGAATTGGCCAACCTATTGGAAGGCGGAGACTAAATCTTACTGGAACTGGGCTTGCACCAGCTCTTCTATTTTCTTTAATCCCACTATGGCAATGTCGTAGTGGGATTTTTCTATCTGGTGGTGTCCACTGACATAGATGGTCTCAAAGCCCAATTTTTCTGCCTCTTTGATGCGTTGCTCCACCCGTGTTATAGGACGAACTTCGCCGGTCAAACCCACCTCACCTGCAAAGCAAACCTTTCCCGTAATGGGTTCATCTGCATTTGAACTTAAGATGGCTGCAACAACAGCAAGATCGAGCCCTGGATCGTCAACTTTCAAACCGCCGGTAACGTTCAGAAAGACATCTTTTTGACCCAATCTGAAGCCGCAGCGTTTCTCCAGAACGGCAAGTAACATGTTGAGTCTGCGCGTATCAAAACCAGTTGTTGAACGCTGAGGTGTACCGTACACGGCAGTAGAGCAGAGCGCTTGTAATTCAATAAGCATAGGGCGCACGCCTTCCACCATTACAGCAACCGCATTACCGCTGAGGCCGTCGTGCTGTTTTGTAACGAGTAATTCGCTGGGATTTTCTACGCCATATAGACCGCCTTGCTCCATGGTGTACAGGCCTATTTCATGGGTAGAACCAAATCGGTTTTTATGTGCACGAAGAATGCGATACAGTAGGTTCGGGTCGCCTTCAAACTGGAGCACCACATCGACCATATGCTCGAGAATTTTAGGACCAGCAATGCTGCCTTCTTTATTGATATGACCTATGAGCAGTACCGGCGTACCCGTTTCTTTAGCATAGCGAATAAAACTCGCAGCGCTCTCTCGAATTTGCGCGACTGAGCCGGGCGTACTTTCTACATGGGGCACGTGCAGTGTTTGAATGGAATCTACAATCACTAAATGCGGTCGGACCGATTTTAAGTGGTTAAAAATCGCATCCGTCTTTGTCTCACTGAGCAAATACAATTCACTCACCGCCTTACCAATACGCTCACCGCGTAATTTAATCTGAGAGGGACTTTCTTCTCCCGAAATATAGGCCACTGTACCACTAAAACTTAGCGCCAATTGGAGTAAAAGTGTACTTTTCCCTATCCCGGGCTCCCCACCAAGAAGGGTTACAGATCCTGGGACTACACCCCCACCTAAAACTCGTGAAAACTCAAAATCCTGGATCGGGAATCGCTGGATACTGGTGTGTTCTACGTCTTCAATGCGTATGGGTTTTGCGGCAGCTTGCTCACCGCTCCAAGCACGTGGATCGGGCTTACTCTTTATTTCAACCTCCTCAACGAGCGTGTTCCACTCTTTACAGCCCTGGCATTGTCCCATCCACTTGCTGTGTTGAGTGCCGCACTGGGTGCAATTAAAAATACTTTTCTGCTTTGCCATGAGGAAGACTTATTTTCTTCCTGCAAAATAGAGAAAAACAAAGCCTAAGGCGCCGGTAAAGACAAACATTAAACTTTGTGAACTATGAATGAGGGTGGCAAACGATGTACCGATAAATGGCGAAAGTCCCAAAACAACCAAAGCTTTAGATACCAAATAATGGTAGGCCCCTATCCCCCCGGGTACGGGTATAACGAACCCTAAACCTGCGGCCACACTGACAAAGAACGCCTGTTCAGCACCAATGCCTTGTACGCCATCCACAATAGTAAAGCCAACGACTATGGTTACTACATAACAGGTCCATATTCCAATGGAATAAAACCAAAAAAGGGGTTTGTTATTCACTGTACGCAAACTGCGTAAACCAGTAATCATCCCGGTAGCAAATCCAGAAATTTTCTGCGCCACAGTCCATTGCATCCAGATTTTTCTTGTGAATACTACCACTGCGAAAATCGCAACCAGAACGCTGACTAAGACTACGGAACCGGTAACAGAAAGCTCTGGGATTTGAGCACCACTTTGCGCCATAAAATCGCGCAATTCATCGCCGGATATAAGGACCGTACTTAAGGTAACGACGGCAAATAATAAGGTGTCCACAACACGTTCTAAAACAACGGTACCTACTAGTTTATCAATGGGAACGTGATTTGTTCTGTGCAGTGCAGTACAACGTGCAACTTCACCGACGCGAGGCGTCACCAGATTTATGAGGTAGCTAAATGCGACAGCTGCTATCGCCCGCATGCCTTGCACTTCATAGCCCAGGCTTTGGAGCATTTGTACCCAACGCAATCCACGAAAAACGATGGCTGTGAATCCGATAGCTATGACCAATAAAAGACCGCTCATTGGCACCTCCTTGAGGTTGTTCCAAAGGTCTACTGGATTTACATTTTTAAAGGTTAGGTATAACAAAGCAACGCCAATACTCAGGAAGAGTACATATTGCACGGTCTTTTTAACCCAACCCGACATTAAACAAGGCGGTTCGTAGTCTCGTTCGGGAAAACGATGCTCGGTTTGAAAGATTTGGCTTCTTCAGGACTCATGTGAGCGTAAGCAATAATGATTATGATATCGCCTTTTTGAACACGTCGTGCTGCAGGACCGTTTAAAGTGACTTCCCCTGCACCTGGAGCACCCGCGATGGTGTAGGTATCAAAACGCTCACCGTTATTGATGTTTACAATATAAACGCGCTCTCCGGGTAAAATCCCTGCGGCATCCATGAGTGCGGTGTCGAGGGTAATAGAACCGATATAATCCAGCTCCGCCCCAGTGACATGGACCCTATGAATTTTACTTTTTACAACCTCTATTTGCATGCGGCAAAAGTAGTTTAAAAAAGAGGAAGGTTATCAATGAGTCGGACTTTTCCGCATTGAACAGCGGCAAAGACTCGTGAAGAACGCGAAGCATCGAATTGGTCCAAGGGTTGTAGTGTTAAGGCATCACAGCACCTCACGTATTCCACGTTTATAGTAGGCACCGCATTTAACGCTTTTATGCATGCCGTCTCAAAGGTTTCTGGGGTCGATTCCTGCGAGTTTAATTTTGAAATGGCGCTTTGTAACCGTGAAAAAATCTGTGCTGCATCTTCGCGCTCGTATGCTGTCAATCGCATGTTTCGGCTGCTCATCGCAAGTCCATCCGGTTCTCTTGAAATGGCGGCTGGAACAATCTCTACTGGCCAACGCTCCTTAGCAACAACCTGTTTGATAATGCTCAATTGCTGGTAGTCTTTTTCACCGAAAATGGCGCAATCGGGTTTAATTAAATCAAAAAATCGGGTCACTACTGTGGCCATACCTTCAAAATGACCCGGCCGTCCTTCACCTTCCATGTAGCGATCCAATCCTTCAAAATCGAAACTACGAGCCTCCAATCCATCTGGGTAAAGCATTGCTGCATCTGGCAAAAACACGGCATCGCAGCCCTGTGCATCTAAGGCACGGAGATCTTCCTCCAAAGTGTTGGGGTATTTTTCGAGATCTTCAGCTTTGTTGAATTGTGTGGGATTTACATAAATGCTGACCAATGTCCGATCACATTTCGACTGACTAAGACGCACCAAACTAAGGTGTCCTTCGTGCAATGCGCCCATAGTAGGAACGAAGCCCAATTTTTTTTCACGACCTTCAGATTTCCAGCGCGCTAACTCCTCAATGCTACGAATGTGTTCCATAAGTGTTAAAAGGGCTCCAAATCTAGGCCATTCTTTGATATAAAGGGCGAAAATAGGTATCTTTGCACCCTATTTTAAATCTACTTTCTCCTATGGAAAGCAAGCGCGTATTATTCGTCTCACAAGAAATTCATCCCTATTTACCTGAAAATACCATTTCAAGTACGACTCTGGCTTTAGCTAAGAAGACGAACGACAGTGGTCATCAGGTGCGCGTATTCATGCCACGCTTTGGCGTCATCAATGAGCGCAGACATCAGTTACATGAGGTCATTCGCCTTAGTGGAATGAACGTTGTGATCAACGATATGGACATGCCGTTGATCATCAAAGTGGCCTCTGTTCCAGGAGCACGCATGCAGGTGTATTTCATAGACAATGAAGAATACTTCAAACGCAAGTTCACTTACGCAGATGCGGACGGGAAGCAATTTGAAGATAATGACGAACGCACACTTTTCTTCTCGAAAGGTGCTATTGATACCGTAGAGAAGTTAGGTTGGAAGCCGGATGTGATTCATGTTCACGGTTGGATGTCAGCTCTAGTGCCCATGTATTTACGTTTATTCCAAGCGGACAATCCTATTTTTAAAGATGCCAAGATTGTGTTCTCCGCCTACGACAACGGTTTTGACGGTTCATTAGGCCCCAAACTGAAAGCAGGAATGGAGTTCGATGAGATTGATCCAGCGCTTTGTGAAGGTTTAGAAGCTCCAACTTGCGAAGATTTGCAGCTTTTGGCAGCAAAATATGCCGATGTAGTCATTTTGGGTGAAGAAAACACCGGACATGTAGAAGCGTTCTGTAAAGAAAATGACATCCTGTGTATCGACGGCAAAAACTACGCGAACGATCCTGCAGAAGCTATCAAAGTATATGAATCTCTACTGGTTGAGGAAGACGTTGAATAAGACTATTCTAGGATTCCTAGCCTTCGTTGGGCTGGCCCTGTTAAACAGCAGTTGTGAGAAGAGCAACGGCGAAATTGGTGCTGGAAAATTTGTTGAGGACCGTCCAGAGCTGGGCGAAAAACTCACTTACGATGTCGTTTCTTACACGACCGATTGGGACAGCATTTCAACGAAAAACCCTAGAGCGGTTGCTTTAGGCAATCTAAACGATCCTATTTTCGGGAAACTCGATGCCTCTTTTACCTCACGTATTCTGCTTTCAAAAGTTGCTCCAGATTTTGGTGATAGTACAGTTTGTGACTCTGTAAAAGTTCGTTTGACTTATCTGAACACGTATGGCGTCCGTGGAGATTCTATACATCTACAGGTTCTGCCAGTGGAAGAGTCCATGTCAGATACCATCAATTATTACAGCAACAACATGCCTGTTTTAGGACCATCCATCATGGATACCACGCTAATGATTGATCCAAGTGAACCGGTCTTCAATGGTATTGATACGACTGTAGGTTTTCTCACTTTCGATCTTGATGCAGGCTATTTCCAAGAAAAATTATTTGATGCAGCTATAGCTGATGAAGACTACCTTATCGATAATGAAAGCTTTGTTGAAGCCGTTCCAGGATTGCATTTTAAAGACTTGCGAACGGGAACAAGCGCGTTGTCGTTCTTTGATTTAACGGCTGCAGGAAGTACCATACAGTTGTTCTACCATACGGGTTCACAGGATACGGTTCCTAAGCTGTTTACGATGACCTTTGGTCAGAACTTTGGTGATCCAGGACTTTCCTTCAATAGCTACGAAAGTGACTTTACATCGGCTGATTTTTCCCTAGATATGCAAGATACCCTCAATGGGGAGCCGCTTACGTATGCTCAGGGCGCTGGTGGGGCTCGTACGGTACTTGAATTCCCAGGTCTGGATACTCTCATAGGTAAGGGATACAGTATAAATCGTGCTGAAATTATTGTTCATGTTTTACAGGGTACAGCCTCTCCATATACGCTTCCAAACACCCTTCTCATTCTTCAAGATCAAGATTCCGCCCAAGCGTTGATCAAGGATTACACCAGCCCTGTCAATCCAGCCGGTGGGTCTATCAATCGTGCAGACTTACGCGAATTCCGTTACCGTTTTAACGTAACTCGAATGGTTCACGACTTTGTGAATACAAGAGAGGAGATTTTGCCTGTGATTCTAACACCAGCAAGTTCAAATTCTAGTGCGGCTCGTGTAGTATTAGGCGGAGGTCTTCATCCTACCATTCCGGTAGAGTTTAATGTCTACTATACAAAATCGGAATAGTAAAACACGTATTTTAGCGCTACCAAACTTTTAAACCAAACGGCACTATGTGTGGTATTGTAGGATATGTTGGGGACAGAAAAGCGTTCCCTATTCTTGTAAACGGTCTCAAACGTCTTGAGTACCGCGGATATGATAGTTCAGGCGTTGCCTTAGCACAAGATGGTCAGATCGTTGTCTATAAAAAGCAAGGAATGGTCGTTGCCATGGAAGAGCATGCGCTCTCAAACAACACTTCTGGAACCACAGGTATTGCGCATACCCGCTGGGCGACACACGGTCAGCCATCCGATGAAAACGCACATCCTCATACGAGTAATTCTGGTGAGCTCGTGTTGGTACACAATGGAATTATTGAAAATTACCAAAGCTTAAAAGAGTTACTCGCCGGTAAAGGGTATACCTTCCATAGCGAAACGGATACCGAAGTCCTGGTTAATTTTATAGAATACGTTCAAAAAGAAGAGGGCTGTAAACTCCGTAAAGCCGTTCGTTTGGCATTAACGCAAGTCGTTGGTGCGTACGCCATCTGTATCTACGAAAGGAGCCGTCCAGAAGAAATCGTTGTAGCAAAATTGGGTTCGCCTCTGGTCATAGGTTTAGGAGCGAATGAAAAATTTATAGGTTCTGACGCTACACCCTTTTTAGAGTATACGAAAGACGTCATTTATTTAGAAGATGGTGAGATGGCCTGTCTTACTGCAGATGGAGAGGCTTCTATACGTATGATTTCAAGTGATGCGTCCGTTCAGCCTACCATTCACGCGCTTCAAATGGATCTGGAAAGTATTGAAAAAGGCGGTTACGACTACTTCATGATGAAGGAGATCTATGAGCAACCTCGTGCCATCTATGATACATTCCGCGGTCGTTTATTACCGGAGCAAGGCATGATTAAAATGTCTGGTCTCGAAGAATATGCCGATAAGTTTAGAAACGCCGACCGTATTATCATGACGGCTTGTGGTACCTCATGGCACAGCGCGCTTGTGGCAGAATACCTATTTGAAGAGTACGCGAGAATTCCTGTAGAGGTAGAATACGGTTCAGAGTTCCGTTATCGGAATCCAATCATCCGTAAAAACGACATTGTTATTGCGATTTCTCAAAGTGGAGAAACCGCAGATACATTAGCGGCTATAAAAATGGCTAAAGCAGCCGGAGCAATGGTTTTTGGCATCTGTAATGTTCCCGGATCTACAATTTCTCGTGAAACCCACGCAGGAGCCTACACGCATGCAGGACCTGAAATAGGAGTAGCATCCACTAAAGCATTTACCTCGCAGGTAACCGTACTTACTATGATGGCTCTTGAGCTGGGTAAAATGCGTGGTGAATTTTCAACCTCTGAATACCGCGAGTTAGTAAATGAGCTTAGTGTAATTCCGAAGAAAGTTGAAAAGGTGCTTGAATCAAAGGAGCACATCGAAAAGATTGCAGCGTTGTATAAAGATGCTTCGAATGCTCTTTATTTAGGACGTGGGGTCAACTTTCCTATAGCACTAGAAGGCGCCTTGAAATTGAAGGAGATTTCCTACATCCACGCAGAGGGTTACCCGGCGGCAGAAATGAAGCACGGTCCTATAGCGTTAATAGACGAAAACATGCCGGTAATTGTTGTAGCGCCAAGCAACGGACACTACGAAAAACTGGTAAGTAACGTTCAAGAGGTTAAAGCAAGGGACGGTAAAGTAATCGCAATTGTAACGGAAGGCGACAAAGAAGTCGTTAATAGTGCCGATCACGTCATTGAAATACCCCATACATTAGAAGCGCTTACACCGCTATTGACGGTTATTCCATTGCAGCTTTTGAGCTATTACATCGCTGTGATGAGAGACTGTGATGTTGACAGGCCCCGCAACCTGGCAAAGTCAGTCACGGTGGAGTAAGGGTTATTTTTTCACCCTTTTTTCAAAAGCATAAGTCAGCATGAATAGGTTGTTTTCACTGAACATCCCCATACTCAGCGCGCTTTGATTCCATTCGCCGTTTGATCTGCCTAGAGCGGTCATAATGGATATGGGCGCGGCGAGCGCTACATTGAAATTTTTGTTTACTTGATACAGTACGCCAAATTGGTACCTGAAGCTGGGTGCAATGTTCGTGTAATTTATACTGGTGGAATAGTATGAACCAATCTCCGGTCCATGTAAAAAATGAAATTTATCATTTATGGGTTTGCGCCATTCTTGTCCGAAAAAAATACCTGTGCTAAAGCTGAAATAATTGTTCTCCTGATAGCGCGAGTAATTCATGTAAGTCCGTTCAATTCTGAATGTATTGACATGCGCGATCGACTTCCCCCATTTTAATACGGGTCTGGCGTCCAAAACGGGGCCGTACATAATGCCCATGGAAGCTGTTGTGATCAACCCGCCTTCGCGGTATTGTGCATGCAAATTGCCAAATAGTGTGCAGAATAAAAGGCAGAGTCCCCAGTTTTTCATTGCTTTCATAACGTGGTATTAGTTGCTATAAATGTAAATCAATATTGTGTAACTTCTTCCTTCGAAAATGAGCAGAGCGCTATGGAAGTGGCTGAAATAAAACAGCACATGACAGGAGCTTTTCGTGATTTTCACAAACTCAAAAACTTAGTACAATAAACGATGCAGCAAATTAATTTTAACCTAATCAAGACGTTACTGGTGGCCGTTGCAGTGTGCTTAACGTTCGGTGTGATAGCGCAAGAAAAAACGACGCCATTAGAACAGGTCATGGAGGGGTTGGCCGTGCGCAATATAGGACCGGCAGGTATGAGCGGTCGTGTAACTTGTATCGCAGCACATCCATTGAAGGCAACCACATTATATGCGGGTTCTGCCAGTGGTGGCCTGTGGGTGAGCGAGAACAATGGTCAAAATTGGTCCCCACTTTTTCAGAATGAAAAGGTCGCTTCCATTGGTGCCATTGCTATCGACCCTAACTATCCTGATATCATCTATGTGGGAACCGGCGAGGGTAACCCTAGAAATTCACAGACCAGCGGTTATGGCTTGTATAAAAGTTACGACGGCGGCCAGAATTGGGAATGCATAGGATTGGAGCAAACGCGCACTATTCACAGAATATTGATTAATCCAGAGAATACCGATGAGATTTATGTGGGTGCAACTGGATCAGCATGGGGCGACAGCCCGCGTGGAGTTTTTAAAACGACGGACGGCGGTAAGAATTGGACGAATACGTTGTATATCAATGACCGTACAGGAGCTGGGGATCTTGTGATGGATCCAAACAATCCAAAAAAGTTAATTGCCAATATGTGGGAGTATCGCAGAGAACCGTGGTTCTTTACCAGTGGCGGTCCGTCTGGTGGGCTGTTTATCACTTACGATGGAGGTGAGAATTGGAAGAAGTTAGGCGAAGACGAGGGATTGCCTAAAGGCGATTTAGGCCGCATAGGTCTGGGTATCGCACCATCAAATTCAAACATTGTTTACGCACTCATTGAGACAAGTAAAAAAAATGGTGTGTATAAGAGTAAAGACGGTGGGATGAATTGGTTCAGGGTCACAGAGAGTGAGCAGGCTGGAAATCGTCCGTTTTATTATGCAGACCTCCGAGTGGATCCACAAAATCCAGATCGCATTTACAGCTTGTGGACGTATGTGACTCGCAGTGATGATGGAGGTAAGAATTGGAAAACGATCACACCCTATAATCGCATTCACCCAGACCATCACGCCATGTGGATTAACCCCGAAAATCCAGCGCACATTATCGAAGGAAACGACGGCGGGATGAATATTTCGTACGATTACGGAGAAAGCTGGCACTTTGTAGAAAACTTACCATTGGCTCAATTCTATCACATCAATGTGGATGAGCAGCTGCCGTATAATGTTTATGGCGGGATGCAGGATAACGGCTCGTGGATGGGACCTTCCTACAGTTTAACTACTGACGGTATCCGAAACGAGGAGTGGAGTGAGCTTTTCTTTGGCGATGGTTTTGATGTGGTTCCCGTACCAGGTCGCACGGATGCTGTGTATGCACAAAGTCAGGAAGGCAATGTGGGATTGGTCAATACGGAAACGGGATATTCAGAGTTGATAAAGCCAGTTCACCCAGAAGGGAAGAACTTGCGTTGGCACTGGAATGCACCTATAGCATTGGACCCGTTCAATGCATCATCTA
>JAKMEB010000044.1 GCA_022426185.1 Schleiferiaceae bacterium
TGCGCAAAAGTTCAGTACCTCTTCGCCTTCAGTTGTCTTAATAACAGCATCTTGAGGCGTCGTGATGATGCGCTCGCGCTTGAACAATCCTGCAGTTGTGATTTCTTCGAGCTGTGTGGTTAAATGATCTTTTAATCCTCCGTACATAGGTCAGTTGTATTCGTTGTTTTGTTAACCCCTTTCGGGCAGTTAAGTTTAATCCATGAAGGGCTGTTCTTTGGCCCATTCAATACTTTCTTCTAGACATTGGACTGCTTTGTCTGCAGCACAGAAGTCTTGTTCGATATAATAGTGCTGCAGTCCGGCTATTTCTGCCATAGCAAAGACCTCTGGCCAAGGAATGACTCCTTGACCTACGGGAACCTGTGTTGCAGTATCTGCGGCAAAGTCTTTCACATGCCAAAGCGGGAAACGTCCCGGATAATTTGCCATCCACTCTACGGGATTCTCACCGGCAAATGCAACCCAGTGAACGTCCATTTCAAAAACCACATTACTCCCTTCCAAGCTGTTCAGAAGGTATTCATAGGCGATTGGAGAATAAGGATCTTCCCGTACTAAACGTTCAAATTCAAATTCGTGATTGTGCCAACCTGCTGCCATTCCACGTTCTCGAGCAGCTTCGCCCAAGGCGATGAGGTATTCGATCAAGTGATCGTACCCTTCTTTATTTCGCCATGCCTCGTTCATCCAAGGAATAATCACCCATTTTTGACCTAGAGCTTCTGCAGCATCTAAAAAATCTTCGATGGATGATTGATCAATGGTTCTTACAGTTGCACTGGCCAATTCTTCCGGCATATAATGGCCCGACGGACTCTGCAGATCAGCTGCTGCAAGGGCAGCGTTAAAATCAGGGGTCGTTAGGCCTAAAAATTCACCGTTTGCAAAACCAAAACTCTCCACCTTCTTGTAGCCCATCAACCGGGTTTCTTCAAGCGTTGCTTTTATTGTGCTTTCATTGGTAAGCGCTTCGCGAACCGTATACAGCTGATACCCTTTATCCGACTGATCCATAGATTGACTCATTTCTTCGTTGTTACCCGCAGGGCGCATCTCCCCATTTTGACACGCAAAAAGGGTGCTTACGAGCACTGCGGTTAAGAGTAGTGATTTCTTCATGCAATCATTTTTAACTTCTGGGCTTGAAATTAGTGGAAAACGTGCAATTTTGTTCCCATGCGAATAGACAAATTCTTATGGTGTGTCCGATTGTATAAAACCCGCACCTTAGCCGGTGAACAGGTACGTAACAACAGGGTGCTCATAGCAGAAATTCCGGTGAAGCCCTCCAGGGAGGTCAAAGAAGGCGATGTTTTCACCTTGAAACGCCACGGATTTGACGAAGTATTTGAAATCAAGGGGTTGCCAAAAAGTCGCGTGAGCGCAAAATTTGTCCCGGAATTGCTAAGTAATCAAACTCCTCAAATAGAGGTAGATAAAAGGAATTTTTTGCGCCTTGCACGCAATGTGAGTCGGCAAAAAGGGGCGGGTAGGCCCACCAAAAAGGATCGTCGTGATATGGATGGTTTCTTGGAGTAAGATATAGTGTATCTTAGCACTGATACTGCCGTATTAGTGGCTGAAAAGCACAGATACATCTAAAATGTCCGGCATTTGTCCGGAAGCAGAAGTTGCTACTTATTAAATCTATCACCACATTGCAGTGTACAAAATACACTTTATCAATAAAACTTGACACAATGAGTAAATCACAACATTTCATCGCGTCCTTCCTTGTCCTACTTTTTGTGGGTTTTTCGGCGCAGTTGAGCGCACAGTATCGAGGAACGGTAGTTGATGCTGCTGATAATTCCCCATTACCGGGTGCAGTCGTTAAGGCTGGTCAAAAATCAGCCATGACAGATCCCGAGGGCAGGTGGTCTTTGGACGCTAAAGAAGGTACTTCAGTAGAGGTTTCTTACATAGGTTATGTTACCAAAACGGTCGCACTTGGCGCTTCCAAAAATGTGGCGATAAAATTAGATTATGATAAAGCGGCATCTACGTTGGATGAAGTGGTCGTAGTTGGTTTCGGTACACAGAAAAAATCCAACGTTACTGGGGCCATTTCTAGTGTGAAGTCAGAGGACCTCGAGGATATCGTGTTACCGCGTGTAGAAACTGCGCTGCAGGGAAGAACGTCGGGTGTAAGTGTAGTTCAGAGTTCTGGACAACCAGGTGCTGGTGCGGTCATTCGTGTGCGTGGTACTTCATCTATTAATGGTTCTGATCCGCTTTATGTGGTTGACGGAGTGGTTATCGGTGGAGGTATTGATTATTTGAATCCTAATGATATTGAAACCATAGAGGTACTTAAGGATGCTGCCTCAGCAGCTATTTATGGTGCACGTGGTGCGAATGGTGTAATAATCATCAATACTAAAAATGGATCCAAAGCGCGTGGAATGGAAGTGAAAGTAACTTCTTACACGGGTCTGCAGAATCCTTGGAAAAAAGCTCCAGTATTGAACGCAACGGAATACGCAACATTGCAAAACGAAATGGCCGGTGCTGCTGGCCAACCGCTGCCTTACAGCAACCCAAGCATGTATGGTACGGGTACGGACTGGCAAGACGCAGTATTCAATAGAAATGCAGTGATCCAAAACAGCGACATTAGTATTGCCGGAGGAACAGACCGCGGATCGTATTACGCTTCGATAAGTTCATTCAACCAAGAAGGAATTGTGGCTGAAGGCAAATCGTATTACGAAAGATTAGCGGCACGTTTGAATACAGTCACGAAAGTGAACGACCGCCTCACGGTTGGTTGGAATGTGGCGTATACGCACAACCAAAGTAATGGTGTTGCTGAAAACACAGAGTGGGGTTCACCGCTTGGACGCGCATTGAATATTGATCCACTTACGCCATTGTACGAAACCGATCCGACAGTGTTGTCTGGAACGCCATATTCTTCGGGAGGCGTTCTTCGTGGAAATTTGGTTCGTGATGACAACGGAATTTTTGGTATTTCTAACCGCGTAACTTCTGAAGTTGTGAATCCTGTAGCTGCCTACAGTATGATCAACAACGTCGGTTGGGCAGATAAAATCGTCAACAATACCTACGCAGAATTTGAAATTCTACCGGGTTTAAAAGCGCGCTCAAGCATGGGTATTGACCTTGCATTTTGGGGTAATGACGGCATGACACCATCGCATTACTTGAACGCAACCAACCTATTAGACACGAACAATGTATATTCTAGTTTCAATAGAGGGTTTACATGGATTTGGGACAATACGCTAACGTATACACACAGCGTAGGCAAACACAACTTGAACTACCTCGCGGGTCACAGTGCACAGGAAGTAAATGGACGCTACATCGGTGGTAACAAACGTGATGTACCTACCCAAGACTTTCAGGATGCAACTATCGATTATGCTCGTAATGAAATCTCCGAGCAAGTCTACGGTGGTAAATGGGAGCGTTATGCCATTGAATCGTACTTCGGTCGTGTAAATTACGATTACGACGGTAAGTATGTTGCTACAGCAATTTTACGTGCGGATGCTTCTTCTCGATTTGGTCAAAACAACCGTTGGGGATATTTCCCATCGTTGTCCGCGGGATGGAACGTACACAAAGAAAATTGGTGGATCTACGATAATGTAAATACACTGAAATTTAAGGCCGGTTACGGTTTGAATGGTAGTGATGCAGCAGGTTCTTTGGAGTATGCTTCTACCATCATCGGTGGTCGTTCGTATACGTTTGGTGCAAACGAAGTACTTGTTAATGGTACGACACCGGCACAAGTAGCTAACCCAGATCTTCGTTGGGAAAGTGTTGCTCAATTAAACATTGGTACAGAAATACGCGCTTATGATTACCTAGTTTTAGGTATCGATGTATTTAACCGCCGCACCAACGGTATGAAAACGCGTCCGCCGTTACCGGATTACATTGGTAATGACCCGTCTACTGCCAACGTTGGTTCTATGTTGAATCAAGGGGTTGATATTGAATTTGGTTACGATCGTACTTACAGCAATGATTTCTCTTTTGGTGTTAGCGGTAATGCAAGTTTCATTAAAAATGAAGTGGTTTTGATCGGTAATGATGCCGGATACCTTACTGGTGCTGGATGGGGACCTCAAGGAATCGAAATTACACGTATCACAGAAGGCTTACCTATCGGGTACCTTTACGGATACCAGACGGATGGAATTTTCCAAAATATGGATGATGTATTTAGTCACACCAGTGGTGATGGAGACACGCTTCAGCCAATGGCACAAGCAGGTGATTTCCGTTTTGTTGATGTGAATGGTGATGGCGTCATTGATGCAGAGGACAGAACTATGATTGGTAACCCTACGCCTGATTGGACGGCTGGTTTGACCATCGACATGCGTTATAAAAATTGGGACATGAACATCTTTGGTCAGGGTGTATTTGGAAATCAGATCTACAACGCAACACGTCGTTACGATCTTCCAACATCAAACATGCCTGCAAAAGCGATCGACCGTTGGACTGGTGAAGGTTCTACCAACGATTACCCGAGACTTACGTTCAACGATTTAAACAGAAACTTTGCTCGTAGTTCTGACTTCTATGTGGAGGACGGTGGTTTCTTCCGTTTGAAGTCTTTACAAATTGGGTACAATATCACTGGCACAGCTGCTGAGCGCGTTGGTCTTCGTAAAATGCGCATCTACTATAGTGGAACCAACCTCCTCACCTTCACGAAATACAGTGGATTTGACCCTGAAATAGGTGCTGGTATGGGAATCGATAGAGGTATCTACCCACAGGCAAGAGTGCATACATTAGGATTGAACATCACATTTAAATAAATAAAGCATGAATAAGTTAAACCAAACAAAAGGCATCTGGGTAAGCTTGCTATTAGCGCTTACTATGATCTTGGGCTCGTGTTCAAAAGACTTTTTGAATACAAGACCTGTAGGCCGCGTATTAGAGGTAAACTACTACCAAACAGAGGAGCAAGCCTTTGAGGCATTGGTGAGTATTTACGACGTACTTCAATGGAATGACCAGTATGGATTTACTATGTTTAGATTCTTACAGAACGTAGCTTCTGATGATACCTATGCAGGAGGAAGTGATGCATCTGATCAGCCGTCGTGGGTTGCCTACAACAACTTTACGCTAACTCCTAACTTAGGGCCACAACGTGGCTTTTGGAGAAAGGGATATAAAGGTATTTACCGCGCAAATCTATTTCTTGAGAAAATTGACGAAATAGAAGAAGCGAGTGAAGCGTTCAGAACGCGCACTAAAGCAGAGGCTAAATTCCTACGTGCGAAATTCTATTTTGACTTGGTTCGTTTGTTTGGAAACATTCCATTGATTGACCATACCCTTGGTGCTTCAGAATACTACACGGTTGAGCAAGTTGGTCCAGACCAAATTTTCCCTTTCATCGTTTCAGACTTGGAAGCGGCAATTGCAGATCTACCAACTTCCGTTGGCTCAAACCAGCTGGGACGTGTTACTAAAGGAGCTGCACAATCGCTTCTAGCGCGTGTCTTACTTTTTGAAGATGATGCTTCAAGTATGGCTCAGGTAGCTTCGCTTTGTGAGTCTGTGATTCAATCAGGTGAATATTCATTGTTATCCAGCTTCTCTGACATTTGGTCGGCAGAAGGTGAGTGGTCTTCTGAGAGTGTATTTGAAATTACCTACAGCGAAAATTCAGCTTCAGATTGGGGCTCGTTCGGCTGGGGTGGCGGTGAAGGGAACGTTGGCGTTCAGTTCATCGGAATGCGTGATTACAACGGCCCAACGTATGCAACAGGCTGGGGATTCTGTCCAGTTTCTACAGAACTGGAAGCAGCGATGGATGGTGACCCACGTTACGGATACACCATTATCGATGCAGATGCATTACCTGGCGCTGAATACACGCCGGCCTATCAAAATACGGGCTTCTGGATGCGTAAGTACGCACCAATTGCCTCGAATGTAGCATCTGATGGTGACCCTGCACTGAACTGGGGTAATAACATTCGTGAAATCCGTTATGCAGATGTATTACTTATGGCTGCAGAAGGAATTGTAAGAAGTGGTGGTTCGGAAGGAACGGCTAGAACGTACTTAAATCAGGTTAGAAACCGTGTAGGTCTTGCTGCTTTAACAAGTTCTGGAAACCAACTGCTTGAGGATATTTATACTGAGCGTCGTATGGAGTTAGCAACAGAAGGACATCGTTTCTTCGATCTGTTGAGAACCGGTAAAGCCGCAACCGTATTAGGTGATCAAGGCTTTGTTGCAGCAACGCACACTTATCTTCCTATACCGCAGCAAGAAATTGATGCTGCACCAGATGTATTAACACAGAACCCAGGATACTAAAAACCAAGAAAGATGTTAAAGAAATTAGTTTTATTCAGTCTCGTCGCCTTAGGTTTCATAGCTTGTGAACCAAGCGAAGCAGGCCACACGGAATTAGGGGCACTCCCTCAAGCAGATTATTCACTCACGTACATAGACAGTAATACGGTTCAATTAGTATCGAACAGTTCTGGCGATCCTTTTTTGTTCCAGTGGGATATTGATGGTGTAGGAACATACACTGGCGAAAGTATTGAAGTATTTATAGGGTCTATGGGTACTTATGACGTTACGCACACGGTGTTCAATCAGGGTGGTAGCGCTTCTGCCAACGGCCAGATTGAAATATTGAAAGACGGTCCTATGCCCTGTATTGGTGCAATGGAATGGTTAACAGAATGTTCCACCCGTACCTGGAAATTAGCTCCACAAGCCGGAGCGCTATGGGTAGGTCCAGACGGCAACACCACTTGGTGGGCAATCCCTGCTACAGGACCAACCGACCGTCCGTGTTTGTTCAATGACGAATGGATTTTTACAGATGACGGAACGATGGAGTACGACACAAAAGGGGACGTATATGCTGAAACGTATTACGGTGTAGCTACAGAAGGTTGTACAGATGAAACCAACTTGACCAGTCCACACGATGCTTGGGCCAGCGGAACGCACGCTTTTGAAATCATACCTGCTGATAGTGATCATCCAGATCAGTTGAAAGTAAACGGGCTTGGTGCATTTATAGGAATTCCTAAAGCAG
This sequence comes from Schleiferiaceae bacterium, assembly GCA_022426185.1. Classification (GTDB taxonomy): domain Bacteria; phylum Bacteroidota; class Bacteroidia; order Flavobacteriales; family Schleiferiaceae; genus UBA10364. Next base: position 7,073 of record JAKMEB010000044.1, read on the forward strand.
CGAACGGAGGAGAGGTCAGTGCTCCTGTTACCTCTGTAACGTACGATATTTTGTCTATGACAGATATCGGTGGTGATCGTTATATGGAAATAGAGGTAGACTACAGCGTTGGTTTGTGGCGCTTTACTTTATACTCTCAATCGTAACAAATGATTAAAGTCACTCGGAATATAGCATTTAGTATTGCAGTGAGCCTTGTAGCCTTTGGCTGCGAGACTCCAGCGGTACCTCAGCTCACTGCGTACAGCATTGAGATCGATGAGGGAAATACAACAGAAGTCATTAACTATGAGGTGTTTTTGTCGGCAGCTGCTGCCAAAACCATCACGTTGGATTACTCAACAAATGGTGTAACTGCTGAAACGGGGGACGATTTTGAGCTTGCGCAAGGCACTTTAGAAATACCAAAAGGTGCTACGACGGCATCTATTCCAATCACTATTAAAGGAGATGAGACACCAGAAGACACAGAGTCTTTTTGGATTTCATTCAGTAATCCAGTCAACGTAACTATACCGGAGCCATTTGCTTCGATAACCTTACTAAACGATGATGGCGCTCCTCCAATTGAAGACATTGGTTATACTACACCTAATTCTTACCCCGGTAAAACTTTGGTTTGGGAAGAAGACTTTTCAGGAACAGATTTGAACCTAGCAGATTGGAATTACGAAACGGGAGCTTCGGGTTGGGGAAATAATGAAAGTCAGTACTACCGTGGTGGCGATCGCAACGCGGAACTTGATCAAGGCTATTTGCGTATAACAGCTAAGGAAGAAACGCATTTAGGTGCCCCTTACACTTCCGCTCGTATTACAACTCAAGGCAAGCAGTCGTTTAAATACGGTAGAATAGACATTCGTGCTAAAGTTCCATACGGTCCAGGTATCTGGCCGGCACTTTGGATGCTGGGTGATAATTTCTCTACGGACGGATGGCCCAGTTGCGGCGAAATCGATCTAATGGAATTGATAGGTGGGGACGGTTACAATGACCGGACGGTTTATGGAACCGGCCATTGGTCTAATAATGGCAGTCATGCGGAGCACAGTGGCAACAACAGCCTCAACTCCGGTAAATACAACGATGAGTTTCATGTCTTCTCAATTGTATGGGACAGTGGCTCAATAAAATGGTACCGCGATGACATTCAGTACCACACATTAAACATCTCCAACCTTGGTGCGTTTAAAAAGAAATTCTTCTTTATCCTAAATATTGCCGTAGAAGGAAACTGGCCAGGTCCAGTTGGACCTTCAACGACATTCCCTCAGTACATGCTGGTGGATTATATTAGAGTATTTCAATAATTACTAACCATAAATAATGCTTAACATGAAAAAAATCTACGCTTTATTAATGCTGGCCCTTCCAATGTTGGGTTTTGCACAGAAAGACGTTACGTTTATCGTTGATATGCGTGACTATGCAGGTTCTTACACGACGGTGCACCTTAACGGTGATTTCAACAGTTGGTGTGGAACATGTAATCCAATGGCCGATCCAGAAGGCGATTCCATCTGGACTGTAACGCTTCCATTGACTGCTGATTCAATCGAGTACAAATTCACTTTGGACGGTTGGACAGGTCAAGAGAGTTTAACATCAGGTACAGCATGTACCAAAACAACTGGTATTTATACCAATCGCTTTGCTGAATTAATGAACGATACTATTCTACCTGGTGTAGCATGGGAATCTTGTGCAGCTAAAGCAGGTCAAGTCTATGTGACCATGCAAGTAAATATGGAATTCCAAGCGGTAGATTCTACCGGTGTATTCTTAGGTGGTGGTTCTGGATTTGGAACTCCAGGTCAAAACATGATGCACCCTATTGGTGATTCTGTTTATTCAATCACACTTCCGCGTGATACTGGATTCTTCTCTTACTTCACCTTCATGAACGGAAACTGTCCTAGCTGGGGTTGTAAAGAAAATTTAGCAGGTAAGCCGTGTGGCGACCCAGCGAATTACAACGACCGTAACGTCGGTGGTGCACTTTACGGTGACTTCCATTTGATGACTTGTTTCGGACAGTGTTCAACAGACGGTTCTTGTACTACGCCACCTTCACCGGTGAACGTAACCTTCCGTTCTGATCGCAGCAATTCACCTTCGTTCACTACAGCCTACCTTTCAGGTACTATGAATGGATGGAGTGGTGATGCTACATTGATGACTGATGATGATGGTGACGGAGTTTATGAGGTAACATTATCTCTTTTACCAGGTGCATACGAGTGGAAATTTACTGCTGATAACTGGGCAGTTCAAGAAGCTTTTGATCCAGCAACTGGTGATACTGCTTGTACAATCACGCAAGGTGCATTTACCAACCGTTACATGATGTTGGGTGGAACTGCGGATACTACTCTAGAGATCCATTGTTGGGAAGAGTGTGGCCCTTGTGCGGGTATTGGTATCGAAGAGGCAGCAGCCGACTTCGTAGTTAAGCCAAATCCAGCTTCTGATGTATTGTTCATCGAAAACACTACTGGTACTGCTTCTACTGTTGCTGTATATAGTGTTACAGGTGCTAAAGTGATGGAGCAAAACTTTGAGGCGAATACACGTCTTGACGTAGCTGCATTGCCAAGAGGCATGTACATTGTACGTGTTCAAAACGGACTGACTGAGCGCGTTGTACGCATTGCGCTTAAATAAACTATTCACTTACCTATTGGTTAGTAAGTAAGTGTTAAAGGGACCCGGTAACGGGTCCCTTTTTCATTTGTAAATTGCTGTATGCGAAGTTTATTCTCTATTGTTCTTTTCGTCCTCTGTTCGGTCTTCGCTCAGGGGCAAACTGTACGTCACATTGGTGCTGCCGAAGGACTGAATAATCCCACGGTATACTCTGTTGTTCAGGACGACTGGGGTTTTGTTTGGGTCGGAACAAGAGATGGACTCTATAAGTACAATGAAGGAAGAGCACGTTCTTTTCCATTTCTAGACTCTACAGATTTCCGCGGATCCAACAATGTTCAGAGTTTATTAGTTACGGAAGACTCAGTATTACTGATAGGATTGCAACTGGGTGGAATAATGGGAGTGGACCTAAAGAGCCTTAGACCCTTACCGGATGCTAAAATCCCTCAGTTGCCCCGAGAGATTTCTATTATATCTCTTCACCAAGATAACGAAGGTATTATCTGGGCGGGAAGCTCAGGCTCTGGTATATTCTTATTAAAGCCCGGGAGTGACCAATGGGAGCGCTTTGTTTCCGATACCTATGCGGCTGATCTAAAATTCATTTTCGACTTTGAAGACCAAGGTGATACTCTTTGGATCGCAACCAGCGGCGACCATCTGCTGTATTACCTCAAGTCGCAAATGGCTGTACATTCGTTGGAAGCGAATAACAGTGTAAGCTCATTTCGAAAGTCCGTAGACGTAGCTGGTGGTAGCGTACTTTTTTCCGTTGAAGGAACGGGCATTTTTGAATTAAGCGGTGATGAATTTCTTCAGTTGGACATCCCAACGAAGGGTACCCAACGCGATGTGCGTTATCACGACGGGGCTGTTTGGATTTCAACAGATGGCTACGGCGTATACCGATGGAACGGTAGAGAAGTAAAACACTTTACCAAACAAGATCCTACTTCAGGTATTATCACAGATCAATTCTACGGAATTTATGAAGTCTACGATGGCATCTGGTTGGGAACGTATAATGGCGGTATTGCACAATTTCCTGTACAAAGCAGTGCCGTATCGCTGTTACCGAAACCAGAGAACTTCGTTGCTTCTAGCATCCAAAGTGCGATCAGCATGGTCAGCAGTGATGATTTATGGGTTGGCTTTGATGGAGATGGCCTCGTGCGTTACAAAGAAACTCAAGAAGGTTGGCAACCCACAAAATTTGACAACCCCAATTTACCTGATGTGGTTACCAGTCTTGAGTTTTATAAAGAAGAATTGTGGGTAGGAAGCCTAGGTCAAGGCTTATTTGTTATGGACACCGCAGGTCAGATAAAGGAACAATTCTTGGCTTATTCGCAATCATCACGTGGATTAGAGAATTCAAACATCTGGTCCCTTGAGAAGACATGGGGCGACAGTTTATGGATAGGAACCCTTTACGGACTTCAATTTTGTGACGGAACGAAGATTACCTCACCGTTTGACATTCCGTGGCGAGTGGGACGTAACATAATGGATTTAGAGTTTGACGGAGAATATCTTTGGATAGGGACAGAGTTTCAAGGCATCTACACACTTTCGAAACAAGGTCTTATACATAGTATCCCTATTAAAAATTCGGTTTTAGATATAGCAACCTATATGGACTATAAACTGGTTGGTACCGAAGGTAGCGGGATTTTAGTTATCCATAAAGATGAGGTTGTAGATACCATTATTGGCAAGGAGTCATTTGTCAACTGCTATTCCATAAGCGAAAATAAGGGTCGTGTGTATGCTGCTACCAGCGTTGGACTCCTAGAAATTACTTTAAACGAAAAACGAGAGTGGTCGTATGAAGTATTTAAAGAATTGGATGAATTACAAGTGGGTCTGTCTAACAGAAAAGCATTGTTATGTAACGATGAAAGTTTATTACTAGGAGGAACACAAGGGGTAGCGGATATTGCTTTGGAAGGCATTCAGGCAGCCACGATTCCTACGATGCTTCTTACCGAGGTATTCGCAGATAATGTTCCAGAGGCGATTCCAATCATCAAGGATGGTGAACCATTGACGCAGCCTATAGAATTTGCGGCAGGAACAAAGTCGGTACGGTTAAATTTTGAATTGGTTAGCAATGCCCTGCGCAATGGAATCAGTAATAAGTATCGAATTAAGGCGCTTGGAGATTATTGGGTTGAGTTACCGTATGGGAGCCGGACCATTGATTTACAAAAATTACCGCCGGGAAGCTATGTTGCCGAAGTTCAGTCTGTTGGGCCTAATGACTTTGAAAAAACCATTTTAGTTCCCTTCCATATTGATTCCTTTTTAATTCAGCGCGACTGGTTTAAAATAGTGGTTCTTTTAGTGTTGTTTCTCTTTATAGGTACCGCTGTATTCTTTTATCAAGACCGTAATTTCAGATCCACGCGCCTAAAACTAGTTGAAACCGAACGAGAGTTACTTAAGGCGAAAGCATCAGAATTAGAAGTAAAGTCGAACCAGCAGAAGACGGAATTGAGTTTTCAACTGTTAAAGACGTCGAGTCGACTTGAACTCCTGCACTCCTTTAAGGAACGATTAGAAAGCGAAAGCAAACAAAAAAACCGCTCTGAAGAAACCTTGACCTTCTTAAAGTCAATGACACGAGAGATCAATAGAGAATTACAAAGCGAAAACTATTGGGATCACTTTGAACGTAATTATCGTGAGCTGCATGAAGAGTTCTCTGATCGATTGATGAAGAGATTCCCAAAACTTACCAAAGGAGAAGTTCGTCTGTGTTATTTGATTCGACAAAAGATGAGCAATAAGGAGATTGCTACCGTATTAAATGTCAGTCCCGCTGCTATTGAAAAGGCGAAGTACCGATTAAAAAAGAAAATTGAGTTGAATAAAGAAGCCGCTTTAGACGAACACATACAGGGCTTATAGTGCTGTCCGGTATTTGTCTGCTTGTTGGGATTGAAAAAATTCAAGTTTTCTAACGATATTCAAGTGTCATTTAAAAATTCTCAGGATGAAGTTTGATCGATTTTTAGCGCTTTTAATTCTAGTCATCTCTTTAGGCATTAGTCCATTGCATGCGCAATATGTTAAAACTTCGGGCAAGATCATTCAAGACGGAAATGGGGACACCTTGCTGATCCGCTCCATGGGCGTTGGAGGTTGGATGGTCCAAGAAGGATACATGCTTCAAACGGCTTCTTTTGCCAGTCCGCAGCATAAAATACGCGATACCATTGAAGATCTCATAGGAGTCACCGCTACAGACGCTTTTTATGATGCATGGTTAGAAAATCATTTCAGTAAAGCAGATGTAGATTCTATGGCCTCATGGGGATTCAATACGGTTCGTGTTCCGATGCATTACAACCTATTTACCTTACCCATAGAGGATGAACCCGTATTGGGAGAAAATACATGGCTGACTAAAGGTTTTCATCTGCTGGATTCAGTGGTTAAATGGAGTGCGGCACAACATATGTATGTCATTTTGGATTTACATGCGGCTCCAGGGGGGCAAGGGTATGATTCGGGGATAAGTGACTACGACCCCGCCAAACCATCCCTCTGGGAGAGCGTTCACAACAGAACTAAGACTGCATCACTTTGGCGTAAGCTGGCGGAGCGTTATGCTACAGATACAACTATTGCTGGGTATGATTTAATCAACGAGCCTAATTGGAATTTACCTGGGGGTACATTGTTACGCACGTTGTATGAGGATGTGACCGACAGTATTCGGTCTGTAGATACCAACCACATCATATTCATTGAGGGCAATTGGTTTGCAAATACGTTTACGGGTTTAACCCCGCCTTGGGACAACAACATGGTGTACTCCCCGCATAAATATTGGTCGCCAGTAAATAGTGTTGCGGACATACAATACGGGTTGGATTTAAGAGATACCTACAACGTGCCTATTTGGTTCGGAGAATCTGGTGAAAACTCGAATGCTTGGTATACCGGACTCATTGGGTTGCTTGAAGCTGAAGGTGTTGGTTGGGCTTGGTGGCCATTGAAAAAAATAGAGACCATTAACGCGCCTTTAAGTATTACGAAGTCCACAGGGTATCAAGATTTATTGAACTATTGGAGTGGCAACGGATCGGCTCCATCTGTGGCTGCAGCAACGGCAACACTGATGCAACTGACAACAGATCTCAAGGCTGAAAACTGTACGTACAATAGAGGAGTAATTGATGCAATGTTCCGGCAGGTACAAGACCCAACGTCGCTTCCTTGGAAAACGCATAATTTGCCGGGTGTAGTTCATGCCTCAGAATACGATATGGGCCCATTAGGATCCGCTTATTATGACACCGAATCCTACCAGCTTAATCCACCGCCGTCCTGGAATTCCGGTTGGACCTACAGGAACGACGGGGTTGATATTGAAAATTTTACAGACGCAGTTAACAGCAACGGTTATATGGTCGGGTTTGTTGACACCGATGACTGGATGAGTTACAGTGTGAATATTCCACAGGACAGCATCTACACCATTAAAGTAAGGCAAGGCTGCAGCGGTTCAACAGGAGGAAATTTCTACTTTGAAGCGGATGGGGTGCGCCTTACTCCAAATTACTATGCAACAAATACGGGAAGTTGGTCGGTTATGTCCAGCAAAAGTATTCCAGATATAGTGCTTTCCTCGAGTGATGAAAAAATCAGATTTGTCGCAAACGGCGGCGGATTTAATGTGACTAGTTTCGAATTTGTAGCCACAGGAAGCACAGCCTCTATTAATGCGGAATATGTGCATGCTACAACCTTTGATAATACCACTATTGAGGTACAAACGAACAAGCCCCTGGACACAGCGAATCTTGGAGTGCTGGCTTCCTATTACATCACTGTAAACGGAGTTGCCACACCAGTAACCGGCATCACAAAAAGTGCTTCTAATGCTAGGAATGTTCTTTTAAACATAGGGCAAGCGCTCACTTTTTTAGATGAAATTAAGGTCTCCTATGCAGGCACTGCCCTTAAAGCAAAAGACGGCACGAACGTTCAATCTTTTACACAGGAGTTGGTGGAAAATACGCTGCCAACGGTCCATGTGATTCCCGGTAAAATTGAAGCCGAGGCGTTTTCTAGTATGGACGGTATTTCTTTGGAAAACACAACAGATATAGGTGGAGGTCAAAACATTGGTTACCTAGGGGCTGGTGATTACCTTATTTACGACGTAAAAGTCCTCAATAGCGCAACCTACAGTGTTGATTACAGGCATTCTTCTCAGTCTGGAGTAAACATGCAATTTGTGTTTCTAGATACTGCAGGTACTTATGTTACAAGTTTCCCCTCCATTTCACTAAGTGCAACGGGCGGTTGGCAAAGCTGGCAGACAACGAACAGTTCTGGGGGTGTTTTGGCCCAAGGAGATTATAAACTGCGGTTGGATGTGGGCTCTGAATTTAATCTGAATTGGTTTGAATTTGTACAAGGAATAGGCGTCGATGAACAAGTGACGCAGCGTCCAATACTGTTATTCCCGAACCCTGCAGGCAGTGCCATGTCTATCCGGGGCGCATGGCCCAGCGGTACAAAGCTGGATATCTATATTTACGATACCACCGGGAAACTTTGGAAACGCGAAAAACGTGTATACGACGGCTCGCTCATGAACTTTGACATTCATTCATTACCTAATGGGATGTATAATGTTACAGCAGCCTCCGCAGCTTCTCGCTTTACCGAGCAACTTAGTATTGTACATTAATGCGTGAGTGCGGATTCCCGGATTCTTTTCAATGTTTAAAAATTAATTTTTAAACCAGAGCGCTTGCAACGCTGCTTGCGATTCAGAAGGCGTCCTCTGAAGACGTATGAAATGTTTTTTTGTGCCGCTTTTATAGGATACTTCGAATGGGATACGTACTACTTTCTCACCGCGTTGTACTTCAAGCTCAAGCGGTGTTCCTTGTTCCAGTCCACCGTACTCATTATCTAGCAGGGCGGTGTAACGTAGAACACGATCGCCTACTTGAAGTTGGTATGGGTTGACCTTCGGGATTTTTTTAATCTCAATGAATTCTGAAGAGCGCCGCCCTCTCGTTTTATATCCTAGGTCAAGAAGAGGATCCATCATCACAGCTCCTTCGTAGTTCTGGTCGTAAGCGATGCCCACTTTATTTAAATACTCTTGCACTGGGAGTTGTTCCCTTCCAGTCACATAGTCATCAAAGAATTGCTGAAGATCCGCATGAACTAGGCTGACAAACTCCTTAATAATGGCATCATCATTAAAGCTTTCGTTAGGACCGTATTTATCACGAAGGGTAAGTATGATATCGTGGAGATCTTTTTCACCATGGGTCAACTCCATGATGCGAATATCTAAAAGAGCCCCCATCAACGCACCTCTTTGGTAAACCTGTCCGTAGTGCTTTTTGTAAGGCTTATCCAAAACGTTTTCGCTCATTTCCGTGAAGGACATTTTCTTTGTAGGGTAGCGCGATGCAGCGCGAATTTTGCCCCGTAGTAGGTTACGGACATACTCTTCCTTGGTAATGACACCACCTTTGACTTGGCTAATTCCAGCAAAATATTCAGTGATGCCTTCGTACAGCCAAAGGTGCTTACTCATTTTAGGCTCAATGTAGTTGAAATTTCCAATCTCTTCGCTGTGTAAGCCCAGTGGAGTAAGGATATGGAAGAATTCATGGATACAGACATCGGCCATTCCATCGAGAACAGTGGTGCCTCCAAAATCTGGGAGGTAGTAGACGGAACTGTTTCCGTGTTCGAGCGCACCGAATCCCTTGCCAGCTAATTTTCTAATGGCCTTAAATAGCGTTCCGATTTTAAATTCTGAGCCGTTGAATAAACTTTCAAATTCTGTATGGTCTTTGATGTAGAAAATGAAAGCGTAATTATCTACTGGCAGATCTCCTTGCAAGAAAGCTTCAATAGCTTTCATGCTCGTTTCTACCTGCGTGTAAATATCGCGCGAGAGTTCCTTGCCATTTTCAGTAAAGACACCAATAGTGACTTTGGCGCCCCCTAACATGAAGGAGGTGGTGTCCGGCTGACTGACCATGATGGGGCTGTCTAAGAATTCGTGGTAATTTTTTGCGTAGAAGTTTTGGGTGTTGCCATAACTGTAGCTTTCCATAGCACTTAGGCCATGTAGACGAGGGCTTTTGGTGAGTTCAAGAGAAACAGGCAGTCCTTCTTGACCTTCAAAAAACCCAAAGTAACCTGCAGCATTAAGTAGAAAATTTAAGCGCTCTTGATTGTTAGTGCCAGCCGGTTCAAATACTTTGTTCTTACGTATACGCGAATCGAAGGTGTCGTCTGCCCAGTATTGGATGCGTTCTGGTTGACCATGAATCACAAAGGTGTTTCCCTTCTGCTTTACTTTAAGCTGCGCTCCATTGGCTCCATACGCTTTAAAATCTTGAATAAACCTACCATAGTCTAACGTGGCATAGGTACCAGGTATGGTGGCGGGAAAATGAAAATTATAAGTGCTTTGCTCAGGCGCAGTCCAACGTATCAATTTGGCATCAATTGAAACTTTGACACGGTCTTCTACAACCTGTGTCAGATCGATGCTGTAGGAGTGCATGCCAGTATTCTGTCCATTCGCACACAGCGTGAAAATTAGAATAAGGTGAACAAGTTGGGTTCTCATGTTTTAAGTTTCCCCAAAGATAGCACGAACCTCAAGTGATTAAAAAAAGAAAGCCCCACGACTTCCGTCATGGGGCTTACTAACACTCTGAAACGTATGATTAAGCCGCTTCTGTCTCTGAGCTGATCGCTAGAGAATAGATAACAAGACCAAATCCGATTTTGTTGATTGCATCAGCAAGGTTGTAGCACAAGTTCAGTACTTCCTCGTTTGCTGCGATACCAAGATCCATACCGAAGAAACCTCCAGCAGTACCTAGGATGTAACCGATAGGGTAGATACCCCAACCGATGATTACAAATTTCGCTAGAGCACCGTTCGCTTTCGCTACTGCACCACCTGCGTTGTTTGCCAATTTAGCAACGTCTCCTTTCCATACCATCCATACGATGTAGAAGTAAGCAGCACCAGAAATAGCACCCCAAACCCATGAAACAGCTTGGTCAGCGTAGAATGCCTCACCGATGTAACCGGTAACTAACATTGCAACTGAAGCTAAGATCAGTTTGTACAAAATTGACTTCGTACCACCAGCTTTCTTGGTGATCAAATAGAACTCAACACACATAAGTGGTACAGTTAAAGTCCAATCTACATAACGTAGAACAACTGGACTTCCATTACCGGCAGCGTAGAAATCACGCATGTAGTAGTAGTGCACTGCTGCAATACCAGTAATAAGCCCACTAACGAGCATAGAAGTTTTCCACTCGTCTGCAACTCTACTTCTTTCGAAGAAGAAGAATACCGAAGCGGCTAACATCGCCATGTAACCGGCGAAGAATGTGAACGATACGTAATCGTTCGGATCGAATCCCATAGATC
>JAKMEB010000050.1 GCA_022426185.1 Schleiferiaceae bacterium
CTCGTTGGAAGCAAATCAGAAAAGTAGATGCCCGGCAAAAAAGAAATGAGCCACACCAGCGGCAACGGATAGTTCAAAAGCCATTTAACTTGCCCAGAGAATACAAACGTAAGCAGAACAGCAAGCGCCGCAGTACCTGCTAGAAATTCTATAGGTAAATAGACATCTGCAAACGGTAAACCAAGTTTTATCGAAAGTGGCGCTGTGAGCGCTGCGGTCCAGAGTAATGGGTACAAGGCATCTTTTTTTGCAATGCCATAAGCCAACCCCACAATAGCTAAAACGCTCCAGATCAGCTCCCAATGGAGGTCCCAATACAAGGTGCCCGCCAGCAGCAGAAACAATGCGCTTAAAACGATCGGGGCTGTGCGCTTTTGTACCACCTTATGATCTACTCACAGCCCATAATTTCAATCCACCAGCCGCGAATAGGGCACCCAAAATTCCAATAGCCCATGCAGGAAGACCAACCGGTTTTTCGACAGGCATGGCCGGGGAGATGCTGTACGACTTCGGTGCAGGGGCGTTCAGATACGCCTTAAGATTCTCAAGCTTTCGTTCCGCATTAGTCAATTCAACCACTGCGGTGCCATATTGGCGCTCTTTTCTAAAGATAAGTGCCGCATAAGCTAGGGAGTCCGATTGCGCTGCAAATCTTAGTGAGTCTAATTCCGCTCTTAATGTATTTTCTTCTATCTGAAGTGCACCCGTACGGCCCTCCATCACATCGTAACTCATACCTACATTTTGACGCAACATAGACTGTTTTATAGAATCTGTAATGGCCACTGAATGATTCGCTATAGATGCAGAAAGGGCAGCCGATTGGGAACGTGCCTCAACTGCAACAGCGCCATTTCTAGTTTTGCGCACAGAGAGACTGAACGGCATATCAAATTTTAGCTTTACGGTTTTAAATACTACAGGGCTTTGCATCAATTCAATGTGCGCGTCAACCTCTGTGGGCGAGCCAAAGCCAATGCCGTTCTGTTCAATTTGTTTTTCCAACAAGGTAAGCGGCACAAAAAAAGTTCCTTCGGCGGCGTACTGTACTGGGCGAACTGCAGCTACAATAAAAAGCAGAACTCCTGAAAGTAATGTAATGACAATTTCTTTTCTATTCATGTTCAAAATTCTCTAAATGCTTTAATAATTGTCTTTCCACACTCTGCGGAAAATAGGCAGAACTGTGCGCTTTTGCTTCGAAATAACCTTCTTTTATATCCGTGTGCAGGTGCATGTGTGCCGCAAATCGATCTTTACACCAACGCTCAAATTTATCGCCCAGTAAACCGTTTAGTATTCGCTCTAAAATGGTAGTTGAATTCCGAACTTCAGTATGAGTAAGGTCTATTTCAATATTAGGAAAATAGGTGAGTACCCACTGATTCGCAGCAAGGAACTGCTTAAGACCCAGAACATTCTTTAAAGCAATCAATGAAACGACTTCTGTTGCGGTGTAGCGATTACATTTGGTTAAAGACAACCGGTTCTGATCCATTAATAGGTTGATGCAGAAATACTTTTCTGAATTTAAAAGGACTATTTTTTTAAACGCAATCAAAAAAAACTTTGCTGTCCAGACTCGATCAGAAGCAGTCAAGATAAAGAAGTCAAGGTCATCATCCTTTGACTGAACGCCAGATTTAGAGAGTGACCCACTCAAGTAAACACCTCTTACAAAAGGAAAGATCGCAATAAACTTTCCTACTCGACGGGCTAATTTCAGTCGACTTTCATTTAACTGCTCGCATTGAATACGTAATTCTAACGCTTCATCTGACATTGCATACCATCCACTTTTCTCAAAAACTACCCCTTGCGCTTTCAATACTTCCAAACCCTCTAGCACAGCTTGGAGCGATGCGGGAACGGATAAATAGCGTAATACTTCTCTCGCAGATAACGCATGATTAAAGAAGCTGAAATAATGGAATACTTCTTTGAGGTGGCGTAGTGGAATCGGTTTCAATGGAACTATTAGCTAACTGTTGGTCTAGATCGTAAAGGTACGACTCCAGTCAACAACGAGTCAGTGCGTTGTTTGATGCTCAACTAGATTGCACACCTCCTTTACATTATGTACATTTAACCTTCCATGGAAGACTCGCAAACTCCTGAAATCACCAACCATCATTCCGATGTATCTACGGACGCTTTTCCCGTCGACGACTACATCATAGGAGTAGACCCAGTGGACCTCATTGCAGAAGAGGATTATACGTCAAAACCGCAATCTCAATCCAACTCAAAACACGCCTTTCCTTTTGGCGCTCAGATTTCCACTCCCTGCACTTACGGAGTGTTCTGAGAAGTTTCTACCAAGCATTAAACACCTTTTTATTGACAGAGAATCTGTCGTTCCGCTAAGCTCTTAGGATTGGTTTAGTAGGGTTGAATTTTATTTCCTTAAACATCATTAATTATGCGAAAACGACACAATCGTTATTCACATTTTATTGCTTTTCTCTTTCTTTTCATTGGGTTCGCTCAATCCGGATGGGCCCAGCAAAAAATCACAGGAGCCGTAACAGATAACGCTGGCGACCCTGTCATAGGTGCTTCCGTAACTGTCTTAAATGGACAGGACGGAACGCTAACTGACGCAATGGGTCAGTATAGTATTGCAATGTATGACGGTCAATCAAAGTTGATCTTCAGTTATTTTGGATTTGAAACGCAGACGGTAGACGTCTCCGGCAAATCAATTTTAAATGTGACTTTGACTCCTTCCGAGATCCAATTGGAAGAAGTGGTCATCACTGCCTTAGGTGTTTCTCGTGAAGAGCGCGCTCTAGGTTATGCGGTACAAGGATTAAAGAGTAAAGACATTGCTTCTGTTCCTGCACCAAACGCTGTGGACAACCTCAGCGGTAAACTCGCTGGAGTTTATGTTACTAGCGGTTCATCAGGCCCTACTGCTTCTTCAAACGTTACCATTCGTGGTCAAACGTCGTTGAACGGAAACAGTCAAGCCCTCTTTATTGTGAACGGTGTTCCCATCACCAATGGTTTATTTTCTCCAGGCGATGGCCTGAACGGATCTTCGACCATTGACTTTGGTAATGGTGCGCAGATTGTAAACTCTTTCGATATTGAGAATATTTCTGTCTTGAAAGGACCAGCAGCAGCTGCATTGTACGGTTCGCGTGCTGCGAATGGTGTTATTTATGTAACAACCAAAACGGGTAAACACAGCAAGGGCTGGGGCGTAAGTGTGAATTCTAACACTGTGCTTGAAACCCCTTTAAAACTTCCCAACTTCCAAGACCAGTTTGGTAATGGTGGTGGCGGTAAATACAGTTACAATGATGGAGCTACCTATACCGGGGATTACTACGATGCCTTCGGTGAAAACTGGGGACCACGTACCAATGGTCAGCCTGTTAAAGTATTTAACTCTAACGGTGAGGCAGTACCTTTTGAGGCTGCGCCTGACAACGTGCGCAACTTCTTTCAAACAGGGGTAAGCACCAACAATAACGTGAGTATTTCTCATGCCGATGAAAACGGCGATTTCAGATTTTCTGGTACCCAGCTCAACAGACGCGGTATCGTTCCTAACACGGATTTGAATCGGAATACCCTACAAACATCGATGGGTAAAAAGCTTTTTAATAATCGTTTAGAGTTTAGAGCAAATGCGATGTATGTAGGTTCAGGTTCGAACAATGTGCCAAACGCTGGATACGATGAAAGTTCTTCTGTAATGTATTCGTTCCTATGGTTGCCACGTAACACGCCTATAGATGATTTACGCGAGTATTGGAAGCCCGGACAAGAGAATGTTCAGCAGTCGTATGTTGAAGAGCTTTGGGGAAACAACCCTTGGCTTATCGTTAATGAAAACACGAACAGCTTTAACGCATCGCGTCTTTTAGGAGATCTCAATGCGACCTACCACATCAATGACCGTACGAACATTCGTGTGCGTTCTGGTCAGGATATGAAAAATGATATTCGCCAATACCGCAGAGCGACTTCTACTAAAAAAGTACTGTTCGGTAGCTACCGTGAGGACCGACTTTCATTTAGAGAGAATAATACTGAAGCTCTTTTGTCTTGGGCAAATGCTGCACCAATGGAGCAAAAAGATTTGCGCATCGACGCTAAAGTTGGGGGTAACCTTATGATGCAACAAAGCTCATCGCTTGTTGCTAATAACCCACAGCTTCTTCAACCGGGCGTCTTCACGTTAACGAATAACCGTTCAAACGTGCAAACTGAAAGCCGTTATGCACGTAAGGCGATTCGCTCATTGTTTGGTTTGGCTTCTTTTGCTTACAAAAGCACCTATTACTTAGATCTAAGCGCTCGTAACGACTGGTCATCTACACTACCTACGGCTAATAACAGTTACTTCTACCCAGCGGCTTCCGCTTCGATGATTGTTTCTGAAATGGCAGATTTAGGTTCGATCAGCTTCTTGAAGCTTCGTGCTGCAGTTGCTGCGGTTGGTTCGGATACGGATCCTTATCTTTTGAACAACACGTACAGCCCAGCTGCAATGTTCGGCGGTTATCCAGCCTTCGGTATCAATACTTTCGCGACAAACCCTGACCTGCGTCCAGAACGCACCAATTCGAGCGAATTAGGTATTGACGCACGCTTCGCCAAAGGACGCTTTGGTATGGATTTAGCCGTTTATGACATGACTACTGAAGATCAGATCATTTACTTACCTGTAGCAACTTCTACTGGACGTACCAGCAGACTTGCAAACGGTGGTGCCATTCGCAACAGGGGTATTGAACTTCAGTTGTTCGGTGATATCGTTAAAAACGATAAGCTTACCTGGAATTCAAGAATCAACCTTGGTGCGAATCGCGCCGTTGTGACTGAACTGCCTGACGGTGTGAGCGGAGGTTATCCTATCGTAGCGAGCATGTTCCCTAACGATGGTGGAACTGTGGGCTTGGAATACGTTGCTGTGGAAGGTGAACTTCTGGGACAACTTAAAGGATTAATGTTCATGCGTGATGATAATGATAACATCATCCACCAAGACGGTTTACCTATGGTGAGTGAAGAAAAAAGTACCATCGGTTCTTACCAACCTAAAGCACGCATCGGATGGATGAACAGTTTCTCAGTAGGTAACTGGCAAGCAAATATTCTTTTTGATGGACAAATTGGTGGCAAGATCTACTCGCGTTCGCACACCTTGCACAATACCGCAGGTAATCTTGTAAACGATGACGATCCGCACCTGGATATGAATGCCATTGACGGTCGCGTAGTCTACGATGTAACGTACGATGGTAATGGCGAACCGATATACAACCTTGATCAAGCAGGTGGCGTAGTTGGTTCAGGAGTCATGTACGACGCAAGTGGAAATTTAGTGGAAAACACGGTTAGTGTTCCTATCCGTGATTACTATTACAAATACTACGGTAATGTTTGGAGTAGAGATAACATTGAGCCTTCAACGTTCGATGCCTCTTATCTGAAACTTCGTCAATTGAGTATCGCTTATACCGTGCCTGCTGACAAGCTTGCCAACACTGGGCTAAAAGGCCTTACTGTAAGCTTTGTTGGACGTAATCTTCTTTTATTTACTAAGGTTCCTACCATTGATCCAGAAACGTATTCCATCAGAAATGGACTGTTTGTGAATGGGTATGAGAGCACTTCTATGCCTTCACTAAGAAGCTTCGGATTCTCTATCAATGCAAATCTTTAAGACTCTAACAATGAAAAAATCATTATTTATAGGCGCGCTCATCGCAATGGCGGGTCTTAGTTTTCAAAGTTGCGAGAAATTATCATCTATTAATGAGAACCCTAACGAGCCCTCGAATGTAGATGCTGGTGTATTATTCACGGAAGGCGTCCGTTCAAGCGTAAATACTTCTGTAACCCAAAGCTATCTATTAGGAAATGTGGCTTCTCAGCTTGCAGCTAAAACACTGCGCGCGGTTATTGGTGAGTACAGCTGGAATGCCTTCCCAAATACATGGAATCAAAACTATGCGAGTCTTGGTAATATTATCGAGGCAGAGCGTGTAGCAGCAGAAGC
>JAKMEB010000075.1 GCA_022426185.1 Schleiferiaceae bacterium
GTATTGTTTGAAACGAATGATCCTCAAGATCCTTTGTACCAAGTACCTATGACCGTTAACGTGGTCAGTGAACCGGATATGGTCTTAGGTACCAATGCATTGAATTATGGTAATGTATACAATACGATGCCGGTAATGGACAGTGTGCTTGTCACAAATGACGGTTGTACAGATTTGACTATTTCGAACGTCGCTTCAAACAATGCGCATTTCGTTCCTAGTTGGACGTCCAAAACCATTGCAGCTGGTACAAGTTCTTGGCTGGATATTACCTTTACCGCTACGACTGCCACGCAGCAAACGGGCATTCTTACGGTTTCAAATAATGACAGTATCCAATACATCAACATGGCTGCGAACGTGATTTTCGCACCCGATGCAGATTACCAATACCAAGTTCAAAATGCTTGTAATGGAGAGGTAACCTTTATCAATGAGAGTACGAATGGATCACAGTATTTCTGGGCTTTTGGTGACGGAACTTTCTCTGCTGCAGTGAATCCTTCTCATAATTATATGAAACCAGGCACCTACCAGGTGATGTTGGTAACCTCCAATGCCGGAGGATCCGATACTCTATACAAAAATGTAGCATTGAATGATATCCTGTATGTGGCCTCTGAATTCCCGGATTCAGTTCAAGCTGGCACGACAGTTCAATTCATAGACTCTTCGATGTATGCAAATTCATGGCAGTGGTACTTTGGGGATGGTGGAAATGCTACCTCACCTAATCCGCAACATATCTATGCCAACAAGGGAACGTACATCGTGACCTTGCTGGTAACCAACTCTGCAGGTTGTTCGGGATCCGACAACAATGCTATTATTGTAACGAGCGGTATTGGTATAGATGAAAATGTTGCAGTTGATCTAGCGCTTTATCCTAATCCTACACAAGGAATTGTAGAGGTGCACACATCGGCAGAGGTACTCCGCATGGAGCTATACAGCCCTTCGGGTCAGCTTATTTTTGAAGCACCTTTCCGCACACAGATCGATCTAAGTGGGTATTCCGCTGGAACCTATCAATTGGTATTTAAAGGTGAAGGTTTCGTGGTCCGTAAATCCGTAGGTATTCTTCACTAATACTGCCAAAAAATTTAAGGCATAAAAAAGGGGCCGCGCAATGCGCGGCCCCTTTTTTTTTACGTTCAGTCAATCACTCCTAGCTGTTGAGCGCTTTCTTGAATGCATCGACATAATCGAGTTTTTCCCAAGTAAACAATTCAACATCTAATTTGAGTTCCGTTCTGCCGTCGGCAGATTTGAAGGTTTTTGTTACCGTTTCGTTCGTACGTCCCATATGACCGTATGCAGCACTCTCGCTGTACATGGGCTGACGTAGTTTCAAATTTTGCTCAATGAGGCCTGGGCGGAAATCATAGATTCCTTTAACTATGGCCGCTATTTCACCATCCGTTAAGTCGACTTTAGAAGTACCGTAGGTATCAATAAAAACACCCATCGGCTCAACTACACCAATGGCATAGGATACTTGCACCAATACTTGATCACAAATACCCGCAGCAACTAAGTTTTTAGCAACGTGACGCGTTGCGTATGCCGCAGAACGGTCTACTTTCGAAGGGTCTTTTCCGGAAAATGCACCACCACCGTGTGCACCTTTACCCCCGTAGGTATCTACGATAATTTTTCGTCCGGTTAGACCGGTATCGCCGTGCGGTCCGCCAATCACGAATTTACCAGTAGGGTTAATATGGTATTGAATATCATCACCGAAAAGCGCCTGTATGTCTGCTGGTAAGTCTGCCTTAACTGCAGGAATAACGAGATTGACGATGTCCGATTTTATTTTCGCAAGCATCACTTCATCGTTGGCATCAAAATCGTCATGCTGTGTACTTACGACGATCGCTTCTATACGTTCGGGCTTATTGTCGTCACTGTACTCAATGGTCACCTGACTCTTAGAATCTGGTCTTAGGTAAGGAATGGCCGCGCCATCTCTTCTGAATTCCGCCAATTTTTGTAAAAGACGGTGGCTTAAGTCTAAAGCCAATGGCATGAAGTTTTCAGTTTCATTAGAAGCGTACCCAAACATCATACCCTGGTCACCAGCACCCTGATCCTCAGGATTTCCACGGTCTACGCCACGGTTGATATCATCGCTTTGATCGTGTATGGCGCTGAGTACACCACAAGAATTTGCCTCAAACATGTATTCACTTTTCGTGTAGCCGATTCGCTGAATAACTTGACGGGTAATACTTTGTACGTCTAAGTATGCTGAGGATTTGACTTCACCGGCAAGAACGACTTGACCTGTAGTTACGAGCGTTTCACAAGCAACCTTAGATTGCGGGTCAAATGCTAAAAAATTATCTATGATCGCATCCGAAATTTGATCGGCTACTTTATCTGGGTGTCCTTCAGAGACACTTTCTGAAGTAAAGAAATAAGACATTTCTATGATTTATTAGGGTTTCTAAAACTTAGTAGAAAAATAAAAGCTGCTTGCCTTACGAGATATGCGTTGTATTTAGCATTTTTTATCGTGGTTGCAAGCAGTCAAATCCTTCCACTTCCTCAAAAGTAGAAAAGATTTTGAGTTTCTATACGAGAGATGCGACTTTTTCGAAAAATCCGTTTTAATTTTACCGAGCTATCAAGAAAGACGGAGGGATTGGGCCCTGTGATGTCTTGGCAACCCGGAAAAGCCGGGTGCCACAACCCACCCGAATAAGGGAATGATACTTATCGCAGACACAGCGTCATCGACTTTCTTCTTAGCATTTAACCTTGTAAGAGATGACAATAAAAGAAGCTGTACAGCAAAGAATTTTAGTTTTGGATGGGGCTATGGGCACAATGATTCAAGCCTATAAGTTCGAGGAAGTAGACTATCGTGGGGAGCGATTTGAGAGCTATCCACATTCTCTTAAGGGCAATAATGATCTTTTGGTCCTCACGCAGAGTAAAGCCATTGACGCCATTCACTTAGCGTACCTTGAGGCGGGTGCTGATATTATTGAGACCAATACCTTCAACGCGAACAGTATATCCATGGAAGACTACCACATGAGTGATCTCGTAGTGGAATTAAACGAAGCCGCAGTTGATAGTGCGCGTCGCGCCATAGATCAATACCACGAAAATGGAGGCACAGATGCAAAATATATCGCGGGTTCCGTAGGTCCCACGAACAAGACGGCATCATTGAGCCCGGATGTAAACAATCCAGGATACAGAGCGGTTTCTTTCGATGATTTGCGCGAGTGCTACTATGAACAATGTGAGGCACTTATTGGTGCAGGAGTAGATGCTTTATTGATTGAAACCGTTTTCGATACATTGAATGCAAAAGCGGCTCTTTTTGCAGCACAAGATGCCATTGAATCTTCGGGACGAGAAGTAGCCATCATGCTAAGCGGAACGATCACAGATGCTTCCGGCCGCACTTTAAGCGGACAGACTACTGAGGCTTTTTTAATCTCAGTAGGACATGCCCCGTTATTAAGTATTGGTTTGAATTGTGCGCTTGGCGCAAAACAGTTGATGCCTTATTTGCAGACCCTTAATGCAAAAGCACCTTTCGCAGTGAGCGCTCATCCAAATGCCGGATTGCCTAATGCCTTCGGGGAATACGACGAAACAGCCGACCAAATGGCGGCTCAGATTAAAGAATACCTCGATTTAAATCTCATCAACATCATTGGCGGTTGTTGTGGGACTTCTCCCGATCATATCGCTGCCATAGCTGAATTGGCTAAAAACTATACACCTCGCACATATGTCGCATAATCTACCAGATCGTCCTATGCGCCTATCGGGTTTAGAACCTTTGGTGATCACGCCGGAGAGCAACTTTGTAAATGTTGGCGAGCGCACTAATGTCACGGGGTCTAAAAAATTCTTGCGCCTCATTAAAGAGCGGAATTTTGATGCGGCGCTTGATGTTGCCCGCGACCAAGTAGAAGGTGGAGCGCAAATTATTGATATCAACATGGATGAAGGTATGATAGATGGGGTAGAAGCCATGTCCACCTTCCTAAATCTGATAGCAGCAGAACCCGATATTGCGAGAGTGCCTATTATGATTGACAGTTCAAAATGGGAAATTATTGAGGCAGGCTTGAAGTGCGTTCAAGGTAAATGTGTCGTCAACTCCATTTCACTCAAAGAGGGTGAAGCGGAATTTATAGCGCATGCACGTACCATTCAGAGGTACGGTGCTGCAGTCATCATCATGGCGTTTGATGAAGACGGTCAAGCGGATACTTACGAGCGTCGCATTGAAATCTGTGAACGTTCCTATCGAATATTAACAGATCGCCTAAGTTTTCCTCCAGAAGACATCATTTTTGACCCCAATATTTTCCCTGTTGCTACAGGTATGGAAGAACATAGAAAAAATGCAATAGACTTTTTTCTTGCGACGAAGTGGATTAAAGAGAACTTGCCTTATGCGAAGATCAGCGGCGGAGTTTCAAACGTAAGTTTTTCCTTTAGAGGGAATAATACGGTCCGTGAAGCCATGCATGCATCCTTCCTATATCATGCCATTCAGCATGGTATGGATATGGGTATTGTCAATCCGACAATGTTGGAAGTGTATGAGCAGGTCGATAAGGAATTGATGGTACACATTGAGGACGTGCTTTTGGATCGTAGAGAGGATGCAACAGAACGCCTGCTAGATTTTGCTCAAACGGTTGAGGGCACTGTTAAAGACGAAGCTAAGATTTTGGAATGGCGCAATGAGCCAGTAGCTAAGCGTCTGGAGCACGCGTTAATCAAAGGAATTACTGAGTTCATTGATGATGATGTAGAAGAGGCGCGTCAATCCTTTGATAAGCCGCTCCACGTCATAGAAGGTCCTTTAATGGATGGAATGAACGTCGTAGGTGACCTTTTTGGTGAAGGTAAAATGTTTTTGCCTCAAGTGGTGAAGAGTGCCCGCGTCATGAAGAAGGCTGTAGCTTATTTGATGCCCTATTTAGAGGCAGAGAAAGACGTGGGGAAGTCTTTAAGTGCCGGAAAGGTTTTACTCGCTACTGTAAAAGGAGACGTACACGACATTGGTAAAAATATTGTTGGCGTTGTCATGGCGTGTAACAACTTTGAAATCATAGATCTTGGTGTGATGGTACCGCCAGAGAAAATTCTCGCAGCGGCGCAAGAACACCAGGTGGATATTATTGGGTTGAGCGGTTTAATTACTCCATCACTGGATGAAATGATACACATTGCCAAGGAGATGCAGCGGTTGGGGATGAAACAGCCACTTCTCATTGGTGGTGCTACGACATCTCGGGCACATACTGCTGTAAAAATTGACCCTGAATTTGATGGACCTGTATTGCATGTAGTCGATGCCAGTCGTGCGGTAGGCGTGTGTTCTAAGTTATTGAGTTCGCTTGGAAAAGACTACGCTGCTGCTGAGAAGGATGGATTAGCAAAGGTTCGCGAGGGTTATGCTAAACATCGTGAGAAAAAGGCATTAGTGCCTCTGGCCTATGCGCAGGAGCACAAGCCCAAATGGGTTTTTGATGCGACCACGGTGCCTACACCTAAGTTTATTGGCACTAAGCATATACGAAACGTCTCTATAGCTGAGGTGGTGCCCTACATTGACTGGACGCCGTTTTTCCAGACGTGGCAACTCTTCGGTAAATTCCCAAGAATTCTCGAGGACGCGGTGGTAGGAGCCCAAGCGAAAAGTGTGTATGCGGATGCACAAAAAATGCTGCGTACACTACAAAAAGAGCAATGGTTAACGCTGAATGCCGCCTATGGAATTTTTCCTGCACAAAGTCGTGGTGAGGAAATAGTACTTGGAGAAAACGGCACATTAGGTAGTTTTTATACGCTTCGTCAAACGGGTGAAAAATCAAAGTTTCAAGCCCTAGCTGACTTTATCGCACCAGAAGGAAGTATTCAAGATTATGTTGGAGGTTTTGCAGTTACCGCAGGGCTAGATATTGAGAAGACGTTAGCAAAGTTCGATGCTGCACTTGATGATTACAGTAGTCTTATGCTCAAGGCCTTGGCTGATCGTCTTGCAGAGGCCCTTGCAGAATACGTCCATTTGAAAATGCGAAGAGAGATTTGGGGCTATGCTCCAGAGGAACAATTAACCAACGATCAGTTGATTGCCGAGAAATACCGCGGTATACGCCCAGCGCCGGGTTACCCGGCCTGTCCAGATCATTTGGATAAGACCATGTTGTTCGATTTATTGGATGCACCAGCTATTGGAATGTCTTTAACGGAAAGTTTAGCCATGTATCCTGCCTCTAGTGTGAGCGGCTATTATTTCGCACACCCGGATTCAAAGTACTTTGCAGTAGGAAAATTGGCAAAAGATCAAATAGAATCTTACGCTGCGCTGCGCGGTATTGATGTGACCACTGCAGAAAAGTGGTTGGCACCTAATCTTAACTATTAAGCAATGAAGATTACCGATTTACTACAAGATGTCAAGAAGTGTCAGTTCACTTTCGAAATCCTTCCGCCCTTAAAAGGGCAGAAGGCTCAGGAGATCTTTGATAATTTAGACCCCTTAATGGAATTTAAGCCGCCATTCATTGATGTTACCTACCACAGAGAGGAAACCATCTACAAACGCTTAGAGAGTGGTTTACTTCAAGAAAAGGTGGTGCGTAAGCGTCCAGGTACGGTAGGAATCTGCGCAGCCATCATGCATCGCTACGATACAGAAACGGTCCCGCATGTGCTCTGTGGAGGATTTTCACGTGAGGACACAGAAAATTTACTTATTGATTTAAACTTCTTAGGTATTGAAAATGTAGTGGCATTGCGTGGGGATCAAGCCAAGCACGAAAGCTATTTCACGCCTCATAAAGAAGGGAATGCCTTTGCTATTGATTTGGTTAAACAGATTAAAGATTTAAATCAAGGCAAATACCTCGATGAGGATTTACAGAACTCTACGGCTACCAATTTTTGTATTGGAGTCTCGGGTTATCCTGAGAAACATTTCGAAGCACCTTCGCTGAATATAGATATAGAATATCTAAAAGCGAAAGTAGAGGCTGGGGCCGATTACATCGTTACCCAACTCTTTTTTGACAACAGTAAGTATTTCGCTTTTGTCGAAAAATGTCGTGCTGCGGGTATAACCGTCCCTATCATACCAGGTCTGAAGCCTCTCGCAACGAAACGTCAGCTAAGCATTCTACCTCAGATATTCCACGTGGATATCCCTGATGAATTGGCCATACAGGCTATAAAATGTAAAGACAATTCTCAAGTGAAGCAATTGGGAATAGAATGGTGTGTGCAGCAAAGTAAGGAGCTAAGAGATGCCGGAGTACCTGTTTTACATTATTACAGTATGGGCAAGAGTCAGAACATCTATAAGATTGCGAGCGCAATTTTCTAGAGATAGCGCTTCGCCCAACTTTCTCCCAATGGAATCATCCCGTGACCGCTTTCAGCTAGGGTAGCTGCCAGTGTATGCATTACGGGCGTTTGAGCGGTAATATAACCATCTGAAATCGCGTTTTTCAAAGCTACAGGGCTGTACGCTTGAATACCGCTATTGTCGGCAGTAAAGACTAACATTCGATTAAAAAAATCCACCCCAAATTGTTGGCCAAACTCCATCAATATATGTACGCTCTTATCGATGCTACAACCTGTAGCTTGCTGCAGTCGCTCATCTACAGCGATAATAAGGCATTGATTACCTATAAGTCTGTATGCCGCAGCCAGCTGTGTGCCGTGCGCTTCCCATTGCCCCACAAATCCATCCATTAAGGTTTTTAGACTTTGAACTTGTGATGCTGCTAAAGGTTTTTCGAGACCGTAAAACCACATGCGTGATTTGGGATGCATGGATTGCATACTCATCTTAAAGGTCTTCTGCTAATGCGATCATTTCAGCCAAATCCAATACCTGAACTTGATCTTCCTTTTCGCGATTTTTAACCCCATCTGTGAGCATGGTGTTGCAAAAAGGACAACCTGCTACGACAATCTCTGCACCAGTATCCATCGCTTCATCTGCACGGACATGATTGATTTCCGCCGTTCCTTTTTCAGCTTCCTTGAACATCTGAGAACCACCCGCGCCACAGCAAAGGCCATTTTGTTTGCAACGTCGCATTTCTTTTAAAGAAACGTCCAGTTTCTCTAACAGCGCGCGCGGCGCTTCGTATTCGTCATTGGCGCGACCCAAGTAGCACGGATCATGGAAGGTGATTTTTTTTCCTTTGAAACTCCCGCCCTCGATTTTGAGTCGACCTTCTTTAAGAAGACGATTTAAAAACTGACTGTGGTGCTCCACGTGATAATTCCCGCCCAACTCTGGATATTCATTCTTCAAAGTGTTGAAGCAATGCGGACAGGTGGTGACAATGTGCTTTACCTCATAACCGTTGAGTACTTGGATATTCATCATGGCCTGCATTTGGAATAAAAACTCATTACCAGCACGCTTCGCAGGATCTCCAGTACAGCCTTCTTCTGCTCCCAATACGGCAAAGCTGATGCCGGTATGGTGCAAAATTTTCGCCATCGCTTTGGTGATTTTTTTTGCACGATCGTCAAAACTGCCGGCACATCCTACCCAAAACAAGACTTCAGGGGCCTTGCCTTCGGCGGTCATTTGTGCCAATGTGGGAACATGAAATGTGGTCATATGCTAGTCTTCGAAAACTTGAATTTTACTTTCTTTTTCCACAAGGTCGGTGAATTTACCGGAGTAACGCGTTGCACGCACAATGTGGTTGTCTACCCAATGGTAGTTGCCGCCGCGTGGTTTACCCATCAATAGGCCGTGCCATTGAAATCCATTGTCCTTGAGCCATATCTCAGTCACCTCGCGGTGGTCTTCTGTACGAGAGGTGAAGAACGTAATCACATGTCCTTCATCGTACCATTTGTTTAAGGTATCCAGAGCATCAGGGTAGACATTTGCCGTAGCCATACGTTCGGGTTCCTCATTGGGGATATCGTCACAGACGGTACCGTCGATGTCGATGAGGTAATTCTTCACATCTTCGGGAAGCATAGGACTAATCAATTGACCGTCTGCGGAGGCTTCTTTTAACAGTTTGTCGATGTGTGCATTTGCGCTTTTTTCCATT
This sequence comes from Schleiferiaceae bacterium, assembly GCA_022426185.1. Classification (GTDB taxonomy): domain Bacteria; phylum Bacteroidota; class Bacteroidia; order Flavobacteriales; family Schleiferiaceae; genus UBA10364. The sequence continues at coordinate 9,078 of JAKMEB010000075.1, forward strand.
TGTGTAGTTTGACGCGTTTTTAGAATTACTGTTTGTATGTTGGGTGTTGGGTTGCGTTATTCGTTGATCCAATTCGCACGGTCCATTTGGTTGAACGGCCAGGGTGCGCCATTGTTCTCTACGTTCGTCATCATAGCGTTGAGCGCGCCAGGTGCACTACTTTCTTCCATGGTGGCGAAATTCCGAAGTTTCATGATGATGTTTAAAGGATCGATATCTATGGGACAGGCCTGTACACATGCATTACAGCTGGTACACGCCCAGAGTTCCTCATTAGTTATGAAATCTCCTAATAAACTTTTACCGTCGTCAACAAAGGTGCCGTTATGAGCTATGTTTACGCCGATCTCTTCAATACGATCGCGCGTATCCATCATGATTTTACGTGGTGATAATTTTTTACCTGTCATATTTGCGGGGCATTCGCTTGTACAGCGACCGCATTCCGTACAGGTATACGCATTCAAAAGGTTTGCCCAGCTCAAATCGTTAGCGTCCTTCGCACCAAAGCGCTCTATTGGAGCATCTGCTTCTGGAGCTGGCGCTGCAAATGGATCTGCGGAAGGATCCATCATTAATGCCACTTCTTTCGTTACCGCGGCATTATTTTCAAATCGCCCTTTCGCCTCCAGGTTGGCATAATAGGTATTTGGGAACGCTAGAATGATGTGAAAATGTTTGGAATAGGGGAGATAATTCAGGAATGCAAAGATTCCTAAAATGTGAAGCCACCAGAATAGTCGTTCTCCAAAGTGCAGCCCCCATTCGCTTGCACCACTCCAAAGTGGCGCTATATATTGACTGATCAGGAAGCTGTGATGCGCATCGGCAAAATTGGCTTCTAATGCATTCATATTTAAGAAAGCAAACATGAGGACCAGTTCAATGTACAAGATGTTGTTCGCATCCGTAAATGCCCATCCTTTCATTTCCGGTTTGTGGAATCGGTCCAATTTACTAACGTTCCTACGCCACCAAAATACCAGGACTGCAATGACTGTAAGTACCGCTAACACTTCAAAAGCACTTATGATGGGTGCATATGCTTTACCAAGGAAAGGAGCAAAAGCACGGTGGGTTCCCAAAATACCGTCAACGACAATCTCCAGTACTTCAATATTGATAATGAGGAAACTTACATAGACGATAAAATGAAGCGCTCCTGCAACTGGACGTGCCTGCATTTTAGATTGCCCAAAGGCGACACGAAGCATATTTTGTAGGCGATCCCTTGAGCGATCGCTGCGATCTACATCCTTTCCTAATCCGATATTTTTGCGGATTCGACCAACTTTCTTAGCGAATAGTACACTGGCAGTGGCCAGCGCTACAATGAATAGAATGTTGGGCAAGTAGGACATGATTATTTTTCTATTTCACTTTCTTGCATTGCCTCTTCAATGGCTTGTATTTCTTCCTCTGTGTAACGCGTTCTGCTTCCAAACATGCTTACGTGAAGGTATTTGTTTGGATTGTACTTAATATCGAGAAGAAGACGGTTTAAATTCTCCGTAGCCTTTTTCATATTGGCGTAGACCTCTTCATCGTAGATCAATTTCGATGCAGCGCCTTCTCCGGTTTCTAATTCCGCCATGAGTCGATCAAAACGTGCGGTAATGCTCTCCATGTTATTCACGGTTTCTGTAAGCTTAGCATTGGCTAAACTATCGGAAATGGCTTCAAGGTTAGTGATGGTACTGCTGATGTCCTTACTTTTCGCTGCCAATTCCTCGCTGAGGATTCGGAAGTTTTCGCTCATGGTATCGAAGTTTCCTTTGTTATCACCAAGGTAATCACTGACTTCAGCGGCACTCGCCTCAACGCTGGCAAATGTTTTAGTTAAACTTTCAAAAGTGGATTTGAAATTTTGGGATGTACGTTCGTCTAAAAATCCTGAAGCCAATCCAATCACAGTATCTAAAGTGCCCAGTAATTCTTCCGTACGCGCTTTGATTGGAGCCAGTTGCATGTTTACTTCTTCTGTGAGATCGCGCTCCGTTGCACTAATTAAGGTATCTCCACTTAACGCGATGGGTGCACCTTTATTGACGGTCAAAGAGATGCTTTTTTCACCCATAATACTCGCCGAATAAATCTTGGCGACCGTACCCTGAGTGATGGGAAAATCATTACCAACATTAAGTGTTACTAACAGTCTGCCAGAGGCATCAGCTAAGAACGAAATGGCACTGACTTGACCAACCTGGTAACCATTAATGGTAATAGGACGCGTGGCTAAAAGTCCTTCTGTGTTGTCATAAACGACATAGAATTTATTCTCAGTACTAAAAACATCCTTGCCCTTAAGGTAATTTACCCCCCAATACAGCAGGAAAATACCCAGAACGATGGCTAAGCCAATTTTAAATTCAGTTTTCAAAGTCGTTTCGTTTGTATGCTAAAGTACATTATGGTGCGCGCTTTTTGGCCTCATTTAGGTCAATTTTATTGTCCTTTTCGAATGCAACAAGATAGGCATCTGCGAAGTGCTCGACAACTAGATCTTTTAACGCAGCCGCTTCTGTAAATGTTGCCAACTTTCCGCAGTAATATTTAAACAACCCATATTGCTCTTGCTTCCATACGGATTCGAGCCCTTTAAAGTTTTCGGGCAGGCACTGCAGATCGTTACGAGAAACTGCAATTTGAACTGCGAAATGCAGCGCCAGTCCCTTATCGATTTCTACATTGATTACCGCTGCTTCGTCAATTACCTCATTTGAGGTAGACTCGGCGGTTTGTTCGGGTGTATCTGTGGGAGTTGCAGTGCGCTGCGCTTCGTCTACGGATGTGAGACTGGATGCTTCCGTTTGAATGCCAGCATCGCGCTGTTCGCGTTTAAACTTATATTCTTTTACTGCACGGTAAATGGCACTCGCTAGCAATTCTTTGCCTTGTGTACTTTGTAAGAAATCTTCTTCTCCTGGATTAGTAAGAAATCCTAACTCAACCAATACAGCCGGCATAGTGGAGCCACGAAGTACTGCCAACGGCTGTTGTTTTACCCCTCGGTTGCGTCGCTTGACACGACCTTCGAACTGGCGCTGAATTTCATCTGCGATACTGATGCTTTGCTCTAGAAAGGCATCTTGATAAGCGCGCAGGGCGATAACTGCAGCAGGATTATTAGCATCGAGCTCCTGGTAATTGCTTTCCCAGTTTTCTTCGAGCAGCCGTGCCGCATTTTCGAGTTGGGCGGTTTTATTTAATCGCTGGTCTCTTTCACCCATTCCCAAAACAAAACTTTCTGTTCCGTAAGCACTTTTGTTATCGTTTGCATTACAGTGGATGGAGATGAATACATCAGCATTTGCACGGTTGGCAATAACCGTGCGCTGATACAGCTCTATAAAACGGTCGTCGTCGCGCGTTAGAATTACTTTCGTGTCGGGCAGATTTTGCTCAATATAATTTTTGACCAACAGGCTGACGTCAAAACTGACGTCTTTCTCGCGCTTGTTGTAGCGACCGGTACCGAGGTTGCCCGGATCCTTACCGCCGTGCCCTGGATCTATTACGATGATGTTTACCCCAGAGTTCGCTGTGCGAAAAGGGCGCGGATTGAAGGCGGCCAGTACTGTGAAGAGCACTGCCAAACCGGCAATTTTAATTCCTTTAAAACTTGAGGCAACCATACCAAGGCGCATAAACATTCGTTTTACCTTTGAATCTCATGCAAATTACGTACCCGGGTGTATCAGCGACTTACTGGTCTTCTTTTTTTGCTCACATTTTGTACACCGTTTGTAACGGTCGCACAGGATAAACCGATCAGCTACACAGCGAAGGATTCAATCACTTCAGATGTGGATGCAGGGACGGTTGAATTGTTCAATGAGGTGCATTTAACTTTCGGAGAAACGAAGTTGGATGCGGGTTACGCTAAAATCTTTTGGGAGGATGGTGTAGTACTGGCGCGAGGTCTAGAAAACGAATCCGGTGAAATTGAGCAAAACCCTGTATTTGAGGATGGTGGAAAGACGTTCTATCTCCGGGAAATCAAGTACAATTGGACCACAGAGAAAGCCAAAATTAAAAGTGTTTTGACCCAAGAGGGCGAAAATTACCTCAATGGTGATGCGGTCAAAAAAGTGGACACCAACACCTTATTCATGGCCGGTACAGGATTTACGACCTGTTCACATGAGGAGCCGCATTTCCAGATTAAAACCAATAAGAGTAAAGTGGTATTGGGCGAACGTATTATCACGGGGCCTGCACATTTTGAGTTTTTCGGTATTCCCACACCACTCGTGATACCCTATGGCTACTTTCCTACAAATTTAGAGAAGCCCAGCATTTCTGGCTTATTAATGCCAAGTTTCCAGAATTCGCCAACCCAAGGAGTAGGGATTGTAAATGGGGGTTGGTATTTCCCTATCAATGATTTCATGGATCTAGAATTGCGAGGTGATATTTATCTGCGCGGTTCATGGGCATTACAAGCAACAACCAATTATAGGAAGCGTTATCGCTATAATGGAAACTTTTCCTACCAATACCGCAATCAGCGTAGGGGACTGCCCATTTTTGAGCCCTTTGGTGGCTACGACATCACGAAAAATTTCAGTATTCGTTGGACGCACCGTCAAGATGCGAAGGCCCACCCCACGCGTAAGTTCAACGCCAACGTCAATTTACAGAATCCCAATTTTTTTAAGAACAGCGCGAATCCGCAGGACTTACTCAATGGTACCATGAGTACGACCAACAACACCATGAATTCAAGCGTTACGTACAATCAACGCTTTGGACGAGCAAATTTGACAGTCAGTGGTAACCATACGCAGAACAATGGCACACAGAAGTTTACGACCAATCTGCCGAAGGCATCTTTTAACGTACCTCGTTTCTTTCCATTAAAAACGAATGACGGTAAGAGTCAATGGTACGATAAGCTCGGAATGAACTACAGTTCGGTGGCTGAAGGCCGATTAAAAGGGAATTTAGGAACTATTACTAACAAATTGGACTCACTCGCGGGGTACAACTTAAACGATGTACTTCGTGAATACGGTCAATACGGGGTAAAGCATACTACCTCGCTCTCGACCAACGCTAAACTGTTGAAGCACATAACTTTTAGTCCGTCCGCAAACTATACCGAACGCTGGTATTTTCAGCAGTACGATTATGAATTTGACCCTACGTTGAACAAAGGGGTGCTGGCGGATACCCTTACGGGCTTTACTGCGGTAAGAGATTTCGGTATGAATGCTTCATTGAATACGAAAATTTATGGGACGTTCTTATTTTCTAAGGGACCCGTCAAAGCCGTTAGGCACATGATCACACCACGGGCAACCTTTAATTTTCGCCCGGATTTTGGTACTGAGCAATGGAATTATTACCAAAATTTCACAGATACATTGGGAAACAGCCTTTATTACAATAGATACAATGGGTTCTTGTACGGTTCCCCTGGTCGGGGTAGTAATGGTGCAATCACGTTTGCAGTAGATAATAACCTCGAGGCGAAGGTGATCGATCGATCCGATACGACTGGGGCTACAAAAAAAATCAAATTACTGGAACGTTTTAATTTGAACACGAATTATAAACTCGCTTCTCAAGACGGGTTTAATTGGAATATCCTTCGCGTAACGGCCGCGAGTTCTTTGTTTAATCAGAAACTACGTTTAACGTATCAAGGTCAGTTTGACCCATACGGTTATGATGCTTCAGGAGCGCGCATCGCAACTTTGGCTTACAAGTTGAATCAAGCACCACTCATTCATCGCACATCGCAATTTTCTGCAAGTACACAGCTGAAAAGCAGTCGTGAGAACAGTCGTGAAGCGGTCACTCTGGAGCGTCGAGGCGGGTCGTTCACGACAGGTGATATAGATTATTATCATTATCCAGACTTGGTTCCACTACGTTCCGATTGGAATCTTCGATTGAATTATGATCTTCGCTTACTTACCAGGGTTTCTGAAGGGGAGCCAGGCGCCACAGGACCCATGTTTCAAAATGAATTTGCGGCGCACAGCATCAGCGTTTCGGGATCGTATCGTCCTACCGATTATTGGTCTATTAATTACAGAACGGGTATAGATATCTCTGATCGTACCGCTGGTTTTACCTCTATTAACGCGACGCGTGATCTGCATTGTTGGGAAATGAAGATTACCTGGGTGCCGTTCGGTTCTACTCGATCGTATATGATCGGGATAAATTTGAAAAACCAACAATTCCGTCAAGTGAAAACACAGCGAAGACGCACTGCGGTCGATTTTTAGTGGAGTAGTGTAAGCCAGTTTTCAATCATTTGAGCCCCTTGAGGAGAGAGTACACTCTCGGGGTGGAATTGGACCCCATATGCCTTATTAGGCCTAGATTCAATGACCATTGGCGCATCTTCTTCTAATGCCACAGCACAAAGTTGCCAATCTTTGAGAGTGTTTTTATCCACTGCCCAGCTGTGGTAAAGACCTACTTGAAATTCTGTCATTCCTTTTAACAAAAGCGTGTCCTGCAACACCTTTAAAGTCGTCGTTCTGCCGTGCATAATCCCAGTTCTGTTGTACAATCGGCCACCGGTGTGTAGGGCAAGCGCCTGCATTCCTAGGCAGACCCCTAGTATGGGAAGCTGACCAAAACTCGCTGCGATCACCTTTAAAAGTTGACCGCTTTCTTCGGGTAATCCCGGTCCTGGACTAAGCACTAGACCGTCAAAAAGTGTGAAGTCTAGATGGGCCAATTCAGCGGCATCATTCCGATATACCGTGACCGTAGCGCCAAATTGTTCCAAATAATGAACCAGGTTGTACGTAAAGCTGTCGAAATTGTCAATAAGAAGGACCTTCATGTGGGCAAATATGAGTTAAATTCGGTTGAGGTAAATTAAATCTACCGACAAAACCATGAAAAAAGCAATCGAAGGAAAAGGATTGGCACCGGCTATAGGTCCGTACAGTGCTGGAGTAAGTTGGGGTGATGTTATTTTCACCTCTGGACAGATCGCGATGGATCCACACACTGGTGAAATGGCATTAGGAAATTCCATTACTCAAGAAGCCCATCGGGTAATGAAAAATCTTCAGGCCGTCTTGTTGGCAGGTGGTACCGATTTTAATTCTGTAGTAAAGACTACCATTTTTCTGAGTTCTATGGATCATTTTGCAGAAGTCAACGCAGTATATGGGGGCTATTTTACAACGCCATTCCCCGCGCGGGAGACGGTTGCAGTGAAAACATTACCGAAAAATGTGAATGTGGAGATATCCTGTATTGCAATGCGGAAGAGTTAAGGTTTTGGCCTTAAATTGCACGCTCATTAAAACAAAAATAAATGGATTTTGACGTAATCGTTGTGGGGTCAGGCCCCGGTGGCTATGTGACCGCCATTCGCGCATCTCAATTGGGATTCAAAACGGCAGTAGTAGAAAAGGAGAACCTTGGAGGCGTTTGTCTTAATTGGGGATGTATTCCTACAAAAGCGTTGCTTAAAAGTGCTCAGGTATTTGAATACGTAAAGCATGCGGAAGACTTTGGTATCAAAATCAAAGAATACGATAAAGATTTTGACGCTGTGGTGAATCGTTCGCGAGAAGTTGCGAATGGCATGAGCGGCGGCGTTCAGTTTTTAATGAAGAAAAATAAAATTACCGTTTTAAACGGATTTGGTAAAGTTCAACCTGGAAAGAAGGTTGCTGTTACCGATGAGGCGGGTAAAGAGACGGTGTATGCCGCACAAAATATCATTATTGCAACTGGCGCTCGTTCAAGAGAACTTCCCAACTTACCTCAAGACGGTAAAAAAATCATCGGATACCGTAAGGCAATGACGTTGGAAAAGCAGCCAAAGAAAATGGTGGTTGTAGGTTCTGGAGCGATAGGAATTGAATTTGCTTATTTCTACAACAGTATGGGTACGGATGTAACCATTGTTGAGTACATGCCAAACATCGTTCCTGTTGAAGATGAGGACGTGAGCAAGCAATTGGAACGCACCTTTAAGAAGTCGGGTGTTAAAATCATGACGAATGCGGAAGTAACTGGAGTAGATACTTCCGGTAAAGGCTGTATCGTGAACGTGAAAACTAAAAAAGGCGAGGAGCAATTGAAAGCAGATGTAGTATTGTCCGCTGTAGGTATTGCTCCAAATATTGAAGGTATCGGTCTCGAAGACGTAGGTATTGCTTCTGATCGCGGACGTATTTTGGTGAACGACTTTTATCAAACCAACGTACCTGGCTACTTCGCTATTGGTGATATCGTAAAAGGTCCAGCATTAGCCCATGTTGCTTCTGCAGAAGGAATTTTATGTGTAGAGAAATTGGCGGGCTTGCATGTTGAAGCGCTTGATTATGGTAATATTCCTGGATGTACGTACTGTTTCCCTGAAGTGGCTTCAGTTGGTATGACTGAAAAAGCCGCGAAAGAGGCAGGTTACGAACTGAAGGTTGGAAAATTCCCATTTTCAGCTTCTGGAAAGGCTTCAGCCTCTGGTCATAAAGACGGTTTCATCAAAGTGATTTATGATGCTAAATATGGTGAGCTTCTGGGTACGCATATGATTGGAGCAAACGTAACCGAAATGATAGCCGAAGCGGTTGTTGCACGTAAATTGGAAACCACGGGTCATGAGATCCTAAAAACGGTTCACCCGCACCCAACACTTAGCGAGGCGTTTATGGAAGCAACAGCAGCTGCGTATGACGAGGTAATACATCTTTAAAAAAGTTTAAGATTCGTAGTAAACCGCTCCAACATTGGGGCGGTTTTTTTTGTTTATTGGCCCTATGCAAACACCCTTAGTTCAATTTGATGCGCTTCGATTCGCCTATGGTGAAGATGAAGTTTTTGAATTCGGCAGCGCTTCCATTCAGCCTGGCGAAATCGTAGTTATGGTAGGTCCTTCCGGGGCAGGCAAGAGTACGCTCATGCGTTTACTTCGAGGAGAATTGGAGCCGCTATCTGGCAGTGTTGCTATTGAAGGCTCTCCTGTAGAGACTAGAAAAAAGCGGTTGGTCTTAGATGAGAAAAAAGCAGGGTGGGTGCCGCAATTGGATGATTTACAAAGTATGTTGTCCATCGAAGAAAACATTAGACACCATATACTTCGATTAGATGAGAAGGAACAAAGTGCTCGTATAACCGCATTAATGGAATCTATGAACTTGACAGATTTTGCGGGTCAATCAACAAAAACGTTAAGTGGTGGTCAGCGTCAGCGAGTGAGTATTGCCAAAGCAATGGCGGGACAGCCGCCGGTATTGCTCATGGATGAAAGTTTAGCCCAACTAGATCTCAGGACAAAGAGCGCCATATTATTGGATATGAAAGCCATGATCAAGCGCTCCAAAAGTGCCGCATTATTGGTTTTACACGATCCTGCGGATGCACTACTGATCGCAGATACGCTGTGGGTAGTTCGAGGGGGAGTATTGGTTCAAACCGGGACACCCAACGCGATCATCGCACATCCTGCGCATCACGAAATTGCTGGTTTGTTTGATTATATAAATGTGGTGCCAGTAGAATTAGAGGTTCCAGGACCGTGGCGCGAAGAGGAGGATGTGAAATGGTTGTATGCGCACGATCTTCCGGCGCTAGAAGCAGAGATAACAGACCGTATGGAAACACCGTCCGGGCCCATTACGGTTTACCAGTTTGAAAATCAGCGATTGCTTAAAAAGTAAAACGCCCCGTTCCATGAGGAACGAGGCGCTTCTAAGTCTCCAATCTGATTTATTACTTCACCTTATCAACGATCGCTTTGAACGCTTCCGGGTGGTTCATGGCTAAATCTGCCAATACCTTACGGTTCAATTCAATGTTCGCTTTTTTCACCTTACCCATGAATTGTGAGTAAGACATTCCGTGCAAACGTGCACCAGCATTGATACGCTGAATCCATAACGCGCGGAATGTGCGTTTTTTGTTTTTACGGTCGCGGTAAGCATACGTGAGACCTTTCTCAACGGCATTCTTAGCAACAGTCCAAACATTTTTACGACGTCCAAAGTATCCTTTGGCGTGTTTCATCAATTTTTTTCTGCGCTCTCTCGAGGCTACAGAGTTTACTGAACGTGGCATAATTTGTTAATTTTTTGTGTGAGGTACTTCTACTGTCGCAAGAAGGTTTAGCTACCCAGCACAGGGTTATTAATGAACTCTTTGGACTTATTTCAGTCCAAGCTGATTCTTGATGTTTGCAACATCAGCATCAGCTACAAGACCAGATTTAGTCAAACGACGTTTCTGATCGGTTGCTTTCTTTGTCAAAATGTGTGACTTGAAAGCGTGTTTTCTTTTGATTTTACCAGAACCTGTCAGCTTGAAACGCTTCTTTGCACTGGATTTGGTTTTCATCTTTGGCATGATCTAACTTTATTTTGATTGGAGTGACTTATTTTTTAGGGGCAAGTGTGATATTCATCTTCTTACCATCCATAGAAGGCATATGCTCTACCTTTCCATATTCTTCAAGATCCTGAGCCAAGCGCAGCAATAAGATTTCACCTTTGTCCTTGAAAACGATAGAGCGACCGCGGAAGAAAACGAAGGCTTTTACC
>JAKMEB010000079.1 GCA_022426185.1 Schleiferiaceae bacterium
CTAAAGCCCAGTAGTGATTTTGTCATTACAACAAATGACCTTCAAGAAGTCTATGAAATCTTAGGGCTGTATCAAAGTGATTTTACGGTACCCGCACTAGCTGCTGAGGATATTAAACCGTTTCTGCTCCGCTTAAAAATCCAGGGCGCCACCCTGGAAGGTGAAGACTTTCTCGTCATTAAAAGCATGATAGAGAGCTTTAATCGGGTACATTATTTTTTCAAGCAACACGCCCTGCGCACCCCGTCCATTCAAGATAAGTTTGCGCACCTCACTCCTAATAAAGAAGTGCCCAACGAGATTGATCGTGTACTAGATCGTAGAGGCGTTGTAAAAACTTCTGCTTCGTCAGAATTGGGCAAAATACGTGCGACACTCACTAAAAAAAGAGCAGCGGCAGACCGTATTTTCTACCGCGCTGTAAAGAAATATCAAGGCGCCGGAGTCCTTGCGGATACGCAAGAAAGTGTTCACGATAATAAACGAGTTTTAGCCATAGAAGGTGCATTTAAAGGCCAGGTCAACGGGGTGTTTCACGGTTCCTCTGCAAAAGCCAGCATTTTCTTTGTTGAGCCTTCTGAAACATTAGAAATCAACAACGAAATAACCCTATTAGAGGAAGAGGAAAAAAGAGAGGTTACGCGCATCCTTCGTTTACTTACGGCGTATGTCGCGGGCTACCGGGAAGTGCTTCGCGACTTTTCTACTGCACTCTACCAGATAGATTTTGTAAACGCCAAGGCGCTTTATGCATTAGATGAAGAAGCGTGTTTGCCCCAATTGGTAGACAAGCCTCACATTGAACTGATCAAAGCTATTAATCCGGTACTTCGAGACTTTCATAAAGCAAAGAAGAAGCCGGTTGTTCCGCTCGATATAAGGCTCGATGCGCAAACCCGAATACTGGTTATTTCCGGACCCAACGCCGGAGGAAAATCCATCACGCTTAAAACAGTGGGATTGCTCCAGCTCATGCTTCAAAGTGGGTTGCTTGTTACCGTTCATCCGGACAGCACTATGGGCTGGTTCAATGGAATCATGGCCGACATTGGTGATGCCCAAAGCATAGAAAATGAACTCTCAACGTACAGCTCTAAGCTGAACAAGATGAAATACTTCCTCGATGCTGCCTATGGTAAAACACTGGTTCTTATTGACGAATTTGGCTCGGGCTCTGACCCCGATTTAGGCTCATCTATGGCACAAGTTTTTCTACGCGCACTCAACGAGAGCAAGACCTACGGTGTCATGACTACCCACTACAACAGCATCAAAGCGCTGGCAAGCGATCTTCCAAGGGTAGAGAACGGGTCTATGCAGTTTAACTCCACAGACCTCACGCCAGAATTCCTGCTGAATCAAGGTGTTCCTGGATCTTCCTATACCTATGAAGTTGCACAACAAGTTGGGGTAGATAAGCGTCTCATTGACGAGGCGCGCGATGTGCTCAATGAAAGTACCGTTGCGATGGATCGTTTGCTGGTGGGGATTCAAAAAGAAAAGAACCAATTAACGCATCAACGAACCCAGCTTGCTTCACGCCTAGAAGAACTGGAACAGCTGAAGGGAAAGCAGGACCGCAAAATTGCCCAGCTTGAAGATAAAGTTCGCCGTCAAAGCGCAATGAATGAACAGCAAAACGCCATGATCACCTGGGGGAAGAAATTCCAAGGACTGGTCAATGAATACGCGGAACAGCGCAGTAAGAAAGGTAAAGATGAGGTACTCGGGCGATTTAAGGTATATGCTGGTGAACGAGCCAACCAAACTCAGGATGAGCGTACTATTAAAAAGACGCGCTACGAAAAGCAGCAAGAAAAGAAAATCAAAAAGCTTACGTCTGCGCCCGTCAAAGTAGGCGATCGCGTTAAACTCATAGGATCGCGTCAACCTGGTGAAATCATTGAAGTCAAAAAGGACCAATTTCTCCTTGCGATTGGGGCCCTCACCACCTGGACTACGCGCGAAAAGTTTATACCGGCAGAGAGTCTTCACGGTGATCGTGGAACACCAAAGGGAAAGGCACGCGGAGGCGTCAAAGAGCCTGAAACGGAGGAGCCGATCAAACCGGTTGTTCAGAAATC
>JAKMEB010000152.1 GCA_022426185.1 Schleiferiaceae bacterium
CATTCCCCATTCTTCCTTATCTACTGGCTCATTCAGCTTAGATAAATTTTCATTGGTAAAATATTGAGAAAGGGCCTTTCTGTTTTTGAAGTAGCTTGCTCTAGCGAGATCGAGATCAGATAGGTCCTCCCATTTATCAGGGTAACCAATTTTGTAGGGAAAAGCATCCAATTTTGCCAGTGCTTTCTCTTTCGTAGTATCACTCATCCACGTTAGACCATTGATCCGGTCGCGGAATGCTGAGCGAAGATCTTCCACCATCGCTTCGACCTGTGCTTTACTTTCTTCAGGGAAATAACGATCGGCATAAAGATGGCCTAACTGGTCCCCTAAAGACCCTACAGCGCCCTGTGCACGCTTCCAACGCGGATTCATTTTTGGAATTCCACGTAGAATTTTACTGTAGAATTCAAAGTTCAGTGTTTCGAATTCGTCATTCAATGTGCTCGCAGAGGCATCCGCTACGTGCCATTGGTAGTACTGTTTCCACGTTTCCAGACCAGACTTAGCGCAAGCTTCATTGAATCTACTAAAGTATTCTGGTGCTGAATTGATCAACGTATCTGAGTGCACTCCTACAGCTGCGAGATAAGCAGTGATCGGCATGTTTGGTGCTAGCGCCTGCCATTGCTCGAGAGTCATGGGATTGTAACGTGCGACTGAATTACGCATTTCGACGCGGCTCTTCATGGCTTGTGCCATGGCTTTTTCTAGATTATAGATGGCATCTACGTCCCAGTCTTTACCGACTAGAGCGGAAACTTTCGCGATGTGATCACGGTATTGCTGTTGCAGCACTAAACTGGCACTATCTTCTCTTAAATAGTAATCGCGGTCTGGCAAACCGATTCCACTCTGGCCAACATACAAAGCATGTGCTGAGGAATTTTTCGCATCTGTGCTTACGTACATCGAAAGTGGTGCACCAATTCCGTTAAACTTATTCTCACCCATCAACGTAAAGAGTTCCTCTAGAGACGCTACGTCACTTACTTCTTCGAGGTACGGCATTAATGGAGTTAATCCTGCTTCGTTGCGCGCTAGACTGTCCATTGCACTCGCGAAGAGGTCACCGATCAGCTGTTCATCCGTACCTTTTTCATAGGTCCCCGCACTAACTTCTTCCAGGATTGTCTTTAGACGGTGTTTGTTGGTTTCAATCAACTCATTGAATCTACCCCAGCGCGTTTCAGTTTCCGGAATTGGGTTTTCATCGATCCATCCGCCTGCAGTGTGCTGAAAGAAATCCTCACACGGTGCGACCGAAGTATCTAAATAATTGACGTCAAAGGCATCTACGACGACTGCCTGATCTGGCGCTGTACAAGCCGCTAAAACTAGCGGCAACGCTAAAATTGCTTTATTCATGCTCAGGGGTTTATGTTTAAAGGCCTATGCCTTGCGTTTCCAAGTTTCGAAGGTAAAGGAATATTCGTGATTTGCGTCTGCAGGATGGTGCAGCGATGCTATGCATTCGAACGGGCTTTTGTCCCAATCCGGGAAATAGACATGGCCGTCTAAACTGGCATGAACTACTGTGATTTCAAGAATATCCAGGTACGGGAGGGCCAATTCATAAATCTGTGCACCGCCCACTATAAACGCATCAGTCTCATCTTTCACCAACGCTAACGCTGCTTCAAGACTTTGTACAGACTCACATCCCTCAGCTTTGAAGTCCGCTTGTCGACTTATTACGATATGACGGCGTTTCGGTAGCGGTCGACCACCTAAACTGTCCCAAGTCTTGCGACCCATGATGATCGTTTTTCGCGCAGTATGATGCTTAAAATGTTTAAGATCATCCGGTAAATGCCAGATAAGATCGTTGTCTTTACCAATGACACGATTTTCGCCGTAGGCGACGATAGCTTTCAACACCATTATACAGCAACTTTACCCGCAATGTGAGGGTGCGGATCATAACCAACAATCTCGAAGTCGTCGTAGGTGAAGTCAAAGATATTTAACACCTCAGGATTTACTTTTAATTGAGGCAAAGGACGGAAATCCCTTGTCAATTGCAATTCTAATTGTTCGATATGGTTGTTATAAATATGAGCATCTCCTAAGGTGTGGACAAAATCGCCTACCTCTAAATCACATACCTGCGCCACCATGTGGACTAGGTAAGCGTAAGAAGCGATGTTGAAGGGTACGCCAAGGAAGATGTCTGCGCTGCGCTGGTACAATTGACATGAAAGCTTACCGTCCGCAACATAAAACTGGAAGAAAGCATGACAAGGCGGCAAGGCCATTTGATCCACAAAACCTACGTTCCACGCATTCACAATGATGCGACGGCTGTTGGGATTGTTTTTGATTTGATCAACAACCTGCTGGATCTGGTCCACAGCTCCACCATTCGGTGCCGGCCAAGAACGCCATTGATACCCATATACTGGGCCTAATTCTCCCCATTTCGCCGCGAATGCTTTATCCGTTGCAACGCGTTCGGCAAAACCGCGGATGTCTTCTCCAGCAAAATCAGTGCTTTTTTTATAAGAGGCGTAGGGCCAATCGTCCCAAATACGAACCTTATTTTGAGTCAAATATTCGATGTTCGTCGAGCCCTGCAAGAACCACAACAGCTCGTGCAAGATGCTTTTTACGTGCACCTTTTTAGTCGTTAGTAAGGGAAAACCTTCTTGGAGATCAAAGCGCATTTGATGGCCGAAAACACTAAGTGTTCCTGTACCCGTGCGGTCTCCTTTCTGTACGCCTTCTTTTAGAACGCGTTTAACAAGATCGTGGTATTGCTGCATGTAACAAAGATGGCTTTGCCGGACCGAAATCCCACGTAAAGAAGTAACGGGTTATTCACGGAGAAATCAACAAAAAAACCCATCCGCGAACGGATGGGTTTTAGGTGTGCCCCGGGCCGGGGTCGAACCGGCACGGACATTACTGTCCACAGGATTTTAAGTCCGGCGTGTCTACCAATTCCACCACCGGGGCTCCAATAAAAAACCCTCCCGTACAGGAGGGCTCTTGAGCGAAAGACGGGATTCGAACCCGCGACCCCGACCTTGGCAAGGTCGTGCTCTACCAGCTGAGCTACTTTCGCGTTCGGGACGGCAAATATACAGCAGTAATTATTACTTGCAATAATGCCTGCTATTTTTTCGAAACTTTTTCTTTCAGGGTATGAAGAAGCATTAAAGCCTCTATAGGCTTGAGTTCATCCAGGTTCAATCCAATGAGTTCATCTGCAACCTCTTCGAGCTCTGGACGGTCTAGTGAAAAGAAATTTAATTGGCCACTTTCTGCTACTCCATCGGGCTGACTTTCAGAAGATCTATGCGCTTCAAGACCGCCTAAAACTTGCGAAGCGCGGTGCACCACGTACCCTGGAATGCCCGCAAGTTTCGCCACATGAAGACCGAAGGAATGTGCTGTGCCGCCCGGTTTTAACTGACGCGTGAAAACGATGGTATCGTCGTGCTCCTCGGCTGCGACATGGTAGTTGCGAACTTTAGAAAAATCATGTGCCATTTCGTTGAGCTCGTGGTAGTGCGTAGCAAAAAGTACTAGAGGCTGCGCCGGATGCTGGTGCAGATATTCCGCAATTCCCCATGCGATGCTCACGCCATCAAAAGTTGAGGTTCCTCGGCCAATTTCATCTAAAATCACCAAACTTCTTGGACTGATATTGTTCAAAATAGTGGCTGTTTCATTCATCTCCACCATGAAGGTACTTTCACCTTTACTGAGGTTGTCGGAAGCGCCTACACGAACAAATAATCGGTCCATGATGGGCAAACGAGCAGATTTTGCTGGAACGAAAGCCCCTATTTGTGCGAGAATTTGAATCAGTGCGGTCTGACGCAACAGCGCACTCTTACCACTCATATTGGGACCCGTAATCATTGCAATGGCTGAGGCTTCCGCATTCATCTCCAGTGAATTAGCTATGTACGGTTGGCCTTCCGGCAAGACCTTTTCAATCACAGGGTGACGTCCTTTGCTAATTTCCAATTCCTGAGTTTCGGTGAAGACTGGTCGAACGTAATCGTTATTCAAGGCCACCTCAGAGAAACAAAGCAACACATCCAATGTGGCCACCCAACGTGCACTGTGTAATAAGTCAGAAACCTCAGCAGCTACTTTGACCACTAGAGCCTCAAACAAACGTGTTTCAATGGCCTTAATTTTTTCTTCAGCGCCGAGCACCTCAACTTCGAATTTCTTCAATTCATCCGTGATGTAACGCTCTGCATTCACCAGTGTTTGCTTACGGTGCCACTCTTCCGGTACTTTATCCTTATGCGAATTTCGCACTTCAAGGTAGTAGCCAAAAACGTTGTTAAAAGCCAATTTTAAGGAAGGGATTCCTGCAGCCTCTGCTTCGCGAGCGCGAATAGACTCGAGCGTACTCGTTGCATCGTTCAATAGCCCACGTAATCGGGTCAATTCCTCATCGTAACTGCTACGGATACTTTCGCCCTTACCGATGATCACTACAGGATCTTCTACCAGTGCTTCACGCAACGTATTGCGCAGTTCGGGCACTAAAGCTGGAGCTTGTTCTGGGACGTCCAATACATTTGATTCAACTAATCCCCAAACCTCAGCGACGGTATCCAGCGCATGACGTAATCGGGCCATTTCTTTAGGCGAAATACGGCCTGTCGAAACACGACTGCACAAGCGCTCCATATCCGGGAGGCCATTCAATACCGCACGCAGTTGCACCCGAACTTCAGGCATTTCAAGCAGTTGACTTATGGCCTCTTGACGGGCAGTGATCTCATTTATGTTTAAGAGCGGAAGACTCATCCAAGTCCGCAATAACCGGCCACCCATCGGAGTTCCGGTCTGGTCAATGACATTCAAAGTACTTACGCCGCCTGGACTGCTTGGGTAGAAGAGTTCTAGGTTTTGTACTGTAAAACCGTCCAACCACATGAAGTCTTCTAAAGACACACGCGAAAGGGTGGTTATATGGTTAAGGTTGGCCATTTCAGAACGCTTCAGGTGGTGCAAAATGGCACCCGCAGCTACCGCTCCGGCATCTCCTTGCGCAAGACCATACCCTGCTAGCCCTTTCGTCTTAAAATGAGTAGTGAGTTGTTCGCTCGTGTAATTCGCTTCCCAAGCCCAAGCATCTACACCAAACAGGTAAAAATCGCGGTTCAACCGCAACCGCAGCTCCCGTGGCATATCCTTCGGGTGAATCACCTCTTTAGGCGCATAGGTAGTTAGCGCATTCAAAATGGCTTGTTCGGTTCCTTGAGCGTAATGAAATGTTCCTGTAGATATGTCTACGATGGACAACCCCCATTGGCCTTTTGTTGGCGGATAAATTGCTGCGAGGTAGTTGTGCTCTTTACCGCTGAGCAGGTCGTTGTTCAGGTTGATTCCAGGCGTAATCATATCCGTCACCCCTCTTTTCACGAGACCCTTCACCGTTTTGGGATCTTCAAGCTGGTCGACGATAGCTACGCGATGGCCGCCTTTGACCAATTTTGGTAAATAGGTCTGAAGTGCGTGATGAGGAAAGCCAGCTAAGGCAATCTCTGAGGCAGAACCGTTCGAGCGTTTGGTAAGAATAATATCCAATGTTTTCGATGCCTTTTCCGCATCGCTTCCAAAAGTCTCATAGAAGTCACCTACACGAAACAGCAACATCGCTTCCGGATGTTTCGCCTTAATTTCATCGTATTGACGCATCATTGGCGTCTGCTTCTTTGCCGGTTTTTTGGCCATTTACCCTTACTTTGTGTTCTCGTTCCAACGCAACTGTCGGAACTTCAAATGTAAGGGCTTCCGAGCGATGAGAAAACTTAGAAACAGTGAATTGGGCCGATTATCTCCCGAAGACTACAAAAAAGCGGAAAAAACACCGCTGGTCATAGTTAGTGACAACGTCCGTTCTATGCACAACATCGGCAGTCTTTTTCGCACTGCTGACTGCTTTCGAGTGGCCCATATTCACCTCTGCGGACTTAGCCCTATTCCTGGGCATCCAGAAATAGAAAAAACCGCGCTCGGGGCAACAGAAAGTGTGCCGTGGACCCAACATGAGGATACAATGAGCTGTCTAAAGCTATTAAAAGCAGAAGGGTACCGCATTACAGCGCTCGAGCAAGCGGAAAACAGTGTCGACCTGAGGGATTACACGCCGGAAGCACCTACTGCACTAGTCCTAGGACATGAGGTCATTGGTGTTGCGCAGGAGGTTGTGGATGTTTGTGACGATGTGGTTGAAATCATCCAGTTTGGCACCAAACACAGCCTCAACGTCAGCGTCAGTGCCGGATTAGCCATCTTCGATTTACACCG
>JAKMEB010000144.1 GCA_022426185.1 Schleiferiaceae bacterium
TCGTAATTTTGAGGTGTGTCAGATCAAGTAATCATAATCGGTGGAGGCGCTGCGGGATATTTCGCGGCCATAGCTTGTGCAGAGGCGCAGCCTGATGCGAAAGTCATTATCCTTGAAAAAGGAAAAGATGTTTTAGGAAAAGTATTGATCTCTGGCGGCGGTCGATGTAATGTGACTAACGCTTGCTTTGACCCCCGTGAATTGGTCACTCATTACCCAAGAGGTGAGAAGGAGCTACTGGGACCGTTTCATAAATTTCAACCAGGAGATACCATGGAATGGTTTGCGGATCGCGGAGTAGAATTGAAGATTGAGGCCGATAACCGCGTTTTTCCAGTTACAGATTCTTCTGCAACTATCGCAGATTGTCTTAAGGAAATCGCAGACGCTACCGGAATTAAGGTACATACAAGTTCTGGTGTGAAGTCTTTTGTCCAGCGAGAAGATGAGCGCTGGGAAGTGCATACTATACCGGGGCAAACGTATGTCGCTGACAAATTGATGATTGGAGCTGGATCTTCAAAAGCCGTTTGGGATAACCTTAAAAAATTGGGTCATAAAATTGTGCTGCCCGTCCCTTCGTTGTTCACTTTCAATAGTAAAGACGAGCGAATTAAAGGGTTGAGTGGTATTAGTGTGCCTAATGCAACCGTTCAAGTTGCAGCTTCTGATCTAGAGGCTTCAGGACCTTTACTTATTACGCATTGGGGTTTTTCGGGTCCGGCAATCTTGCGTCTTAGTGCTTGGGGAGCAAGAGAATTAAACGATCGTTTCTACCGTTTTCCTATTATGATCAATTGGATTGGTCGTGATGAAGATGAGGTACTTAACGATTTCAATGAGGAAAAGAAGCACAGCGGTAAAAAAAGAATTGGAAACCATGCACATTATGGTATTCCACTTCGACTTTGGAAGTCAATGGTCACTGGTGCTGGTATAAAGAGCACAGCAACATGGGGTGATCTTTCGGGAAAAGATCTTAAGAGTTTGGTTTCGGAACTTTGTTGTGCCGTATTCCAGATTTCAGGCAAGAGTACCTTTAAGGATGAATTTGTAACTGCGGGCGGAGTGGATCTTCGCGATGTGGACTTTAAGTCGTTTAATTCACGAGTTTGCAGGAATCTCTACTTTGCAGGTGAAATCTTAAATATTGACGGAATTACCGGAGGGTTTAATTTTCAGGCAGCTTGGACCGGTGGTTTTCTCGCGGGAAATGCAATGGCTGGCTATCCTTTAGATTAACCCTTTCTTCATTAAGTCCTTTAGAATTTTATTGCCTCGATTTTTCATACCAGGTGTACCATGTTCACAGGCTATTTCTATGCTTTGAGCTAATTCTGAAGCCAGTTCTGGATATTTTTTTAGCATTCGATGTACAATGCTCATAGCAAATGCCCTAGGCGCCGAAGCTTGGCTTGGTGTAATGATAGTAATAAAACTAAAATCAACTAACAGCCCTTCGCATTCGTCGTATCGAGGCAATTGATATTTTGAATAGTAGCGTAAGATAAATCGTGCCTCTGCATCGGTCTTCATTTGGTCCAATTGGGCAATCATTTCACGCTCCTTCTTATAAAAAAGCTCGGGTCTACTATCGCTGATATGGTGCAGGATCCAACAGCCTCGCATCCGTTCTTTCTTTGTGCCGTTAAATGCCCGTTCGATGATAGCATCCAGTGTTTTAGGATCCTTTATTCCGGCTGCTACAAGTGGCGCGTAGTGCCATTCTTTAGCGCTATCGATTTCATTTAAAGCATATTCTAAATCCACGTGCAAAAAAAATTAGCAGTAGTAATGATGAAAATATTAGAATTCTAACTAAATTAGCATAGTCAATAAGGAACGCTCTATTGCTTTTCTTGACGTACTAAAGATACGGCCTTATGAACTACGTAAAAAACAATCTTAAATTCCTTCGTAAGAAGGAGGCGCTCACACAGGAGCAACTGGCTACTAAAATCGGTGTAAAACGCGCCATGATAGGTGCGTATGAAGAAGGTAGGGCGGAACCCCGTCTGCATACACTACAGCATCTAGCGGCTTACTTTCAGGTACGCCTGGATGATTTTGTAAATAAGGATCTTTCGGGATCGAGCAGTATTCCCAAAGCGGATATTAGTGGTGCTCAGTTACGTATATTACCTGTTGTAGTCGACGGTACAGATGAGAGAGAGCTAGGAACGTTAGTTCCTGTCAAAGCTTCTGCAGGATATCTTAGTGGCTATGGTGATGCCGATTATATTGGTGCACTACCGCGTTTTTCCATGCCCTTTCCTGAACTGCCTCAGGATCGTACCTACAGAGTTTTTCAGATTAGAGGGGAAAGTATGCTTCCTATCAAACCAGGGGCTTATGTGATTACGGAATACATCCAAGATTGGAAGTCTATTCGTAATGATGAGTGTCATGTTTTGATTACGAAAGACGAAGGTGTTGTATACAAGCGTGTTATTAATAACCTCCACATCGGTGAATTAATGCTAAAATCGGATAATCCACAGTTCGCACCTTATACCGTTCCTGTAGATCGGTTGGTAGAGGTTTGGAAAGCAGTTGGTTATACCAGCTTTGAACTTCCTGCAGCAGGTACGGGCCAGGAAATGTCTCAGATCATGCATATGATGGCAGACCTCAAAAAAGAGATGAATCATCTTAAAGACAACTAATTAACACGTAAAAAGACCTTCGTCCATTGTGTTTTTGAGCGGCCTTAGAGCCGCTCGAAGTGTCTGTGGTGGGTCCTTACGTAACTAACTAAATCTTAATACATGGACCGCTCCATTCTACATATGGACCTTGATACGTTCTTCGTTTCCGTTGAACGTTTGATGGACAGCCGCTTGAACGGTAAGCCTATACTCATTGGTGGTACAGGCGACCGTGGGGTAGTTGCCGCTTGTAGTTATGAGACCAGGAAGTTTGGAGTACATTCTGCTATGCCTATGCGTATGGCTCGTTCCCTATGCCCAGAGGCCATTATTATTCGAGGGAATTCAGTGAATTACAGTAAATACTCCAACTTGGTTACTGATGTTATCAAAGAGGATGTACCTGTCTATGAAAAGACATCAGTAGATGAATTTTATGTGGATCTAACCGGTATGGATCGTTTTTTTGGAAACTTCAAATTTGCGAGTGAGCTAAGAGACCGTGTAATACATGAAACAGGATTGCCTATTAGTTTTGGTCTATCCTTGAATAAAACGGTTAGTAAGGTCGCCACAGGTGAAGCTAAGCCAAACAATAAGATTTTTGTTCAAAAGGGACTAGAGCGTCCATTTCTAGCGCCTTTATCCGTTCGTAAGATTCCTATGGTGGGCGAGAAGACCTACCAGACTCTTCGAAATCTTGGAGTACGCCGTATTCAAACGTTGCAAGAAATGCCATTGGATATGATGCAGAGTGTCATGGGTAAGCACGGTGCAGTGATTTGGCACAAGGCTCAAGGCGTTGATCAAAGCGCGGTTGTTCCTTATCAAGAGCGTAAGAGCATTTCAACAGAACGGACTTTTGCTAAGGATACTATAGATGTGGTTAAGCTTGAAGGAATTATCGTCGCTATGACAGAGAATCTTGCTTATCAGTTGCGTCGTGGTGATAAGCTAACTTCTTGCATTACCGTTAAAATCAGGTATTCTGATTTTAATACCCATACACTTCAGGCTCGTATACCTTATACCGCAGCCGATCACCTACTTATTCCTAAGGTAAAGGAACTCTTTCAAAAGCTCTTTGAACGTAGGTTACTGGTTCGTTTAGTAGGTGTTCGCTTCTCTCATCTAGTAGGTGGGGGGTATCAAATGAATTTGTTTGAAGAGAGTGAAGAGCTCAGTAAACTCTATAATGCCATGGATCATATACGACAACGGTTTGGCGATCGCTCCGTATTGCGTGCAGTTTCCCTAGGTGCTAAAACCATAGGAAGAACAAATCCATTTAACGGTGAGCCACCACCGCTTTTAGCAAACAGACATCAGTAAACGTAGACAAATAGAGAGAATAATATGTGTGGTAGATATGTAGCTATTAGTAAAGTAAAGGCAGTAGAGAAGCGGTTCAGTGCACTCGTAGAGCGTCCTGAACTCTTTACACCCCATACGAATATCGGTATAGGAACATTGGCACCTGTGATTACACAGGAGCATTCCGACCGTGTAAAGCATTACCAGTTTGGATTCACTCCGTATTGGGCAAAGAAGCCGTTTCACCTTTTTAATGCCCGCTCAGAAGGAGATCACAACAAGGAAAACAATCCTACTTATCGTGGTGCAAAAGGCATTACAGTTAAGCCCGCCTTCCGACAGAGTATTCGTTCTAAACGCTGTCTGGTACTGGCAGATGGGTTTATAGAGGGACCACAAAAGGAACGTTTGTCAAAGCCTTATGTCGTCTACAAAAGAGATGGAGCTCCTTTCGCTTTCGCAGGATTGTACGACACCTGGATAAATCCAGATACTGGGGAGATGGTCGATAGTTTTGCGATTATTACTACAGTAAGTAATAAAATTACAGCTGCCATAAATCACCACCGGTCACCAGTCATTCTTAATGAAGAAGATGAATCTATCTGGTTAGACCCTACCACACCATTAGCAGAGGTGACAGATTTACTATTTCCATATCCTGCTGAAGAACTTAATGCGTATCCAATATCAGCTGCAATAAAAAATCCTAGGAGTAA
Organism: Schleiferiaceae bacterium; assembly: GCA_022426185.1. Taxonomy (GTDB): domain Bacteria; phylum Bacteroidota; class Bacteroidia; order Flavobacteriales; family Schleiferiaceae; genus UBA10364. Next base: position 4,682 of record JAKMEB010000144.1, read on the forward strand.
TGGACCGGAATTACTCAAGCCCATAGGACAACGTTTAGTTACGGAGTACGACTATGAAATTCATACCCACCTTGGCTTACAAGGAATGGGGATGACGCAAGCACGTCAACGCAAGCTGGATTTAGGCTTCTAGACTACAAAAACAGGAGAGATGTTAGTGAATTCGCACAGTTATTACAGCTTGCGTTATGGGGTGCTTTCGCCCAAAGAATGGCTGGCATTCTTTGAAAGCCAGCCATGGCCCGCGATGGCCATCACTGATATTAATAACACTTCGGCATGTATGACCGTGCTGTATCTTTTGCGCAATCATGCTAAAAAGCGTGCGGTCGTTGGAGTAGATTTTAGAAATGGAATAACACCTTGTTATGTAGCACTGGCGAAAAACTGGGAAGGCTTTCGTCAAATTAATGATCATCTATCGGAACACCTTCATCGAAAGCAGCGTTTTTCATCTCGCGCTCCGGTCGCAGCACTTAAAGACGCCTGGATCATTTATCCTTTAGAAAGTCTTCCGCCCGATGCGCCACTGGCATCAAACGAACTTATAGGAATAGGGGTAGAGCAGTTGCGCTTCTTACACCTTTCGCCGCATGTTTACCGTCAGCATAAGCTCATTGCAATGCCCACTGCAACTTTTAGAGGAAAGCGAGACCACAATGCACACCGCTTATTGCGTGCTATTGACGAAAATACCTTACTGAGTAAACTTTCAAAGGAGAAACAAGCAAAGGAAGCAGACCGCTACCTATCTAATGGTGAATTGCTGAGCGCCTATAGGGAAGTACCCTACTTACTACGTCAAGCGCAGCAGGTACTAGAGGATTGTAATGTCCAGTTGCCTGGCGAAGCCTCACTGAATTTACAGACCTATACCGGTTCAAAACAGAAAGATTTACGACTGCTTAAGAAATTGGCTTACGACGGTATACCTTACCGCTATCCAACGGTAGACTTCAAAGTAAAAGAGCGTATTGAGAAGGAATTGGAACTTATTGAAAAGAAGAATTTTGTATCCTACTTTCTGATCAACTGGGATATTGTCAATTATGCTCAAAAGCGCGGCTATTTCTATGTTGGGCGTGGGAGTGGAGCCAATAGTATTGTCGCCTATTTGTTGAAAATCACCGATGTCGATCCTATTGAATTGGACTTGTATTTTGAACGTTTCATCAATCTGTACCGGACATCTCCTCCAGATTTTGATCTCGATTTTTCGTGGCGCGATCGAGATGATATCACCCAATACATATTTAAACGCTTCCCACATACAGCCTTACTGGCCACGTACAATACGTTTCAATACCGTGCGGTGGTTCGCGAACTGGGGAAGGTGTTTGGTCTGCCTAAGCATGAGATCGATAAATTGAGTAGGGGGAAGTTTAACAGTAATGAACTGGACCAATTGGGGCACCTGGTATTGCGCTATAGCACTTACATTCAGGGATTTCCAAGTCATTTAAGCATCCATGCTGGAGGAATTTTGATTGCTGAGAAGAGCATTCATTATCAAACGGGTACGTTTTTACCGCCTAAGGGGTTTCCTACTACTCAGTTTGATATGGTTGTGGCGGAAGATATAGGACTTCATAAATTCGATATTCTTAGTCAGCGCGGACTTTCGAAGATTCAAGATGCATTGCACATTGTCCGTAAGAACAAACCAGAGGATACACTCTTAGACATCCGGAACCTACAAGCTTTCAAGCAGGATGAGAAAATCAAATCAATTTTGCGCAACGGTCGCGCTATGGGCTGTTTTTATGTAGAATCACCTGCAATGCGCATGTTACTTAAGAAATTAAAGGTGGATACGTACCTGGGTTTGGTTGCCGCTAGCTCTATTATCCGGCCAGGTGTTAGTAACAGCGGGATGATGCGCGAATACATATTGCGCTTTACAGATCCAGAACGACGTCAAGATGCGCACCCAGTATTGCTTGATATTATGCCAGATACGTTCGGGGTAATGGTGTATCAAGAGGATGTGATTAAAGTGGCTCATTATTTCGCAGGTTTGTCCTTGGGTGAAGCCGATGTATTACGCCGCGGGATGTCTGGAAAATTTCGTTCAAGAGATGAGTTTAAACGTGTTGAAAATCAATACTTTGAGAATTGTAAAGCCCGTGGATACAGCCCAGAATTAGCACAAGACATTTGGCGTCAAATAGAAAGTTTTGCAGGCTATGCTTTTGCTAAGGGACACAGTGCTTCATATGCTGTAGAGAGTTATCAAAGTCTCTATTTGAAGGCACATTATCCACTAGAGTATATGGTCGCTGTCATCAATAACTTCGGCGGTTTTTACAGTACTGAGTTTTATGTACATGAGGCCAGAAAGCTTGGCGGGACAGTAGCAGCTCCTTGCGTACAGCAGGGCGATTACCCCACGGTTATTCGCGGAACAATAATCTATCTGGGTTTTGTTTTGCTGCATGGCTTAGACGAAACCGTAGGAGTAACAATCGGTCGTGAAAGACAGGAGGGAGGGCCTTTCAGTAACCTTACAGATTTTATAGACCGCGTCGCTATAGGCATAGATCAATTAACACTGCTCATCAGAATAGGCGCTTTTAGGTTTACAGGTATTGCTAAACAAACGTTATTGTGGGAGGCGCACCACATGCTCAAGGGACACAAACATTCAGATTTACCAGCTGCAGCGCCCAGTTTATTTAAGGGAACGGTCAGTTCGCACGACTATAAGGTGCCGCTTTTGGAGCAATCTTCGTTAGAACGCGCTTTCGATGAGATAGAATTACTAGGTTTCCCATTAGCAGATCCGTTTTTACTGGCTGATGAACCACTGGATCAAGGAACGACAGCCGCAGAGCTGCAAGAAAAATTGGGACATTTTGTGATTGCTTATGGGTATCTGGTCACTGTTAAGGATACAAAGACACAAAAAGGAGACCGCATGAATTTCGCCACATTTGTAGATCAGAACGGCGATTTTCTAGACAGCGTACATTTTCCAAATATTGCCGCTCAATTTCCATTCCGTGGTAAAGGGCTCTATAAAGTTCAGGGCCGTGTAGTTGAAGAATTTGGCTTTTACAGTATCGAGGCTTCGGCCTTGTATAAAATTGCGATTATTCCAGATCCTCGCTACGAAGATCAAATGGCCAGTTCAAGGGATAATTACAGTAAAACGAAGGGTACAATGAAACGAGGTGCAAAACGCACTATGGAGTAGGCAGACTTGCTATGGAAAAACACTATTTAACATAATATATATTATAACCTTACTACGTGAGAGACAAAAGAAAACCCCAGTGTGAATTACTGAGGTCTTCTAATACTCTAAATGTATGTGTCTACTCTCCGGCTGCTTCTATAACACTCTTCATGTCCATAGATTTCTGGTAATCACCTACTTTACGGTACACTTCCATTAAGGCGCGAACAATATCCATATCGGTTGGATTCATCTCGTACGACTTTTCGAAGTACTGCAAGCTTTCTTCAAAAACACCTTTCTGTTTGTCTTTAAGCGCATTGTATTTACGCGTTTCATTCAAACCAAGGTTGTTCATCTGCTCAGTGATCTCATTTGCACGATCAATATATACCAAGCCGCACATGTACATTGCATCACTCAAAGTGGAATCCAACTCTACAGCACGCTTGTATTCGGTAAGCGCAGCATCTAGATCTTTCAATTCAGTCTGAAGAATATTTCCTTTAACAAAGTGATAAATTCCTTTAGTAGGGCTCTTTTCAATGGCCTCGTCAAGATTGGCTAAAGCACCATCGTAATCTTTATTATCAAGGAAAGATTGCAGCTGGATGTCCAGTAAATCCTTGTTCTCAGGATACATAGTTCTAGCTTCACTCAATACGCCTTCATATTTCTTTGCGTCTTCCAATTTCTTGTACGCATTGATCAAACTGATGTAAACGCTTGGACGAACATCATCTCCAACGACTGGGTCCGTTGCTAACCCAAGCTCTAGATCTTTTTCCATGGCAGCCTTATTTGGGTATTGCTGCGGAGCACCGCTCGCCACATATGTGGCAGTGAAAGTGATTCCTTTATATCCTAAGTCTAAACAGCTGCGGAACGCTTCAACACTAGCTTCTACGTTACCAGATTGACCTGCAATTATCCCCGCATTGAATAACAGTCCAGTATCGAGGCTGGCGAATTCACCTAAAAGCTCATTTTTCTTGAGTTCAAAAGCGCTCATATAACCATTGTAAGCTCCTTCGAAATCACTTGCCTCGTACGCTGCGCTTGCCTCAATGAGGTAATTGTATGCGATGTTAGGTATGTTTTGAATGGCATCATCTGAGTAAGGCTGCTTTTTAGCCGTTGATTCAAATTTGATCAAATCTAAAATGCTTTGAGCTGCAACATCGTTAGCATTCTCATCCAGCGCCTTAATAGCTGCATCCGGTGAAGCGGCAATCTTAGAGTAAATCAAAGATTTGTTGTAATGGAACTTCGATAAGATTTTTTCCTTGACTTCTGCCTGGTTCTTACCAGCGATGATTTCACTTGCTTCATCGATAAAGCCTTTCGCTTCTACTAATTCATTGCCTCTTAATGCGATGATCGCACTAGTAACTTTAGGTGCTTCCTGTGCGGAAAGACCTAATGTAATAGCCATCGATAAGGCCACGAGTACTTTTTTCATTGTTCTAAATTTCAATTTTTAAAAAATAAGGTCACTAATGTGTGTTTCTTTTGGAGAACAAACACCGCGCCATAATTGCAGTATACTGTATTTAATCTTCGCTCTCAGATGAAGCTTCTGGTGCTGCTGCACCCTCCTCTCCTTCTGTAGCATTGATTATGTTACCCTCAGCATCAAGCAGTTCTTCCTCTACCTCAGAAGCAGGAACCTTTGCTATAGAAGCAATTTCGTCACCATTACGAAGGTTGATTAATCGAACCCCCTGAGTAGCACGCCCCATAACACGAAGTGTGTTAACACCCATGCGAATCATCGTTCCTTTCTTCGTAATAATCATTAAATCATCCTCATCGGTCACGGCTTTCAATGAAACCAGCTCGCCAGTTTTATCTGTAACGGTAATGGTTTTAACACCTTTACCTCCGCGATTTGTAATGCGATAATCGTCAAGTGAGGAACGTTTTCCATAACCTTTCTCGCTTACCACCATTACATCGTAGCCATCACCTTCGTTT